>CAVAWX010000132.1:0-2008 GCA_963592385.1 Acidaminococcaceae bacterium | reverse complement strand
CGATATGGGCGCGCGCCACGATGCGGGCGACGGCGCGTGCGAAGGCGCGAGCGCGGACGTGCAGGCCAGCGCATGCTCCAGCACACATTTTGACGCACGCGCCCTGCTCGCGGACTGCACCCTGTGTCCGCGCCAGTGCCACGCGGACCGGATTTCCGGGCAAACGGGCGTCTGCGGCCAGGGCGCGGAGGTCGCGCTTGCCCGCGCGGCGCTGCATTTCTGGGAGGAGCCGCCCATCAGCGGAACGGCAGGCAGCGGCACGGTCTTCTTCAGCGGCTGCCCCCTGGGCTGCGCCTATTGCCAAAACGCGCCCATAGCCGCAGGCCGGGTGGGGCGTGCCGTGTCCGTGGAGCGCCTGGCCCAGATCTGCCTCGAGCAACAAGGGCGCGGCGCCCTCAACGTTAACCTCGTCACGGCGACGCAGTTCGCCCCGCAGGTGGTCCAGGCCGTGGCGCTCGCGCGGGCGCGGGGCTTCACCCTGCCCGTAGTGTGGAACACGAGCGGCTACGAGACGCCCGAGACGCTCGCGCTGCTGGCCGATACGGTGGATGTGTGGCTGACGGATTTCAAGTACGCCTCGGGCGAGCTGGCGGCGCGCTACTCGCATGCGTCCGACTATCCGCAGGTCGCACGCGCCGCCCTCGACGCCATGCATGCGGCGGCCGGGGCGCCCGCCTTCGACACGGTGCCGGGCTGCGATATGGAAGCCGGCCGCATGACGCGCGGTGTCGTCGTGCGCCTGCTGCTTTTGCCGGGGCATCTCGACGACGCCTTCGCCGTGCTGCGCCTGCTCGCGGCAAAGCCCTACGCCGCCGACCTGACCTTGAGCCTGATGAGCCAGTACACCCCGATGCCCGGCATCGGCGCGCGTTTCCCCGAGCTTGCCGGCCCCGTGGACCCAAACGACTACGACGCCCTCGTCGACTACGCGCTCGCGCTCGGCTTCACCCGCTCCTTCATGCAAGACGGCGAGGCCGCAGCCGACTCCTTCATCCCCGCCTTCGACTACGCCGGCGTCTGACGCCTCGTCTGCCTGCGGGTTTCCCCTTCATCCCTTTCGCCCTCTTCACCCTGCGGCAACCCCGCTCAACCTACCAAAACCGCGATTCCCGCAATTTGCCAGCCAAATCTCGCAAATTGTTGAAATCTGCAAAATGCAAGGTTTATACTTTTCGTGGTGAAGAAACCTCGTTCAAGGCGGGAGGCTCGGCATGTACGAACGCGATATCGTCGCGACGCTCGAGCAGAGGCTGACTGAAGAGCGCCACTTCATCCAAATCATCACAGGACCCAGGCAAACCGGGAAAAGCACGGCGGTGTCCCAGACCCTCGCGCGCTCCATGGCTCCCAGGCTCGAATTCTCCTTCGACAGGCCGCGCGACAGAAACCCCCGCAAGCTCGAGGAGCTGTGGACCGAGGCGCGGGCGCTTTCGGCTCAGAGCGCCGGTGCGATTCTCTCCCTCGACGAAATCCAGAAAGTGCCCGACTGGTCCTCGACCGTCAAGTTCCTGTGGGACGAGGACACGCGCGAGGGGTGCAACCTGAAGGTCGTGATCACGGGCTCTTCGACCCTTCTGCTGCAAAGCGGCCTTGCGGAATCGCTGAAGGGGCGCTTCGAGACGCTTCATTCCACCCAATGGTCGTTTGCCGAGTGCGCCGAGGCGTTCGGCTACAGCCTCGACGACTTCCTGTACTTCGGCGGCTATCCCGGGGCTGCGGCGCTCAAGGACGACGAGACGCGCTGGCTCGACTACATGCACGCTTCCATCATCGAGCCGACCATCATGCAAGATGTCCTCGAGATGGAAAACGTCCGCAAGCCCGCGCTGCTGCGCAACCTCTTCGAGTTGGGTGCCCTCTACTCCGCCCAGGAGATCTCGTATCGCAAGCTCTTGGGCCAGCTCGACGACCGCGGCAATACCGACACCATCGCGCACTACCTCGAGCTGCTCTCCCACGCCGGCATGATGAGCGCTCTGAAGAAATACGATGAAAAGCCGCTCAAATC
>CAVAWX010000131.1:1378-2138 GCA_963592385.1 Acidaminococcaceae bacterium | reverse complement strand
ACGGCGACGAGGTCACGCGCGATTTGGCGGAATTCAAGCGGCGCTGCGACGTGATCTTGGCCAACCGCTTCGACGACGAGCTGGCCGACGCGGCCGCCAAGGTCTACACGCGCGACCTGTTCAAACGCGACTAGAAGAGGAGCTACGGTGAAAAACCTCGAGGTGAAGGAGATGGGCGCGCCGAAGGTCTCGATCGTCGTGCCCGCCTACAACGTCGAGCGCTACCTGCGCCCGTGCCTGGACAGCGTGCTCGCGCAGACCCTTGCCGACATCGAGGTCGTCTGCATAAACGACGGCTCCACCGACGCCACGTTGCAGATCATGGAGGAGTACGCGGCCCGCGACGCGCGCGTGCGCATCATCGACAAGGAAAACGCCGGGTACGGCGCCGGGGTCAACGACGGGTTTGCCGCCGCGAGAGGCGAGTACGTCGCCATACTCGAGGCCGACGACCTCGTGGAGCCGACCATGTACGAGACCTACTGGCGCACGGCGGCCGCCAACGGCATGCCCGACCTCGTGCGCGGCAACTGGCGCAAGTTCAAGGGCGAGGGCGCGGACCGCAGCTTCATCGAACGCCAGGTCACGCAGATGAAGGCGTGGTACGGGCACGTCTTCGACCCGTCCGCAGACCCGATGACGCTGCGGCTGTTCGCCATCAACCAGCCGGGCATATACCGCCGCGCCTTCATCGAGGACGCCGGCATACGCTTAAACGAAAGCCCCGGTGCCTCCTACCAGGACAACGGGCTGTTCTACC
>CAVAWX010000131.1:0-1368 GCA_963592385.1 Acidaminococcaceae bacterium | reverse complement strand
CCGCGCGTTCATGCAGCGCCACCCCGAACTGGGGCAGACGCGTCTCGAGCTGGCCGCGGCCAAGCGCTTCCAGAGCTACCAGTGGAACATGGGGCGCATCGCCCCCGAGCTGCGCCCGAGTTTTGCCGACCGCTTCCACGACGACTTCGCCGCCCTCGAGGCGGCAGGCGAGCTGAACCGCGAGCGCTTCACCGCACGCGAGTGGAACATGCTGCAGACCGTCCTCGCCTCCGGGCATCTCTACCTGCTCTCCTACAACCGCGATGCCGAGCTACGCGAGGAAAGGGGCGCGCGGCGGCGTCTGCAGCGCGGCGCGGAATACCGCGCGGGGCGCAAGCTCTTGAAGCTGCCGCGCCTCGTGCTCGGGCGGCCCGAGGGCGGCGCGGGCGCGGGCGGCGCGGCCGGTGCGGCGTCCTGCTTCACCCGCCCGACAGGCTTCGTGGGCGCCCCCATCGACTGGCGTCGCGTGCCTGCCGACATCCCCGAGGCCCTGCGCGTCTGGTACACGCAAAAGACCGGCGAAAAGCTCGACTTCGACGACGCGCGCACCTACAACCAAAAGCTCCAGTGGCTCAAGCTCTTCGCCGCGACGCCCGAAAAAACCCTGCTGGCCGACAAGTACCTTGCGCGCGAGTGGGTGGCCGAGCGCATCGGCGCCGAGCACCTCGTCGGGCTGCTCGGCGTCTACGACACGGCAGACGAGGTGGATTTCGACGCCCTGCCCGAGTCGTTCGTCTTGAAGACCAACCACGGCAGCGGCGGGGTCTGCGTCGCGGACAACGCGCGCGCGCTCGACCGCGTGAAGACGCGCGCCAAGCTGGCCACGAGCCTGAACAGCAACTACGCGCTGCACTACGGCTACGAGGTTCACTACATGAACATCCCGCCGAAGATCATCGCGGAGGAAAACATCGACCGCGCGGGGACGGGGCTCGTCGACTACAAGTTCAACTGCTTTGGCGGCGTGCCGCATTCCATATGGTGCTCCACGGGCCTGACGGGCAAGGCGAAGCACTGCCGCAACTGCTACGACACGGACTGGAACCTGCTGCCCTGCCTCGCCTCGTACCCGAACCTCGACGACGGCGTGCCCCGCCCGGAGAACCTGGACGAGATGCTCGAGATCGCCGCCACGCTCTCGCAGGGGTTCGCGCACGTGCGCGTGGACCTCTTCAACGTGGAGGGGCATATCTACTTCGGCGAGATGACCTTCACGCCGAAAAGCGGGGTGGACACCTTCGACCCGCCCGAGGAGAGATGGGCCTACGGCCGGCTCGTCGAGCTGCCCGAAGAGCGCGACACCGCCCTGCTCGAGCAGATCGCCGCCTGGCGTGCCGAGGCGCTTGAACTGTAGGAACGTGGCTGCAG
>CAVAWX010000130.1:0-2227 GCA_963592385.1 Acidaminococcaceae bacterium | reverse complement strand
CATGTGTGAACGGGCGCCCGTTTCGCCCGCAAGGAGGCAACTTGGAGTTTCTCGTATCGCTTCTCGCGCCGCTTTCCACGCCGGCCGGCTGGGGAGAAGTCGCCATCCTCATGTTCTTGGAGCTGGCGCTCGGCATCGACAACCTCGTCTTCATCTCCATCACCTCCGACCGCCTCCCTCCCGAAAAACAGCACATCGGCCGCCGCCTCGGCCTGGCCGCCGCCATGATCATGCGCTGCATCCTTCTTTGCTGCGTCGTCGCCATCATGTCCATCAACGTCGTCGTCTTCACCCTGCCCTTCGGCGTCGAAGGCGGCCAGACGGCCATGAATGTGCGCGACCTGGTCTTTTTGGCTGGCGGCGCCTACCTCGTCTACAAGGGCATCGCCGAGCTGCGCGAGAGCTTCCAAGCGGCTGCGGCGGTTCCGGGGGCATCCGGCGAGCACGCGCCCGCCCCGCGCAAGCGCATCGGCCTTGCGCATGCCGTGGCCGTGATCATGGTCATGGACATCGTCTTCTCGCTCGATTCCGTCATCACGGCGGCGGGCCTGTCCGGCCATATCCTCGTCATGATCATCGCGGTCATCGGCGCGGTCTTGATCATGATCGCCTTCGCCGACCCCATCAGCAACTTCATCAACCGCAACTACGAGGTGAAGGTCGTCGCGCTCGCGTTCATCATGCTCGTGGGCGTCGAGCTGCTCCTGGAGGCCTTCCACATCGAGCACATCTTCGGCGCCCCGGTCTCGGCGCTGCTCTACGCGATGATGATCTTCGGCTTCGCGACGGCGCTGCTCATCATGCTGCAGCGCCATGTGCGCGAGCAGGCGCGTGCGGCGGTGGCCGATGCGGCGCAGGGTGAAACCGCGCACGACGACGCGGCGCAGGATGAAGCTGACCCCGATGCTGCGCAGGATGGAACCGCGCAGGGTGAAGCGGCGCCGGCTCCTCGCGCCCAGACGGACGAAAGCCGGGCCGACGAAAGCCGGGCGCGCTAGATGAGCGAGTACGTCGAGACCCAAGAAGACCTTGAGGCGCTCGTCGCCCTGCTCTCTGGCTCGAAGATCTTGTGCATCGACACCGAGTTTTTGCGCGAGAAAACCTACTATGCGAAGCTGTGCCTCGTGCAGGTGAACAACGGCGAGGTCTCCGCCATCATCGACCCGCTGCACCTCGACCTGCGCCCCTTCGGCACCCTTCTGGCCGACCCGGCCACTGTGAAGGTCTTCCACTCCGGCTCCCAGGACATCGCCATACTCCTGCACGAGACGGGCGTGGCGCCGCGCCCCGTCTTCGACACGCAGACGGCGGCCGCGCTCTTGGGCTATCCGCTGCAGGTGGGCTTGGCCGCGCTCGTGCGCAGCATGTGCCAGGTGCAGCTGGAGAAGGCCGACAGCTTCACCGACTGGACGCGCCGCCCCCTGACCAAGCACCAGCTGCGCTACGCCCTCGACGACGTGCGCTACCTGCCCGAGATATACGAGCTGATGGTGCGCGAGCTGAAGGCGAAGGGGCGCCTGTCGTGGCTCGACGCCGAGTTCGAGGACATGAGCGACCCCGCCCGCTACGAGGTCGACCCGCGCGAGATGTGGCGCAAGGTCAAGCGCACCTCGTCGCTGTCGCGCCGGCAGCTGGCCATCGTGCGCGAGCTGGCCTCGTGGCGCGAGCAGCAGGCGCGCGTGCGCGACATACCGCGCAAGTGGGTGATGGCCGACGAGGCCTTGGTCGAGGTGGCCCGCAAGGCGCCGCGCACGAAACGGCGGCTGCTGGAGGTGCGCGGCCTGGCCGAGAAGCTGTCCGCGCGCGACGTCGACCAGGTGCTGGAGGCGGTGCGCCTGGGCGGGCAGACGCCCGACGCGCAGCTGCCGCGTTGCGAGCGCCACGAGCGCGGCGACAAGGCGGTCGCCGGCGCGGTGGACCTGATGGCGGCGCTCGTGGACGTGCGGGCCGCCGAGAGCGGGGTGGCCGCCGCGGTGCTCGCCACCCACGACGACCTGCTGCGCCTCGCGCGCGGGCACACGGAGGACAACTCCGTGCTGAAGGGCTGGCGCGCCGAGATCGTCGGCCACGACCTGCAGGCCCTGCTCGACGGCGAGCTGTCCATGCACCTGGACCGCGGCGCCATCAAGGTCGAGCGCCGCAGCTAAGCGCGTGGCGAGGCGCCGCAGCCAGGTGCGAGTTAAGTTATGCGGAAAAGCGACGTCCTGCATGCCCTCCGCAGGAGCGG
>CAVAWX010000129.1:0-2254 GCA_963592385.1 Acidaminococcaceae bacterium | reverse complement strand
CGCTGCTCCCCCAGCCCTCGTTCACGATCTGCTTCATCGTGCCGAAGGCCGTGTTGCCGCCCAGGCGCTCCCACGCATCCGCGCCCGCGGGCAGCACGCTCGCGTAGGCCTTCGCGCAGTAGTTGTCGAAGACGAGCCCGGGCATGCTCTCGACCGTGGTGCCCGCCAGCTGCGTCCATCCATCGCCAAGCGACGAAGTTGAGAAGCTCTCCCCTTCGTTGACCACGGCATTTCCCCCGTAGTAGATGCCCGTGACCCCCGCATCGGGCGCCAGGTTCGCCCCGCGCGGCGCATACGACATCCCGTTTCCGTCGGTCTGCGAGAACCACACGGCGTACTTCTCGCCCTGCTCGAGCTCGACTTGCGTATCGAGCGCGATGCTCGCATACCCCTCGCTGTCCGCGGTGTAGGACCCTTGCGCGGCGGGCACGTCCGACACGTAGTCGTCGGGGGCCGTCGCATCGTCTTTGAGCTTGTAGACCTTGTAGCGCAGCGTGCAATCCTTGCCGAGGTAGTAGGTGCCCACATGGTGGACAGCCTGATGCTCGGAGGCCGTGTAGACGTTGGAGTACCACCCGTCGGCGGCAGCCGCGCCGGCGCTGCTCCCGTCGGCGCTGCTCCCGTCGCCAATCGTCATCTTGACCACGGCCGCCGCCTGCAGGTAGTCGTACTGGTCGACGACCTCGTTGCTCGTGTCGATGTAGTCGCCCGTGTAGGAGTCGAGGTCGAACTCGAACGAGCAGGTCCTGGAAAGCGAGTGGTCGTAGTAGGACAGCCAGAAATACCCCGACCCGTCTATGCCCCAGTCGTTATAGTCGTCGCCAGTCGAGTCTTTCGAGCCCCAGGAATTTTTCACGAGAAAGGCGCCGTCGCCCGGCGGCTGGTGCCCCTCGTTGAAGTTGCTCGCCGAATAGCCGTCGTCGTAGCCCACGATGCAGACCACGTGGTTGGTGGTGGTCCCCGCGGCGTCGGTCGCGTAGTTGTACTGGCACCAGTTGTCCTCGTTCATGTACGCGCCGTACTCCTCGGTGGTGGTGCCCACGTGGTAGGCGGCGGCAAGCCCGCGCCCCTCGTTCAGCTCGGTCTTGGCCGCCGCCAGCGCGGACTCGTCGAGGCCCCAGCTCGTAGTGTGCAGGTTGTCGAGGAAGTTCATCTTCTTCAAGCGCGCGAGGCTGGTGAAGCGCTTTTCCTCGGGAAGCGACCAGTCCGTATCCGTCTCGCGCGTGCCTTCGGAGTCGTAGTACGGGGTGTCGGCCAGCCACGAGACGCCGATGCCCTGCATGAAGCAGGAGGCGGACACGATAAAGCTGCCGGTCACGTCGAGCCTGTTCACATTGTCGGATATGGATATCGCGCCCTCGCCTGCCTGCGAGGCCGCCGTGCCGGAAAGCGTGGACGCGTCTTCGGACAGCGGGGTGTAGCCGAACCACGCCGTCTGCAGCGCGGAGAAGTCGAGGGCCTGCGGGTCCTGCCCAGTTTTTTGCGCGAGGGCGCTTGCCAGGCTGATCTCGGCGGCGGCGTTCGAGGCAAAGGCCCAGCAATCGCTCCAGGGATTCTGTCTCTTCACCGAGGAGACGACGCCGTGGTCGCGCAGGTCGAGCGAGGTCGGCAGGGAGGCGGCGCCGAAGCCGTTTTCGGCAGCCTGGGCCGCGGCGTCTGCCGCCGCCTCCTCGTCGGTCTTTCTCTCCTGTTCGGTCAGCTCGACGATGGAGCCGCTGCGTGCCTGCGCGCGGATCTCCTCGATGGTCTTCAGGCGCACGCCACCTGCCGTCTCGCCCGGTTGCGGCGAGGAGGAAGTCTCGAAGATCCCCTTTTCTGCGGGGGCGGCGTCAGAGGTGGTGTCAGAGGCGGCGGTGGCAAAGGCTTGCGCGGACGGCAGGCACATGGAGAAGCATAGCGCCAGCGCGCACGCAAACGACAGGAAGGCGCGGGCATGCACGTGCATGCGGGCGCGGGCGCAGACATGCACATGAACATCCGCGCACCCTTTCCGAGCTGCGAGATTCGAGCACATCGAGCGTCTCGAGCGTGTTCTCCCGTCCATGGCGCATCCCCTTTCCTCGCACTGGAAAAGCTTTGGGAAAAGAGTAGCAAAAAGGGCCTCCCCGAAGAGAGGCCCTTCGCGCGAATGGCGCTTGTTCATGCGGCGAACCCCATCCACCTCCGCATTCCGGCATGTCGGCATATGCCGCCTCTCTCCCAGCGCTTACCGACGCCCGTCTGGCGATTCAACGGCGTCGAGCTTTTTCAGGGG
>CAVAWX010000128.1:0-2790 GCA_963592385.1 Acidaminococcaceae bacterium | reverse complement strand
GTTCAGGTTGTCCTCGGAAAGGTGCCTCCCTTCCTCGAGCGCCGGGGCGTCGGGGCGGCTCTCCGCCCAGGACGTGTAGAAGTCGCCCGCGCTCTTGCGGTGCCAGAGGGTGGATTCGGCGACGCCCTCACGCTCCGCCTCGGCCCTCAGCCAGGCGGAGAAAGACTTGTGCTCGGGCTTGTACAGCTTCTCTCGGCGAACCCGCGAGATCAGCTCGTAGACGCGAACCCACGCCTTTCCGTCGCGTCCCAGCAGCTCGTGAAGCTCTTCCTGGATTTCCTCAAGGTCGCTCTTCTTGTGCGAATTTCCAGATGCAACTTGGGCATTTCCCCCAGCAACCGCCTCTTCCTTCGGCTTGCCATCAGCGGTTTTGAGGTCGGGGACCTCGTCGCCGCTCGCCGGAGCGGGCGGCTCCCACCCGCAGACCTCCTCGTAAAACTTCACCACGGCGGGATCTGCCTGCAAATCGCAGCGCTCGTCGTCGTTGCGGATCGGCCCGGTGAGGTATATCCCGGCCGCGCTCTTGGCGCGGCTGAGCCCGACGTAGAGCATGCCCGGCGCGAACGCGTTCGGCGCGATCTGCACCGCTTCGAGCGTGCAGCCCTGGCTCTTGTGGTAGGTGATCGCGTAGGCGAGCTTCAGGGGGAGCTGCTCGTAGGTGCCCAGCTCGATTTCCTTCAGGTGCGGCTTGCCGTCGCGCCCCTTCACGACGTCGTAGGCGACGTTCTCCCATTTTTTCCTGGTCACCAGAACCTCGGCGCCGTCGTCGAGCTTCACGGCGACGGCCGGCGCGCCGTTGCAGCCCCGCGCGTCGAGGTCGGAGACCGTGCCGGTCGAGCCGTTGATGTAGCCCGCGTCGCGGTCGTTCGCGACGCACATGACGCGGGCGCCGACCTTCAGCCTGAGCTCCTCGTCGGCCGGCATGTCATTGACCTTGAACTCGCGCTCGACCTCGCCGAGGAACACGCGCTCCCGGCCTTCCAGGGCGTCGAGGCGGGCGGCGTTCGCGGCCGTGACGGCCTTTTTCGTCGAGACGATGGAGACGGCCTCGGAGGGCGCCTGGCCGCGGCCTGCGAGCCTGTTGAAGTAGGGAATGCAGGACTCGTCGCCGACGCGGGCCCGGTTGAGCATGGCGACGAAGACCGGGTCCGCCTGGCGCATCGCCTCGTCGAGCAGGCATACGAGGAAGCCCAGGGACTCCCACCCCTCGGCCTCGAATGCGTAGAAGCCGCTCGCAGCCGTCTCCCGGCCGTAGTGGGCGACGAGCGCGCGCTTTTCCTCCCTGTCGACCACGGGCGGCAGCTGCGAGAAGTCGCCGACCACCACGAGCTGCAGGCGCTCTCTCTCCGGGTCGTTCGCCCTCGCCTCGTTCTCGAGCCCCACGACGCGGGCGATGGCGTCCATGGTGTCGCGGCGGACCATGCCGATCTCGTCGATGATGATGACGTCGGCGCCGTGCACGACCTTGGAGGGATTCACCTTCTCGAGCGCGTCGGCGACCTTGGGGGCCAGGTCGAACCTGAATACCGAATGGACCGTCGCGCCGCCGATGTTCTTGGCGGCGACGCCCGTCGGCGCGCATAGGACCACCTGCTTGCCGTCGGCGCGCAGCGCCTCCGTGGCCGCCTCGACGACGACGGACTTTCCCGTGCCGCCCTCGCCCGTGACGAAGACGTTCGCGCCGGACTCGATGGCCCGAACGGCTGCGGCCTGACCCTTGTTCAGTTTGATGTTTCCGCTGGTCATGGCACTTTTCCTTTCTCTTTACTGTAGTGTACATAAGTGGCGAAACCGCTAAATGACAGGTCGAAAACGATCCAGGCGCGGCAGGCGGGCTTTCGCCGCGGCGCCGGGGTTCCCGGCTCTGCGGCGATTGTGCCGGCGGAAAAAATCGAAAACAAGTATTGCCAGGTCAGAGCGGCGGCGCCACCGCGCGGGCACGCCCGCACGCATGAAAATCGCGCACGCGCCATCAAGACGCGGGCGCGCGAGGCGGCTCGAAAATCGGGCTGCTCGAAAAATTTTTTCGGCCGAGGCCGTTTTTCACGGCTCGGCCACAAAACGGGCCATTCGCCGCGCTTTGCGGCTGCCATCCATGCGCCGACCCCGGCGCCGCCGACGGTCTCGCCGTCCGGCGCTAGGGCTCGCAGCTCGTCGGCGCGCTCTTCCATGAATGCCTTCGCCTCGGCGACGCCGGGTAGCGGCCCGGCGTCGGCTTCGGGGTTGGCGCCGTTGGCGCCGTGCCATTGCCCGGCGAATGCAGGCCGGTCCTCTTGCACTGCGCTCCCTTCCTTTCAGTTGTCTGCACTTTGCAGACAACTGAAAGCGAGCTTGGCGCGGCGCTAGCGCTTGCGCGCGCTGCGGCTCTGGGAGGGCGTCGAGGAGAGGGGACCCCGCGCTTCCGCCGACTCGCCATTGCCGCGTCGGCGGGGTTTGCCATTTGAGCCGTTCGCGACTGCTCACGCATCAGCGGCGCGATGTTCGCAGCGGGGCCGATTCGCAGAAGCGCCTCAAGTTGCCGAATGTGCGAATGCGCTCTTCATGCACCGCGACCGAAAGACCCTCCCCCAACGCTTTCTCGCAATTGCGTCGAATCTCCGCCGACGACTTCTCCGCATCCTGCATGCAGACGCGCGAAACGCCGAGGCGGCGCGCATTCGCGTCGAGTCTCTCGTATTCCTTTTCGGTGAATCTGACCGTCACTGCTTTCGACGGCATCGCGAAGCTCCTTGCTGTTGAACCCTGGCCGCGAATGTGGAAGAGCGACCGTTTTCTCGTTTATTCGTTTTT
>CAVAWX010000127.1:0-3195 GCA_963592385.1 Acidaminococcaceae bacterium | reverse complement strand
GTTGACGCACCACGCGATAGGTCAGAGCTGCTTGGTCATACCATCCGTCGTGCGCTTCGGGCGCGAGGTGGCCAGCATGGTGGCCGACCCAGGCAGCGCGGACCTCGTCGTCTCCTTCGACAAGCTGGAGGCTTTGCGCGCCCAGGGATTTCTCGCCCGAGACGGCGCCGTCCTCTTCACCAACGACGAGCTGCAAGCCCCCCAGGCCGTGGCCTGCGGAAAGCAGCGCCTGCCCCGCGACATCGACGGCCGCCTGGACAAGCTCGGCGCGCGCCGCATCCCGGCCGCGCAGCTCGCGCAAGAGGCCGGCAGCCCGAAATCGGTGAACATCGCGCTGCTCGGCGCGGCCTCGACCGTGCTGCCCTTCACCGAGGAGGTCTGGCGCGCCGTCATCGAGGCCCGTGTGCCGAAAAAGACCGTGGAGGCCAACCTCGCCGCGTTTGCCGGCGGCAGAAAGCACGCGTTGTGCGGCGCCTTTCCCTCATAGCCTGCGTCTGCGTCGTCGCCGCGGCCCTGCTCGTCGCCTCCGGCGCGGGCTCCGGCGCGCTGTCCTCGCAGACGGGCGCGGCGGCCGCCACAGTCAACGGCGTCGAGATCTCCGAGGACACGGTCACGGCCTACATCGAGGGCTTCCGCTCGGAAAACGTCGACTACGAGACCGACGCGGGCTGGGCGAGTTTCCTGGCCGACGCGGGCTACACCGCCGAGGGCCTGCGCCACTACGTGCTCGACACCGTGTTCATCCCCGAGGCGCTGGTGCGGCAGGAATGCGCCGCGCGCGACATCGTCGTCACCGACAAGGACCTCGAGTCGCTCATCGCCACGGAGAAGCGCTACTACGAGAAGCGCTACGGCAAGGACTCGTGGGACAGCGTGCTGGCCAGCTACGGCTACGACGCGGCCTCGTGGCGCGACAACGAGGAGGACCGCCTGCTGGAGAAGAAGCTCTCGCAGGCGGTGGTCGAGGTGGCCGAGCCGGGCGACGACGCGGTGCAGGTCGTGGCAAACGAGACGGCGAGCAGCTACAACGGCCGCCACTCGTACTACCTGAGCTTTGCCTCGCAGGAGGAGGCGCAAAACGCGGCCGGGCGCCTCGTGCCGGACGAGACGGGCGCCATCTCCTACGAGGCCTTTGCCGCCGTGGCAGGCGAGGGGCAGACCGTGCGCGAGGCCGGCTGGAGCTCGCTTGCGGCAGACCGCGCGAAGATGAGCAACGCCTACACCAAGGCGCTGAAGGGGCTGGGCGCCCATGCGGTGTCCGCGCCGTTCGAGGAGAAGGGCACCTGGTATCTGGTCTTGTGCGACGAGGTGTTCGAGGTCGGCCGTGGCGAGGAGTTCGTCTCGCTTGAGCGCATCCCCGCGCCCATAGTCGCGCAGCTGCGCGAGGACACCCTGCAAGCCGAGCGCGAGAGCGCCTTCGAGTCGTGGCTGTCGGACGTGCGCACGCGCTCGTCGGTGGTGGTCGCGGACATGCCGGAAGGGCTGTCCTACGATGTGGACCTGCCGCTGGAGCGGGTCGCGGACGCGGACGAGGCGGGCGTGGATTCGGGTGCGGGTGAAGCGGGTTCGGGTGAAGGCGGCGCGGGCGCGTCGGGCTCGGGCGCGTCGGGCTCGGGTGAATCTGCCACGGGCACCTCGAGTGCGGGTACCTCGAACGCGGCGGGGGCGTAGCGTCCATGCCGGCCGGAAGATTTGCCCCCAGCCCGAGCGGCCGCATGCACCTCGGCAACATGGCAAGCGCCCTGCTCGCGTGGCTGTCGGCACGTCACGACGGCCTCGAGTTTAAGCTGCGCCTCGAGGATTTGGACGGGCGCTGCCGCAGCGAGGAGGCGGCGTCTCTGATCGTGGACGACCTGCGCTGGGCGGGGCTGGACTTCGACGGTGAAGCAGAGCGCCAGCTCGCGCACCTTGACCGCTTCGAGGAGGCCTTCGCGCGCCTGCGCGAGACGGGGCTGCTGTATCCGTGCTACTGCTCGCGGGCCGACCTGCACGCGGCTTCGGCGCCCCATGCGGCAGACGGCACTCCCATCTACCCCGGCACCTGCCGCGGCCTGGACGAGGAAGAACGGGCGGCGGCGGACGCGAAGCTGCGCGCGCGCACGGGGCATGGGCCGGCCATCCGCATCGCCGTGCCGGACACGCGCGTCGAGTTTCACGACGGGCACCTGGGGCTCGTGGCGCAGGAGCTGGCCCGCGAGGCGGGGGACTTCGTCGTGCGCCGCAGCGACGGGGTTTTCGCCTACCAGCTGGCCGTCGTGGTAGACGACGCCGCTGCGGGCATCACGCAGGTCGTGCGCGGCGACGACCTCGTGTCCTCGACCCCGCGCCAGATCTGGCTCCAGCGCCTGCTGGGGTGCCCCGAGCCCGCGTATTTCCACCATCCGTTGCTCGTGGACGAAGAAGGGCGGCGCCTGTCCAAACGCGACCGCGACCTGGAGATGGGCTACGTGCGCGACCATCTGGCGGGCGGCGCGGAGGCGCTCGTGGGCTGGCTCGCGCATTGGATGGGGCTGCTCGAGGCGCCCGAGCCCGTCGCGGCGGCAGAGCTTGTGGGCGGCTTTTCCTGGGATGCGGTGGCGCAGCGCCCGCGCATCGCCGACCCCCGCGCGCTTTTCGCCGCATGAAGGCGCGCGGGGGCGTACCCCGTGCTCAAACAGTCCTCGCGAACGACACGCAGCCCATCGGGCAGTTTGCGTCGCTGCGAAAGTTGCGAAAGCTGCGTCGAGGCACACCCCCGCGCGCTCCGGTCGCAAAGCCTGCAAAAACTGCTCGGATGAAACAGGCGCGACGTCTGAGCGCTCACACGAGCCGCGCGTAGTCCTGCCGCTGGTGAAAGACGTGCGCGATCGTGCGTGTGGCATCCTCCTGAAAATAGAGGATGGCATAGCCGTCGAAAAACATCGTGTGGTAGCCCGCCTCGGCAAGCTCGGGGAAGCGCGAGAGGGCGTAGTCGACCAGACCTTCCTCAAGGCTCGCGACGCACTTTCTGAGACCCGTGTAGAACGAGGCAGCTGCTGCAGGGTATGCGGACGACAGATGCGCGAGGATGGTGTCTATGTCTTTGTGCGCCGTGTCCTGTATCTCAATTTTGTAGGTCATATTTTTCTGCAATCTCGTCGAGGACTTCAGATGCATCGCGAGCCAGGCCCTGCTCGCGCTCGTACTCCGCGATGCGCATCCGGGCGCGCAGCTGCG
>CAVAWX010000126.1:0-3280 GCA_963592385.1 Acidaminococcaceae bacterium | reverse complement strand
CCTTCACGGCGGCGACCAGCGCCTCGTCGGACACCGAGTCGTCGGCAAGCTTCACCACGGCGTGCTCCTTCTTCAAGCTGACCTTCGCCGACTTCACGCCGGGCAGCGCCTCGAGCGCCTCGGTGACGTGCGCGACGCAATGCTCGCAGTGCATCCCGCGTATGTCGATCGTCTTCTTCACCGTCATGCCGTCGTCTCCTTCGCCGTCGTCTTCTTCACCGTCGTGTCTGCCAACTATATACGTGCCGCCGGCGTGCGCGCCGCCAAATCCCGCAACATCGCCGCGTCCGTCCGCGCCGCTGCTTGCGGCGTCGTCAGAAAAGTCGTCGGGAACACTGCCGTTTCCGCTAGCCCCGTGCGCCTCGCCCGTCTGCGCGAGGGTGAACGGGGGCTTCCAGGCGCGCAGGCGCAAGGCGTTGCCCACCACGAACAGGCTCGAGCAGCTCATGGCCGCCGCCGCCACCATGGGGTTGAGCGACAGGCCCGCCCACGCGAAGCAGCCGGCCGCCACGGGGATGCACACCACGTTGTAGACGAGCGCCCAGAAGAGGTTCTGGCGGATGTTGCGCATGACCGCACGCGACAGCGCCAGCGCCACGGCGACGTCTTGCAGGTCGTCGCGCATGAGCACGATGTCGGCCGCCTCGATGGCCACGTCGGTGCCCGCGCCCACGGCGATGCCCACCTCCGCGCGGGCCAGCGCCGGCGCGTCGTTGATGCCGTCGCCTGCCATCGCGACCTTGCCGTCCCAGGAGAGCTCGCGGACCTTCTCCTCCTTGCCCGCAGGCGTGACCTGCGCGAACACGCGCTTTATGCCCACTTCGGCGGCGATGCGCTCGGCACAGGGCTGCGCATCGCCGGAAATCATGGCCGCTTCCACCCCCATGTCGGAAAGCTCGGCCACGGCGGCGGCCGACGTGGGCTTCACCGCGTCGGCGCAGGAAAGGAAGCCGAGGGCGGCGCTGCCTTGCGCAAAGAAGAGCAGGGTCTTGCCCGCGCCGGCGGCCTTCGCGGCACGCTCTTCCAGCGCGGACAGGTCGATGCCCTCCTCGTGCATGAGGGCCGCGTTGCCCGCAAGGCAGCGCACGCCGTCCACGCAGGCGGCGACGCCGCGCCCGGGCAGGGTCTCGAAGTCGGCCGCCACGGCCACATCTTCCACGCCTGCGCCGCCCGCTTCACCATCCAGCGCCGCGCCGCACCCGTCCGCATCATCAGCCGCGCCGCCCCACGCGTCGCGCCCGTCCCCTTCACCATCCGCCACGCCCGCAGCCCACGCGCAGGCCGCCGCCGCCAGGGGATGCTCGCTTTTCTCCTCGAGCACCGCCACAAGCCCCGCCAGCTCGCGCATGTCCACCCCGGGCGCGCACACCGCATCCTCGACCTGCGGGCGCCCGACGGTGACCGTGCCCGTCTTGTCGAAGGCCACGATGGACACCGCGCTCGCCCGCTCCAGGGCCTCGGCGCTTTTCACCAGCACGCCGAAACGCGCCGCCCGGCCCGTGCCCACCATCACCGCCGTCGGCGTGGCCAGCCCGAGCGCGCACGGGCACGAGATCACCAGCACGCACACGGCGTGCGAGAGCGCCGCCGCCACGTCGCCGGTCGCGACCATCCACACGATGAAGTCCAGCACGGCCAGCCCGATGACGACGGGCACGAACACGCCCGAGATCTTGTCGGCCAGCTTCTCGACGGGCGCCTTCGTGGAGGTGGCCTCGTCCACGAGCGCGATGATGTGCGCGAGCGCCGTATCCTCGCCCACCGCCGTCGCCCTCGCGCGCACCCAGCCGCCCACGCTCGTCGTCGCGCCCGTGAGCGCGTCTCCCGGCCCTTTCTCCACCGGCACGCTCTCGCCGGTGAGCGCGCTTTCGTCGAGCGACGCCGCGCCTTCCACGACCACGCCGTCCACCGGCACGCTCATGCCCGCGCGCACCACGAAGACGTCGCCCACCTTCACCTGCGCGGCCTCCACCTCCACCTCGCGGCCGTCCACCACGAGGATGGCCGTGTCGGGGGCAAGCGAGACCAGCGCGGAGACGGCGGAGGTGGTCTTGGACTTTGCGCGCGCCTCGAGCGCCTTTCCCACGGTCACGAGCGTGAGGATCATGGCCGCGCTCTCGAAGTAGAGGTCCTCGAAGGCCGCGTGCGCCGCGCCCATGTCGGCGTATCCCAGCGCCCAGCCCATGCGCAGCAGCGCTGCCATGCCGAACAGCGTCGATGCCGCGCAGCCGATGGCCACGAGCGAATCCATGTTGGGCGAGAGGCGAAACAGCGCCGGAAAGCCGCCGCGGAAGAACTTGAAGTTCACGAAGAGGACGGGCAGGAGCAGGAAAAACTCCACGAGCGCCGTAGTCATCATGTGCGCGTGGCCCATGAAAACCTCGGGCAGGGGCCAGCCGAACATGTGGCCCATGGACAGGTAGAAGAGCGGGACGGTGAAGACGATGGAGACGACGAGGCGCGTGGCGAGGGGGATGTCGCGGCCGCCCGTGCCCGCGCGTGCCGCCGTCGCAGCAGCAGCCTTCCCGTCCACGCCAGAAGCACCCACCGCGCCGCCGCCCGCGCCCGCGCCGTCGTGGGGCGCCGCGCCGTAGCCCGCCTTCTCCACCGCCGCGACGACCGCGGCCTCGGTGGACGCCTCGCCGTCGTAGACGAGCTCCATCGAGTTTTTCAGCAGGTTCACCACCGCGTCCTCGACGCCGGCGACGCCGCACGCGGCCTTCTGCACCCTGCCCGCGCACGCGGCGCAGGTCATGCCGGATATGTCGAATCTCTTCTTCATGGTGAAGGCGCTCGGCTCCTCTCGGTTCATCTGCACATCTGTTCATATGTTCGTCGCGAGTATACGTCCCCCCGGCGGCATGTCAAGGCATGTCAAAGCGTGTGTCTACTCGGCGGAGGCGTGCGCGCGGCGGCACGCGGGGCATATCCCCTCGAACACAACCGCATGCGACGAGACGATCCAGTCGCTTTCGGCGCGGGCGAGCTCGTCGAGGCCGTCGTCGAAATCCAGGCAGATGTCGGCGACGTTGCCGCACTCGGTGCAGACGATATGCGGATGGCAGTCGCAGCGCAAGTCGAAGTGCTCCCTGCCGTCCGCCTTGATGGACAAGATGGCGCCCTCGTCGGCCAGAAGATGCAGGTTGCGGTAGACGGTCGCACGGCTCACATGCTCGTCGCGGGCGCGGGCGGCCGCATAGATCTGCTCGACGTCCGGATGGTCGCAGCGCGAGCGGACGATGTCGAGCACAAGCTGGCGCTGCCTCGTGTTCCTCCTCGG
>CAVAWX010000125.1:2461-3419 GCA_963592385.1 Acidaminococcaceae bacterium | reverse complement strand
AGCGGAGAAAATCGCCGGGTCCCAAGATGGAGACGCCGAGAAAGGGGAAATCCTTGAAATTGTTGGTGATGAGCACGCCGTTCACGTAGACCGCAGCCTCCAGGAAAGGCTTGTCGTCGATGTCGGGGTACACGAGCGCGGGGATGTACTTGGGCACGAGCTCCTCGCCGACTTTCGCGACGAGCTCCAAAAGGTCGTGGGCGGGTCGTGCCAGGCCACGCCCCGTGACGACGGGCCGCGACAAGACGTCGCGGTACTCGTCCATCATCTGAGAGCTGTAGCAGATCGTGAAACTTGCCGGGTTGCCCAAGACGAGACGCAGGCAGCGCCGGTTCGCGCCATCGGGCTTCAAAAGCGATGCGAGCAAGACGTTCGTGTCGAAGACGACGTGGACCATGCGCTCACGACATCTGGGCGATTGCCGCGGCGCGTTCGCGCTTCACCCGGTCGCAAAAGGCGACGACTTCCTCGATGCTCGGTTCGGGAAGGCCGGCTGCCTGCGTGCGCGCATCGGCCGCGGCGAAGATGGCGTCGGCTTCCTCGAGCGGGCTTTGCTCCTGGGAGAGCTCCTTTTGCACGAGGGAGCGCAGCTTCTCGGACACGCTCGTGCCCTGCAGGCGGCAGCGATCCTCGAGCTCGCTTTTCAGAGACGGCGTCACACGCAGCTGGATGACTTCTGTTGCCGGCATTTCACCCTCCGCAGCTCGAGACAGGAACACAACGCCTCCGGATTGTACTACGAAATCGTAGTACATGCACGGCGCGTTCGCGTGCGTAGGAGACGAAAGCCCGATCCCTCGCACCCGACGAGCCTCGCAGCCCGTTTTGCCGAGGTGGAAACCGCGCGCGAAGATAAAAGGAAAGGCCGCCAGAAGCGACCTTTTCTCAATTAGAACGGCGCTGCCCAACTTCCGGCGTGGGCGGCCGCTGGTGCCTATCGTACCCGCCCACGCGCCCT
>CAVAWX010000125.1:0-2451 GCA_963592385.1 Acidaminococcaceae bacterium | reverse complement strand
GCCCAGCTCCCCAGCGTGGGCGGCCGCTGGTGCCTATCTTACCCGCCTACGCGCCCTCGCGCAAGCAAATTCCGTGCAAGGCGCAGCATCAAAGGGGCGTTCGAGCGGATGAACGCGTCGAGGGAGGCAATTTCAACATCGGAAAAACCGCGGGCTTCGGAGCGCTCAAACGACGGAAGGACATAGCGCGCCGAGTCGAACCCGAGGTCCACGGGACGCTCGACCGACACCTCCACCGTGCCATCGTCGAGCACCTGCGAGTACGCGATCTGGGTGCCGTCTTCGAGCTTCACGTAGTCGTAGAACATGTGCATCATCCTCTATACGGCATAAAAGGAAAGGCCGCTAGAAGCGACCTTTTCTCAATCAAAACGGCGCTGCCCAACTCTCAGGCGTGGGCGGCCGCTGGTGCCTATCGTACCCGCCCACGCGCCCTCGCGCAAGCAGATTGCCACGAGTTTCGGAGCCCCGCGCATCACCGTCTGCCGAGAACGAGGCGGTGGTACACGTCCGCCGGCTTGAAGCGGTGGCCGAAGCCCTTCACCTCAACCATGGCGCCGCGCTCGCGAAACACGACGCGCAGCATGGCCGGCTCGCCCTGAACGCGGCGCAGCTGGTAGTGGTATGAAGACCAGCCCTCAAGGCTCCCCTTCAGGGAGTCGGGCGTGACCGTGCGGGCAGCCACCTGCGAGAGGGCGCGGACGCTGGCTGCCACGGCTGCGGCGAAGTCGTCCTCGGCAGGCCAGACGCGCGCGAGCAAGACCACGTCCTCGACAAGAGCCTCGGGCGCCATCTCGATGCCGGGGACGCCCGCCACCTGCGCGATCGCCGCTCGGAGAAGGTCATTGGGAATCGCCATCGAGGAATTCCCGTATCTCGGAGCTGTGGGCGGCAAGATGCGCGGAGGCAGCCTGCGCCAGGTCCGCGCCGCTGGCGGGCGCCGAGTAGTCGCGGCGCAGCTCGAACAGCGCCTCCATGTGCGCCTGCTCCAGCTCGTCTTCCAGCTGCCTGATGTAGGCGGAAAGCCCCTTGGCGTAGTCGGGGGCCATGAGCACGCCCACGGTGTCGGAGCGATCGGTGACCTCCACGCAGCCCGCCTCCTGCAAGACGGGGCGCCATGTCCTGCCGCGCGCGAACTCCGACATGCCCAGGCGATTTTTCGCCTCGGCCAGCTCGCAGAAGCGGCTTGCCTTCTCCTCGAGCGAAAACGGGGGCATTCGCGACCTCCTTCATGCGGCGTGCGGGGCGACTTGTGTACTTGGAAATTTTAGCACACTTACATCAGTGCTAAATGTGAATTGAGCGCGAATTGTGCTTTGCAGCTGCGATTATGGCACTTGCTCGAGCATTTTCACCCTCGAAAACGGCACTAACTCAACCGTTTATCTGTTAAAGCGATAAATTTTTCAAGCATCATCGTGCGCGGCTTCACCCTGCGCCGGCGTCTGCCCGGCTTCATCGTGCGCGGCTTCACCCTGCGCCGGCGGCTGCGCGGCTTCACCGTGCGCGGATTCACCCTGCGCCGGCGGCTGCCCGGCTTCACCGTGCGCCTGTCCGCCGCCCCCGTGCGCGGCCTTGCTCGCGGCCCTCTTCTCACGCTCGTCGCGGGCCAGCTCGCGGCGCAGCTTGCGCGTGTTGCGCACGGCCTCCATCTCCACGGACGGGCCCGAGCGCCCCGGGCGGCTCGACGGCGAGACGACCTTCGCGGCGCGCTTCGTCAGCGCCGAGCAGATCCCCTCGGCCAGGAAAGTGAGGGCCAGCACGCATACCAGCATGCCGATGCCGAAAATGCGGCCTTGGTCGTCGTTTACCAGATAGTCCACCACGCCGCCCACGTAGGGAATGGAAAAGCACACGACGCCGACGAGGTTTTGGTAGAGGACGGGCGCGTCGTCGGAGACGTTGGCGTCGCCTCTGGTCGTGACGGTCTTGTCGTCGTAGTTGTTGGAGACGACGCGGTGCGTGACGATGTTGAGCTCCTCGTCCATGATGTAGCTGACGACCTCGCCGGGGCGTATGGAGGCGGGGTCTTTCTCCTGGACGAAGACGAGGGTGCCGGGCGGGTAGGTGGGCGTCATCGAGCCGGTGAGCACGTTGAACTCGTAGACGCCGAACAGACGCGGCACGCCGATGATGGCCACGCAGATGAGCAGCAGCGCGCAGATGGTGCGGGTGAAGGCCTGCAGCGCGCGGGCGGGGATAGGCGGCTTGGCGTCGCGGATGAGTATGCGTATGGTGTCGCGCCCGTCGTCTGGTCCGCTCGTCTGCACGGAGGCGGCCACGCCGGCGTTTGCCACTGCGGTCGTGGCGGCGCGGGCGACGGCGGCGCGGGCGGCCTCGGTGCCCGCGCTGGTCTGGGGGTCGGACGCGTCGGCCTGGGTGCCGGACGCGTCGGGCGCCTGGGCGGGCACGTCGGGTGCCTGTGCTTGGGCCTGCGTCTGGGCCTGCGCT
>CAVAWX010000124.1:704-3480 GCA_963592385.1 Acidaminococcaceae bacterium | reverse complement strand
TGCTCTTCTACCAGGTGGGCGAGCTGTTCCAGGACTACGCCGTGGACAGGTCGCGCGCGTCCATCGCCGAGATGATGGAGATCGCCCCCGACCACGCGAACCTGTTGCGCGAAGACGGCTCGACGGCGGAAGTGGACCCCTACGATGTGGCGTGCGGCGCGCGCATCGTGGTGAAGCCCGGCGAGCGCGTGCCCCTCGACGGCGTCGTGCTCGAGGGGAACTCGCAGCTCGACACCTCGGCCATCACCGGCGAGTCCGTGCCGCGCGTCGTCCGCGCCGGCGACGCCATCGTCAGCGGCTGCATCAACGAGACCGGCCTGCTCGTGGTGGAGGCCACGGGCGCCTACGAGCAATCCACCGTCAACCGCATCCTCGAGCTGGTGGAGGAGGCTTCCGAGCGCAAGGCGCGGACCGAGAACTTCATCACCCGCTTCGCCCGCATCTACACGCCCGTCGTCGTGGGCTGCGCGGCGGTGCTCGCGTTTCTGCCGCCGCTTCTTTTCGGCCAGAGCTGGGCGTCGTGCGTGCAAAGCGCGCTGGTCTTCCTCGTCGTGTCGTGCCCGTGCGCGCTCGTCATCAGCGTGCCGCTCTCGTTTTTCTCCGGCATCGGCGCGGCCAGCCGACGCGGCATCCTGGTGAAGGGGTCGAGCTATCTGGAGACGCTGGCCGAGGTGCGCACGGTCGTCTTCGACAAGACCGGCACGCTCACGAACGGCAGCTTCGGCATCGTGGCCGTGCGGCCGCACGAGGGCGTGGAGGCGGACGCGCTGCTGGAATGGGCCGCGCACGCCGAAGCCTTCTCCGACCACCCGATCGCCGCGAGCGTGAAGGAGGGCTTTGCGGGCGTGCTCGACGCGGGGCGCGTCGCTGAGGTCGAGGAGCGGGCGGGCGAGGGCGTGGCCGCGCGGGTGGACGGGCGGCGCGTGCTCGTGGGCAACGGCAAGCTCATGGAGGCCGAGGCCGTGCCGTTCGTCGCGTGCGACGTGGTCGGCACCGTCTTGCACGTGGCCGTGGACGGCGCCTATGCCGGGTGCATCGTCATCGCCGACGTGGTGAAAGAGGACGCGGCGCTGGCGGTGCGCGCGCTGAAGGCGGCCGGGGTGAAGCGCACGGTCATGCTCACGGGGGACGCCGAGGAGGTGGCCGCGGCCGTGGCCGCGCAGCTCGGCATCGACGAGTACCACGCGTGTCTCATGCCCGCCGACAAGGTGGCGCGGGTCGAGGAGATGCTCGGGGGCGGCGAAGGTGACGGCAGTGCGCGCGCGGGCGTTGCGGGTGAAGGCGGTGGCGGTGCGGGCGCCGCGAGTGAAGGTGCTGCGGGTGAAGAGGCCGCGAGCGCAGGCAAAGGCGCGCCTAAGGGCGCCGGCAAGCTCGCGTTCGTGGGCGACGGCATCAACGACGCGCCCGTGCTCATGCGCGCCGACGTCGGCATCGCTATGGGCGCGATGGGCTCGGACGCGGCTATCGAGGCCGCCGACCTCGTGCTCATGGACGACGAGCCTTCGAAAATCGCGACCGCCATGCGCATAGCCCGCAAGACCATGCGCATCGTGCACCAAAACATCGTCTTTGCCATCGGGGTGAAGGTGGCGATCATGGTGCTGGCGCTGCCCTTCATCGGCCTGGCGAACATGTGGCTGGCCGTCTTCGGCGACGTGGGCGTGGCCTGCCTGTGCATACTCAACTCGATGCGCGCCCTGCGCGTGGAGTAGCGCGCGAGGCTTCGCACGAGGCCCCGTACAGGCGTATACGGGGGGGGTACACGCAAGGCTTTCGCACGAGGCGCGCACGAGGCGGGCGTGGACGCACGCGAGGCGCGAGCACGCAGAGAACCGGGAACCCCTTTCACCATCGCAGGTGCGCCGCGCACGCGCGAGCGCGTATACTTCCCCCTTGTCGTTTTCACCAAGAAGGGGGAGTTGGGGCGCGTGACCGTTCTCGATTTGCTGCTCATCGGCGTCGGCCTGTCGATGGACGCGTTTGCCGTGGCCATCGCGAAGGGCCTTGGCATGCGCCGTGTGAACTGGCGCCATGCCTTCATCATCGCGCTCTTCTTCGGCGGCTTCCAGGCGCTCATGCCGGCGGTCGGCTGGGCGGTCGGGGCGCTGTTCGCCTCCTACGTCGAGGCCGTCGACCACTGGATCGCCTTCGTCTTGCTTGCCTTCATCGGCGGCAAGATGCTGTGGGACGCCTTTCACGAGGATGCAGAGGGCGAGGCCGGTGAAGGGGGCGGCGGAGAGGCTGCGGACGTTGCGGACGCTGCGGACGCCGCGGGCGCTGCGGGTGCCGCGTCCGGCAAGCTTGCGAAACCCGAGCGGCTCGACATACGCGAGCTGCTCATGCTGGCCATAGCGACGAGCATCGACGCGCTGGCCGTGGGCGTGAGCTTCGCGTTTCTCGAAGTGGACATCGCGCCGGCTGTCTCGCTGATCGGCTGCACGACCTTCGTCATCTCGCTGGCAGGTGTCGCCATCGGCAACTTCTTCGGCTCGCGCTGGGAAAAGCCCGCCACCATCGTCGGCGGCCTCGTCCTCATCATCATCGGCCTGCGCATACTCCTCGAAGGCCTCGGCATCATCGGCTGACGCGCGGAAGGTCTCGGCGCCATCGGCCGGGTGCGGGAGGCATCAGCTCCGCATCAGCTCCATCGCGCGCACAGCTTCACCCTTCTGAAGCGCGATATGCGGGCGCGTGTCGGGAAATGCCCCTTTCACCATGGCCGCCGCCCGCCCCTTTCGCGCCGCCGATTTCAGGAGCTCTGTCTCGATGCCGCACC
>CAVAWX010000124.1:0-694 GCA_963592385.1 Acidaminococcaceae bacterium | reverse complement strand
GTGCAGGAGTTAGATGTCGAACACCGCGCCGACGAGGGAGAGGACTTCGCCCATCTGCGCAGCCGATGCGAATCCGACGTGCCTGCAGCGCCGCGCCTCCAAATCGAGCGCCCGCAGCTGCTCGACGCAGGCAAAGCCGCCAGCTTCATCGCAACCGACTTCCACATGCATGGGGTAGCCGTTGTCGAGCGAGGTGATGGGGCAGGCGACAGTCATCGAGGAGCGCAGGTTGAAGGCGCTCGAGCTGACGACGAGGGCGGGGCGGTACTTGGCCGGCTCGTGCCCGACGTGCGGTTCGAAGTCGATGTAGACGATTTCCCCCTGCTCGCACATCATCTTCACCACAGCTCCTTGCCCGCTGCGCCGCCCCATGCGCATTCTTTGCTTGCGTCCGGCTCGCCGACGAGGTCTGCGGGCAGCTCGTAGGTGCCGCTCCAGCCCGCGAAGACTTCCTGTGCCGAGAGTTTGCGCGTGCGCGTCGCGCGCCGGCGAACGGGGGTCATCTCAATCGAGCCGTCCGCCTCGGAGATAGAAAGCTCCAGCTTGTCGCCTGCGACAAGCCCCAGAGGCTCGCATATGGATTTGGGGATGATGACCCCCTGGCTGTTTCCCCATTTTGAAAGCGTTGCCGTCGCCGATACCGCTGCCATGCCGCGCCTCCTTCGTCTAGACTATGTATATACCATGATAGCGG
>CAVAWX010000123.1:0-3481 GCA_963592385.1 Acidaminococcaceae bacterium | reverse complement strand
GGTGCCCTTGGTTTTCGCGGTGCTCTTGCCCTTGGCAGCGCCTTTGCCCTTGCCCTTAGCCTTGCCCTTGGCGCCGGCGCGACCCCCCTTCTTGGCGGCCTTCGCGGCGGCGGCCTCCTCGCGCTTGGGGCAGTCCATGTTCACGCAGATGCGCCACGGCCCGCGCGTCGTCGTGACCACGACCTCGGGCGCCCCGCACGCGTCGCACACCTCGCCCGTGGCCTCGAGCTCGCCACGCTGCGGCAGCGGATAGCTCACGCCGCACTCCTCGTGGTTCTCGCAGCGGATGAAGCGCTTCAAGGTGCGCGGATTCTTCTGCGCGATCAGGCGCCCCTCGCGCCCGGCCTCGCGGCACACGGGGCATGTCCCCACGACCAGCTCGGGCATCTTGTTGCTCGCACACTCCGGGTTCAGGCAGTGCACGTAGGCCTTCGCGCGAAACGGCGTGACCTTCACCTGCGGCGTGCCGCACAACGGGCACGCCTCCTCGACGGCCTCGTACTTGCCCTGCGGCAGCGGATAGGTGACGTCGCAATCCGGCCAGCTGTTGCAGCCGACAAAGCTCGAACGCGTCTTCGCGCTGCTCTTCACGCACAAATCGCCCCCGCACTTCGGGCAGGTGCCCACCCGGCTGTCGGCGGTCACGGCGTCGGCGATGGCCTCGCCCATCTCGTCTTTGCGCGGGATCAGCTCGTCCATGATGCCCGCGAGCAGGCGCCGCGAGTGCAGCACCACCGCGTCGCGCTCCTTTTCACCCTCGGCCACGCTCGTCATCTCGGCTTCCAGCTCGGCAGTCATGTCCGGCGAGGTGATGTGCGGCGCATAGCGCTGCAGCGCGTCGATGATGGCCTCCCCCAGCTGCGTGGGCTCGATGGGGTCGTTCACGATGTAGCGGCGGCTGTAGAGGCGCTCGATCATGTCGTGGCGCGTGGCCTTCGTGCCCAGCCCGTGCTTCTCCATCTCCTGGATCAGGCGCCCGGACGAGTAGCGCGCGGGCGGCTCGGTCTGCTTGGCCTCGAGCTTCGGATCGGAAAAACCGAGCACCTGCCCCTCGGCCAGCTGCGGCATCTGCTCGTCTTTCTTCATCCCGTACTGGTAGACGGCGCGGTACCCCGGCACGACCAGCACGTCGCCTTTCGCGGTGAAGGGCTGCCCGGCCACGTCCACGCCGATCTTCGTGCCCTCGACCACGGCCTCGTCGGACAGCGTGGCCATGAAGCGCCGCGCCACGAGGTTGTAGAGCTTCCACTCCTCGGGCTTGAGCTTGTCGGGGTTGGCAGGTCCTGTCGGGTAGATGGGCGGGTGGTCCGTGTCGAACTGCTTGCCGCGCGTGGGGTGAAACGAGCCGGCGGCCAGCAGCGCGTCGGCGTGCGGCTTGTAGGCGGCGTACCCCGCGCCGAGCATCTTCAACAGCCCCGCGTAGTCCAGCCCGTCGGGGTAGACCGTGTTGTCCACGCGCGGGTAGCTGATGTAGCCGGCCATGTAGAGCGATTCGGCGATGCGCATCGTGCGGCTGGGACGTATGCCGATGCCGCTTGCCGCCGCCATGAGCGAGGTCGTGTTGAAGGGGGCGGGCGGGCGGCTCTTGCGGCGCTTCTTCTCGATGGAGGTGACGGTCGCGCTCGTCGCGCTTTCCACCGCCGCATGCGCCGCGTTTGCCGCCGCCTCGTCTTTGAAGCGCCCGGCCGCGTGCGTGACGGCGAAGGCGTCGTCGTCGCCCGCGCCCGCGCCGTCCGGCCTGCACACGCCGGAGAGCACCCAGTAGTTCTCGGGCACGAAGGCCTCGCGTTCCTTCTCCTTTGCCACCACCAGCGCAAGCGTCGGGGTCTGCACGCGTCCGGCGCTGCGCGTGTTGCCGAAGCCGGAGTAGCGCGCAAGCGTCAGGTAGCGCGTGAGCACGGCGCCCCAGATCAGGTCGATGTGCTGGCGCGTCTCGCCGGCGTGCGCGAGGTCGAAGTCCAGCTCGACCAGGCCGTCCGGCGAAAACGCCTGGCGGATCTCCTCTTTGATGAAGGCGGAGTAGCGCGCGCGGCTGATGGGGGCGCTGTCGTTGACCTCGCGCACCATGGACAGCGCGTCGAGGCCGATCAGCTCGCCCTCGCGGTCGAAGTCGGTGGCGATCACGATGGAGTCGGCCTTCTTCGCGAGGTTTTTCAGCGCGCGGATGATCTCCTTTTCCGCAGGCAGCTTGATGATGGGCGCGTAGGTGAGGTAGGGCAGCGCGGGAATCTTCCAGGTCTTGAGCGCGATGCCTTCCGCGGTGAAGGGGCGGCGCTTGCTCTCCCACGGCGGCGTGGGCAGCGTGTCGGGCACGTCGGGCGCCTCGACGACCTCGCCCTCGGCGGTCAGGCCCACCCAGCCGCGTTTTTTACCCCACACCATCTCGTCGGGAAAATCCACGCCCAGGATATGGCCGCGCAGGCCGATGGTCACGCAGTCGTGGCCGTCGCGGGTGAAGCGGTACACCGGCGTCTTGTAGACCGTGTCCTTGGTGGCCTTGCCGTCTGCGAGCAGGCGTGCGATCTGGCCCGCCGCGTCGTTTTTCTCGGTGATGATGAGTTCCATGAAGCCCAAATGTTCCTTTTCCTAGTCGGGCGCCGCGCGTCCGTCTTATACTGAACCCCGCGTGGGGGAAAAGCGCGAACCGGCGAAGAGGCGCGAAGGGAGCCTCGCCGGTGCACGATTGTAACCGCATACTTAAAACTCTTGCCACATCTTTTGCAGAAACGCTGTGGCCGACGCGCTGCGTCGGGTGCGAGGAGCCGGGCGCGCTCCTGTGCGAGTGCTGCGCCGCGCAGCTGGAACGCATCGACCAGCGCCTGGCCTGCCCGCGCTGCGGCGCGCCCTGGGGCCACATCGTCTGCACGCAATGCCCTGCTCCCGGCGCGACCGGCCGCGACGAGCGCCCCCTGCCCGCACCCTTTCCCTTCGAGGCCACGCGTGCCGCCACGAGCTTTACCGGCATCGCCCGCGCCCTCGTGCACGCCTACAAGGACGGCGACGAGCGACGCCTGGCCGCGTATATGGCCGACGAGCTGACACGCGCGCTGCGGGGGAGCTGGCGGCCCGAGCTGCCCGCCGACGTCGCGGCGCGTGGACGTGCGGCGCCCGATTGGACGGGCGAGCTGGACTGCATCGTGCCCGTGCCCTGCACGGCGCAAGCGCTGCGCCGACGCGGCTTCGACCACGTGGGGCGCGTGGCCAAGGCGTTGAGCGCGCGGACGGGGCTGCCCTGCCGCGCCGTCCTGCGCTCGCGCAAGAGCGCCGACCAGCGCGCACTGTCCGCCGAGGCCAGACGCAAGAACAGGGAGGGCTCGTTTGAGGTCTGCGGCGGCGTGGGCGCGGCGGGTGAATCGGGTGAAGCGGGCAGTCGGCGCGGCGCACACAGCCCGCGCAACGCACGCAGCGGAAACGGCGCGGACGATACGGGCGCTGCGGACGCCGCGACCGCCGTGGCCGGCCGGCGCGTCCTCCTGCTCGA
>CAVAWX010000122.1:695-3659 GCA_963592385.1 Acidaminococcaceae bacterium | reverse complement strand
TCCCCAGCCTGTTCGTCCCGAACGCCTTTTGCGTGATGAGCGACATGACCGAGACGCGCGTGGGGACCATCACCGCCGACGAAGACCGCTACGTGGCGTGGAAATCGACCGACGGCGACTACTCCGCGTCCAAATCGGCCACCTGGCAGACGATGCTCGACGGCATGATGCCCAAGGCGCGCCTGCTCGACCTGGTCCAAAACTTCATCTGCTTCAACGACGGCGACGGCAAGGTCGTGAAAATCCTCGCCGCCTACCACCAGTACTTCGGCGTCCGCAAGGCCATCGAGCACGCCGAGGCGGCCGTAAAAGGAGACGGGAAAATCGGCGTCTTCTGGCACACCCAGGGCTCGGGCAAGTCGCTTTCCATGGTGTTTTTCGCCCACCTGCTGCAGCGCCACCTGGACAGCCCCACCGTCGTGGTCATCACCGACCGAAACGACCTGGACGACCAGCTCTTCGGGCAGTTCGGCCGCTGTTCGGCGTTCCTGCGCCAGACCCCCGTGCAGGCCACCAGCCGCGAGGACCTGAAAAACCTGCTGGAAGGCCGCGCCGCCAACGGCATCGTCTTCACGACCATGCAGAAGTTCACCGACGGCGACGAGCCGCTTTGCGCCCGCAGCAACGTCGTGGTCATGGTGGACGAGGCGCACCGCGGGCAGTACGGCCTGACCGAGAAGATGGACGCGTCGGGCAAGGTCTCCATCGGCGCCGCGCGCATAGTCCGCAAGGCGCTGCCCTGCGCCTCCTACATCGGCTTCACGGGCACGCCCATCGCGCTCGAGGACCGCAACACGCGCGAGATCTTCGGCGACTACATCGACGTGTACGACATGACGCAGTCGGTGGAAGACGAGTCGACCAAGCCCGTCTACTACGAGAGCCGCGTCGTGGCGCTGCACCTGGATGCCGACGCGCTGGGCAGGATCGACACCGCCTATCGCGAATTCGCCGAGCAGGCCGACGAGGCCAGCATCGAGAAGTCGAAGCGCGACCTGGGAGGCCTCGACGCCATCTTCGACACGCCCGAGACCATCGACGCGCTGTGCCGCGACATCGTGTGCCACTACGAGGAAAACCGCGCCGACGTGCTCGCGGGCAAAGCCCTCGTCGTGGCCTACAGCCGCCCCATCGCCATGAAGATCTACAAGCGCATCATGCAACTGCGCCCCGCCTGGAAGGAGAAGGTGGGCGTGGTGATGACGATGTCGAACCAGGACCCGGAGGAATGGTTCGAGGTGTGCGGCGGCTCCACGCACAAGAAGGACATGGAGCAGCGCTTCAAAAACAACGACGACCCGCTGAAGATCGCCATCGTCGTCGACATGTGGCTGACCGGCTTCGACGTCCCGAGCCTGGCGACCATGTACGTCTTCAAGCCCATGAAGGGCTACAGCCTGATGCAAGCCATCGCCCGAGTGAACCGCGTGTGCCGCGGCAAGGAAGGCGGCCTGGTTGTGGACTACATCGGCATCGCCCGCGCACTCAAGCAGGCCATGAAGGACTACACCAAGCGCGACCAGGGCAACTACGGCAACATGGACGTCGCCGCCACGGCCTACCCCAAGTTCCTCGAGAAGCTCGACGTCTGCCGCGACCTGCTATACGGGTTCGACTACGGCGAGCTCATCTTCACGGATAAGAAGAGCCAGCTGGCGGCTGCCATCGCTGAGGGGACCGACTGGCTGCTCGACCCCGCCCGCCACGAGGACTGCGAGGAGTTCTTGAAGCAGTGCCAACTGATGAACCAGGCGCTCAGCCTGTGCAAGAGCCTGGTGGCGCACGACGACCAGCACGAGGCGGCGTACCTGTTCGTGCTGCGCGTGCAGGTGCTACGCCTCACCGGGCGCACGCCGTCGGGCGGCAAGGGCATGACCTACGCCGAGTTCAACAAGCGTGTTTCCGAGATCATGGAGCAGACGGTGCACGCCGACGGCGTCCTTAATCTGTTCGATGGCAAGGACGTGGAGATATCCCTGTTCGACGAGGCCTTTCTCACTGAAGTGGCCAACATGAAGGAGCGAAACGTCGCTGTCGAGAGCCTGAAACGGCTGATCAAGGAGCGTGTGCGCGCCTACCAGAAGACCAGCGTGGTGAAAGCGCAGAAATTCTCCGACATGCTGCAGGGCACGCTCAACGGCTATCTCAACGGCATGCTCACCAACGCGCAGGTCATCGAGGAGCTGGTGAACATGGCGCGCGAGATGATGAAGGACCGCACCGACGCCGAGAAGCTGGGCCTAACCGACGAGGAGATGGCCTTCTACGATGCCATCACCAAACCGCAGGCCGTGCACGATTTCTACGACAACGACCAGCTGGTTGCCATAACGCGCGAGCTCACCGAGACGCTGCAGAAAAGCGCCACCATCGACTGGCAGAAAAAGGAGAGCGCACGTGCGGGCATGCGCCGCGCCATCAAGCGCCTTCTGCGAAAATACAAGTACCCGCCGGAGGGCGTCGACGACGCGATGGACACGGTCATGCGGCAGTGCGAGCTGTGGACCGACGGCAAGATTCTCGAATAGGAGCACGACGTGGCAAAGAAGAAAACCGACAACACTGCCGAGATCGGTTTTGAGCAGCAGATCTGGAGCGCGGCCGACAAGTTGCGCGGCAACATAGACGCATCCGAGTACAAGAACGTGGTTCTGGGCCTCATCTTCCTGAAGTACATCTCCGACAAGTTTGACCAGCGCTATCAGGAGCTGGTAGACGAGGGCGAGGGCTTCGAGGAAGACCGCGACGAGTACACGGCAGAAAACATCTTCTTCGTGCCGGAGAGCGCCCGCTGGGCGACCATCGCGGCGGCCGCGCACACCCCCGAAGTCGGCAAGGCGATCGACGAGGCCATGCGCCAGATCGAGGCCGAAAACGACAAGCTGAAAAACATCCTGCCAAAAAACTTCGCCCGCCAAGAGCTGGACAAGCGCCGTCTGGGCGAGGTGGTGGACCTGTTCACCA
>CAVAWX010000122.1:0-685 GCA_963592385.1 Acidaminococcaceae bacterium | reverse complement strand
ATGGCCGAAAAGGGCGACACTCGCGATATCCTAGGGCGCACCTACGAGTACTGCCTGCAAAAGTTCGCCGAGGCCGAGGGCAAGAACGCCGGCGAGTTCTACACGCCGGCCTGCATAGTGAAAACGCTGGTCGAGATCATCGAGCCCTATCACGGGCGCGTGTACGACCCCTGCTGCGGCAGCGGCGGCATGTTCGTGCAGTCGGCCGAGTTCGTGAAGCGCCACCAGGGCAAGATCTCCGACCTGTCCATCTACGGGCAGGAGAGCAACCCCACCACGTGGAAGATGGCCACCATGAATCTGGCCATCCGCGGCATCGACGCCGACTTGGGCACGCAAAACGCCGACACCTTCTTCGGCGACCTGCATCGCACCGAAAAGTTTGACTTCGTCATGGCCAATCCTCCTTTCAACATGAAGGATTGGGGCGGCGACAAGCTGCAGGCCGACGTGCGCTGGGCATACGGCGTGCCGCCTGCGGGCAACGCCAACTTCGCCTGGGTGCAGCACATGATCTGGCACCTGAACCGCAGCGGGCGCATGGGCATGGTGCTGGCCAACGGATCGCTTTCCAGCCAGACAAGCGGCGAGGGAAAGATTCGGCAGGCCATCGTCGAGGCCGACCTGGTGGAGGGCATCGTGGCCATGCCGGGGCAGCTGTTCTACAGCACGGGCATCCCCGTGT
>CAVAWX010000121.1:0-3823 GCA_963592385.1 Acidaminococcaceae bacterium | reverse complement strand
CGGCAAACGAGAGCGCCGGCGTGGGCTCGACGCGCGGGTAGAGGGCGCAGCGCACTCCGTTGGCGGCCAGCACGCCCGCGATGGTGCGCACGAACTCCTCGCCCCCGTGGCGGCTGTCGCGGCACACGGCCACGAGCGGCGTCGCGTGCACCCCTTTACCAGCCTCTTCCCCGCCGCTGCCTGCGGCCTCGCCGTTCCCGTCGGCGGCTTCGCCTTCAGCGGCCTGCGCGTTCAGGTAGTCGGCAAGCCCTTGCGTGGCCTTGGCCACCGTGTAGACGTTCATGCGGTTGGGCCCTAAGCCCAGCACGCCGCGCAGTCCCGCCGTGCCGAAGGCGAGCTCCTGGAAAAACGCGTCCTCGCGCTCCTCGTCGGAAAGCGCGAGAAGCTGCGCGCGCTCCTCCTCGCCCACTCCGGAGAGCCATTGCTCGAAGCGTTCCTGCGTCGTCGTCATTGCCGTGCCGCTCCTTTCGTCATGCAGTCCTATGCACGTTTTCCATGGTGAACGAGTGCGCTTAAAACTCCGTCCTCAGCTCCCTGCCCATCAGCAGCTCGACCGCCTCGTAGGCGTCCACCTCGTGCTCGATCGTCTGCTTCACCACGGAGATGATGGGCAGCTCCACCCCCGCGCGCTCGGCCAGCGCGAGCAGAGGCCCCGCGCTGTGCGCGCCCTCGACCACCACGCTTTCCGCGTGCTCGAAGGCCGCGACGTCGGCGCCCTTCGCGAGCGCCTCGCCGAAACGGCCGTTGCGCGAATGCGGCGAGCAGCAGGTGACGTTCAAATCGCCGATGCCGGCCAGCCCGAGGCAGGTGCTCTCGGCGCCGCCGCAGGCCAGCACCAGGCGGCGTATCTCGGCGACGCCGCGCGTGATGAGCAGGGCGACCGTGTTGTCGCCGTAGCCCAAGCCCCGCGCCACCCCGGCCGCGATGGCGATGACGTTTTTGGCCGCGCCGCACAGGCTGACGCCCGCGACGTCGGCGCTCGTGTAGATGCGGAAGAACGCGCACGAGACGAGGCGCTGGAAGAAGGCCGCGCACTCGTGGTCTGCCGAGGCGACGACCGCGCCCGCGTATGCGCCGCGCACGAGCTCTTCGGCGTGGTTGGGGCCGCTGAGCAAGGCAATGCGCTCGGGGCGGCCCAAAATCTCGCCCACGAGCTCGGGCAGAAGACGGCCGGTTGCCGCGTCGAGGCCCTTCGACAGGAGCAGCACCGGCACGTCGGGCGCGAGCCGGCCCGCGACGTCGCGCGCCAGGTCCGCGACGGCAAACGAGGGCACCGCCACGACGAGCGCGCGCGCCCCGTCCACGCATGCGGACAAATCGCCGCTCGCGTGCACGTGCTCCAGCTCCGCGCCCGACAGGCGCCGCGGGTTGCGGTGCGTGGCGTTGATCGCCTCGGCGTCGCGCGGGCTATGGCACCACAGCGCGACGGGCAGCCCCTTGCTCCCCAGAAGGGAGCACAGGGCGGTGCCGAACGAGCCGGCGCCGGCGACGGCTATGGGCTGCTGTTCCATGGATGCGGCCTTGCGATGCGGGCGCGCTGCGACGCGCCGCCCTACACCTCTTCCTTCACGTCGTTGAGGTACTCGTCCTTTTCGGCGTCGTAGAAGACCGGCTCGCCGTTGTTCCACGTGCGCCAGCGCACCTTCCACAGGTTCTGGTCGCCCTCGCCGGAGATCGCGGTGTCCGGCCCGGTCAGCTTGTTGGGGAACGCCAGGCTCGTGACCGTGTGGCCGCGGTCGAGCTCGGCGCGGATGTACTCGTGGGCGCGCACGACCGTCTCGACGAAGTTCTTCGGCATGGCCGCGAACTTGCCGTCGTGCATGAGGTTGATCTCGATGTCGTTGATGTCGCGCACGAGGCGGATCTGCGACAGCCACCCCTCCTTGTCCGCGTTGTTCAGGAAGGCCTCGCGGATCTCCTGGATGGCGGTCTTGATGCAGTAGGAGGTGAAGTCCATGGTGGCGCCCACCGGCATGTCCAGCGTCAGGGCGACGCGCAGGTCCGGGTCGGTCTCGTCGGTCTTGTGGCCGCGCGAGATGACGACGAAATCGTTCGAGATCGCGTCGCGCACCGCCTGCTCCAGCTCCTCGGAATAGCCCGCGCCCGTCACGTCCAGGACGAGCTTGACGTTTTGCTCGCGCAGCTCCTTGCGCTTCTTCTTCTCGGACTTGTCGACTTTCGCCATGGTGAGGCCTCCGCCCTTCTTCTTCGTCGTCTTCACGTGCGCGCGCGTGCCCGGCCGCGTGAAACCCCGCGCCGCCGATGCGCCCGCACCGCCTGTCCGCGCGTGTGCTCCGTGCACCGCGCAGCCCCTTGAACTTGCGCGATTATACCGTGTGCGCCCGCCCGCGCCGCCGATGCGCCCCGCGACAGCACACAAGCCCCACGTAAACGGCCTTTGCGCCCGCGCCGCGCGCCGTTGCAGCGTCTGCGGGTGAAATACACGTCTTTACATTGCTTTACATTTTTGCTTTACAACTTGCGTTTTTGCACCTATCATCTGGTCACGACAAGATGCCGAGGAGGAGCGCATGCAAGTCGCCACAGCGCAGATAAACGCCAGGATAGACCCGCAGCTCAAGTCGAGGGGAGACAAAGCGCTGGCCTCTGCAGGCTTCACCCCCACGCAGGCAGTTCGGTCCCTGTGGGAGTTTGCGGACCGCCATGCCTCGTCTCCCGAAGACATCGCCCGCCTCCTGCGTCCTGCCCAAGAGGAAGGCGGGGTGAGGACTTCCGAAACGGAGAGGGAGAGCCTGTTGCGGCTGGCGGATGAGAGCGCCGGCCTGTTCGAGCAGCGGATGAAACAGGCGGGCGTCGACCCCGAGCTCTTCTCCTCGCTCGATGTTCCTTTCGAGCAGCTGGAGAAGCGGGCGTGGGACGCAGCAGAACAAGAGGGTGCCTTCGCATGAACACCGCCACCTCTCGATTTCGCTGCTTCGTGGTCGACACGAACGTGTGGCTCGACTACTTCATCGCATCCCGTTCGGGGCATACGGCCGCCGACGCGTTCGTCAAGCTCTCGCTGCGCGAGGGAATGGCCTTGCTCTACACCGTTGCGACGAGTAAAGATTTGTACTTTCTCATCGAGAGGGAGGCAAAGCGCCTGTTGCGGGAACAGGCCGATGGCATTCTGTCCGAGCAAGATGCCCATGTGGCGCGAGACATGGGCTGGGACAGCTTGCTCACCATGCGTTCCCTGGCATGCGCCATCGGTTGCGACGAGGGAGATGTCGAGGTCGCTTGCAAGCACCGGGTAGTCCACTCGGACTATGAGGACGACTTGCTCATAGCCGCAGCCCTGCGCGCAGACGCGACGGCGCTCGTCACGAGCGACGAGGCGCTGTTGCGCCATTGTCCCGTTGCGACGATGGACCCGGTCGATGCCTGCAGATGGCTGAAGGCGACGGGCTGAGCGGCGGGACCAGGCACGTGCGGCAGGCGGCGGGCGTTGCGGCTTGCGTTGAAGGAACTGGGGGGCTTTCAGCTCCCTTTCGCCTTCAAGTTCGGCTATCATAGCGCTCGCTCGAGAACTCTTGGAATCTGCGTGGCGGGCGCGAGCACGGCGCGGGGATTGCTGTGAAAAGGGGAATCCGGAAAGATGGAATTGCCGAATGGCGCTAAAAAGTGCGCGCGGAAACTGACCAGGCGCGCGAAAAAGCGTGTGAAAAAGACTTTATTATCGCAGGCGAAAAAGCATCTTTCCGAAGAAGAGTACATGAAATGCATGCGCCATGATTTCGAGGGGACGTTTTGCAAACCCAAGCCCAGGCCGGGCAGCTATGCACCCACGACCACCTATAGCATCGTCACCGCCGTCTACAAC
>CAVAWX010000120.1:0-3963 GCA_963592385.1 Acidaminococcaceae bacterium | reverse complement strand
TCCACGCGAAAGATCCGGCAGGTGCGCGACGAGGAGCCGCCGTAGAAGCTCGCGTAGAGCGCGTTGCCCACGAGGAAGCAGTCCTCCAGCTCGTCGCCGCGGTCGAGCACGACCTGCGAGAGGAAGTGCCCGTTCGAGGTGAAGCTCTGGATGATGTTGCCGTAGCCTGCGCCCCCCGAATACGACAGCAAGATCCTGTCGCCTGCCACCTCCATGCCCTGCGAGGTCTGCACGCTCTTCTCGTCGGTGGCGATGTAGCGCAGCACGCGCAGGTCCGCGTCGGTCTCGATGAAGTCGTGCGCGTGCACGAGCGCGAAGTAGTGCCCGCTCTCCGGCTGCCACGCGATGGCCTGGATGCCGGCCGCGATCCCTGCGCGCTGCTCGTCGTTGGCGCCTTCCACCGCATCGGGCACGACCACCTCGCGCGTCTCGACGAGCGCCAGGCTGTTCGGGTCGACGTAGCTCACCGCGAGCGGCCCGCTGGCGTCGAGGTGGCAGACGGCCAGCTGCCCGCGCGCGCCGTCGAAGGCCATGTCGTTGGCGTGCCCCAGGGCAAGCGGGCCCGACACGCCCGCCACGTTGCCGTCGGCCGCGTTCACCTTCGCGATTTTCGTCTCGGAGGAGTTCGCGGCGGAGTGCAGGGCGCAGTAGATGAACTGCCCGTCGCTCGTGCAGCCCTGCGCGATGCTGAAGCCGTCCGCGTTCTCGCCGATCGCAGAGCGCAGCTCCAGCTCGGCCCCGTTTTGGCGCACGGGGTCCAGCTTGCCGTGGCGCTCGCCTGCGACGTTGTCCGAGTAGGTCCACTCCGAGCGCTTCTCCTCGTCGCCGTTTTTCTGCACGGCGCGCACCCGCGCGTAGTACTCCGCGCCCATGTCCACTGCGATGCTGCGGGCATCTTCGTCGGCGCCTGCGGTGAAGGTCTGCTTGCCCAAGAGCAGCGAGTTTGCCGCGTACTCGACCTCGTAGCCCGTCGCGCGCGCGACCTTGTCCCAGGAGACGGACAGCTGCCCGCCGTCTTTGCCGAGGCGGATGCCGGGGGCGGAGAGCTCGGCGAGGCGCACGTCCACCGCATCCGAGCGCTGCGTGCGCTGCTCGCCGTGCAGGGCCTCGACGCTGTAGCTGTAGACGGCGCCGCTTTGCAGCTCGGAAGTGTCGGCGTACGAGACGCACTGCGCGCCTTCGACGTCGGCGACCTGCTCCCATTCACCCTCGCCGAGCCGGCGCGAGATGCTGTAGCCCGTCGCGAAGGCGACCTGCGTCCACGACAGGCGCACCTCTCCGCCCTCCTCGGCCACGCGCGCGAGCTGCGTGGCGCAAAAGGAGCGCATCTCGAAGGCGGTGTCGGCGCATTGCGCGGTAGACCCGGCGGCGGCGCACGCGCCCAGCGAGAGGATGAAGGCGGGGATGCCCAGCAAAAGCCCCAGCAGCACCCCGCGCGAGAGGCGCCACGCGACGGCGGTCGGGGTGATGCGCGCGCGCTGCATGGGCTAGTCGTCCAAGCCCATCTGCTGCAGGTAGACGTCGGCGCGCATCTCGCGGGCAAGCGAGCGCGAGATGCGGCCCGCGTCGCGCATCTCCTGGATCTGGTCGAGCTCCAGGCGCAGCGCCTCTGCCTGCACGTCGGCTATGGTCGCGGTCCTCGGGGCGGCCGCCTCGCGCTTCTTCTTCAGCCGGCCGCTGCGCGTGCGCTCGTAGGCGACGCTCGGCGTGCCGGTCTGGCCTGTGCCGCCTGCGCCGCCCGCTGCTGTCGCGCCGTCCGCTGCCGTCGCGCCCACGCCCGCGCCGCTTTCACCCTCCACCACGTTCGGGATGGCCTGCGCCGCGTTGGCCTCCACCAGGCGCGTCTTCAACGCCTGCAAAAGCGGCAGGTGCTCGGCCAGAAGCGCGCTTGCCGCCTCGGCGCGCTGCCCGTCGCCGCTTTCGGCCACCGTCTTCAGGTACTGCACGGCGGCCCGCTCCACCTCGACCTTGAACTCCAGCACCGTCCTGCGCTTGCGCGGATGGTCGACGATCTCGTGCTGCATGCGCTTGAAGATGCTCGTCGAGGAGGCGAGCGGCTGGTTTTGCGCGTTGCCCGCCGCGCGCGGGCTCTTTATGCGCTTGCGCATGCGCGCGATGCGCTTCAGGTAGTCGTCGGCGATGCGCGTGTCCACGTCATCGTGGGCGCGTATGTCGCTGATGCGGTCGCGCTGGGCGTCGAGCACCTCGAGGCGCATGGCGCGCAGCTGCGAGTTGGGCACGAGCTTGCGGCGCATGGCGGCGATGCGGCGCTGGTAGGCGCGGACCACCTGGCGCACCGCCTTGCGGTCGGCGTCGCTGGCCTCGTCGTTTAACGTGCGTATGACCTGCTGCAGCATGCGTATCTGCACCTCGTAGGCCGCTTCGTCGGCTTCGGTGCTCTCCTCTGCGGGCGCAAGCGCCGGCGCGGCGAAGTTGGCCAGGAGCAGGGTCAGGACGATGACCGCCGAGGCGATGAAGAGCAGCAGGTCGCGCTCGGGGAAGGGGTCGCCGCTCGCGTAGGCCGCGGGTATGGTGAGCGCGATGGACAAGGTGACGGCGCCCTTGGGGCCGGACAGCGTGGTGACGAGCGAGTCGCGCAGCATCTGCGCGGGCGCCACGGGCCGGCCGTCGCGCCGTGCGGCGATGTAGTCGGTGGCCAGCAGCCACAGGTAGCGCACGCCCACGACCACGAGCGTGACGAGCAGCACCACCCCGACGAGCCAGAAAAAGCCCGACAGCGAGTTCGCCACGATCAGAGGGCCGATGGTCTGCACGAGCGTGATGCCCAGAAAGAGGAAGACGATGCCGTTTAACGTGAACGAGAGCACCTCCCACAGGCTGCTTGACGCCAGGTGCACGCGCGTCTCGTGGACGGTCTTGCGCGCGCCGGCGGGACGCAGCTTTTGCGGGAAGAAGGCGACGAACAGCCCGCAGGCCACGACGCCCAGGATGCCGCTCACGCCGATCTGCTCGCAGATGAGGAAGGTGGAAAACGGCAGCAGTATCTCGAAGAGCATGTGGAGGGTCGCCGACTCGATGCCGAGCCTGCGCATGTTGCGGATGATGATGAGGTAGATCGCGCCGATGGCGACGCCGATGACGAGGCCGCCCATGAAGTCGATGGCGAAGGTGGCGCCGGCTTTGGCGATGCTGAAGGTGCCCGTCGTGGCCGCCGCGATGGCGAACTGGAAGGACACGACGCCGGACGCGTCGTTGAGCAGGGCCTCGCCGGAGAGCTGGCTTTTCTGGCGGCGCGAGAGGTTGATGTCGCCGCCGAGCGCCGCCACGGCCACGGCGTCGGTGGGGCCGAGCGCCGCGCCCAACGCGAAGGCGGCGGCCAGCGGGATGGAGGGGTGCAGCAGGTTCAAGGTGAACCCGACGCATAGGGTGAGGACGATCACGAGGCCTATGGCCAGCGAGAGTATGCCCTTCAAGTTGGCCTTCAGCGCGGCGTAGTCGGCGTTTCTGGATTCGTCGAAGAGCAAGGGTGCGATGAAGAGGACGAGGAAGAGCTCCGCGTCGATGTCGGTCAGGTTCACGGGGAAGACGGCGAACAGTCCGACGACGACGCCGATGCCCACCTGCACGAGCGGCAGCGACACGCGCGGCAGCACGGAGTCGAGCACCGCCGAGACGATGATCAAGGCGAGCAATATGAGAAGTATCTCGAGCAGCTCCACGGAAGGCGTCTCCTGTCGTAGTCGTGTCGTCGCGCGGCCCGTACGGCCACCTCGGCGGCGGGGGAATGTGGCGGCGTGTGCCCGAAGCCGCGCGCGTGCCGTTTGTGCCGTCGGCTGCGCCGCGCTTGCATGCCGCGCCCGCGCGCGTGCCGTCTGCGTCGCGCCTGTGCGCCGCGCAGTCTTCGCTTCAAGATATAAAAGCACATGCCGTCGTTTTTGGCACCCCTCGCGCGCGCATCGTTTACCACGCGAAACGAAACCACCCGCTTCACCCGCCCGCACC
>CAVAWX010000119.1:0-4011 GCA_963592385.1 Acidaminococcaceae bacterium | reverse complement strand
CGCTGCGTCCGACCAGACGCCGGCGCAGCGCTCTGCGCACGACGCCGCGCCTGACGGCGCGTCCGACGCCGCGCCCGCCACCGACGCACGCGAAACCGTTCCCGACGACTCCATGGGGGGCAGGATTCCGCGCATCTAGCCGGCGGCGCTTCCCGCGTCCGCCGCCTTCGCGCACCCCTTCACCATGCCCTTGAATTTCAGGAAAAACCCGACCCCGCGCCGCGCACCCTCGTGGTGGGAGCGCACGGTCAACGCGTGGTTCGACCGCCTCTTCACCGCGACCAAGGAAGGCACCTGGAGCGAGCAAGACGCGCGGACGCGCGCGGGCGAGACCCGCAAGGACTACATCTGGAACACGGCCGGCCTGGCCGTCTGGGGCATGATGTTTCCCCTGTTCACCATACTCGTCACGCAGCTGTCCGGCACCGAGAAGGCGGGCATGTTCTCGCTGGCCTTCGTCACCTCGCAGGTCCTGATGATCGTGGCCAACTTCGGCGTGCGCGCCTACCAGGCCTCCGACGTCGAGGAGCGCCACAGCTTCCTCGAGTACCAGGTCGTGCGCTGGGCCACCTGCGTGCTCATGCTGCTGGCCGGCCTCGTCTTCTTCGCGCTGCGCGGCTACAGCGGCGAGATGTACCTCATCTGCACGGGCATCCTGGTCTACCGTGCCATCGACTGCCTGGCCGACGTCTACGAGGGGCGCCTGCAGCAAAAAGACAAGCTCTACCTCGCGGGCATGTCCCAGACCCTGCGCTCGGCCATCTCCTTCATCGTCTTCACCATCCTCTTGCTGCTAGGCGGCAACATCGGCGCCGCCTGCATCGGCATGGCGGTGGCCGCGGGCGCGAGCTTCGTCCTCTTCACCCTGCCCATCACCCTCTTCGAGACCAAGGGCTCGCACATCCTGCGCCCCTCGCACATCGCCGCGATCTTCCGGCAGTGCTGGCCGCTGTTTGCCGCGATGTTCCTCTACACCCTGACCGACAACGTGCCCAAATTCGCCATCGACGGCCTGCTCGACTACACGAGCCAGCTCTACTTCAACGCGCTGTACTTCCCCGCGCAGTTCGTCTTGATCGTGGGCGGCTTCATCTACAAGCCCCTGATCGTGCGCATGGCCGACGCGTGGGCAGACGTCTCCCAGCGCGAGACCTTCACCTGCTTCGTGCGCCGCGTCGCGCTGGCCATCGGCGGCGTCACGGTGGGCGCGCTCGTGTTTTTCGCCGTCGTCGGCATTCCGCTGTTCGGCATGCTCTACGGCATCGATTTCGAGTCGATGCGCGCGCTGTGCCTGCTGATGATCGTCGCCGGCGGCTTCACGGGCGGCATCGACTTCCTCTACCAGGTCATGACGGTCGTGCGCAACCAAAACGCCATCATCCGCAGCTACCTCGTGGCCTTCGTGGTGGCGCTCGTCGCGTCCGTGGCGCTCATCTTCGCGCTCGGGCTGCTCGGCGCCGTGATCGCCTATCTGGTGACGATGGGCTTTCTGTTCGTCTCGCTCGTGCTCGAGTACCTGCGCATCGCGCGGCGCGGGCAGGACGCGGACGCGCAAGGGGAAGGGGAGCCTGCATGAGCTTTGCGTATAATGCGGGCATGGCTCCCGACCCGGATACACATTACATGCGCCTCGCGCTCGAGCAGGCGCGTCTGGCCGCGCAGATGGGGGAGGTGCCCATCGGGGCCGTCGTGGTGGCGGACGCGGCGGAGACGGCGGATGCGGCGGGTGAGGCAGGCGCGGCGCAGGGTGAAGCTGCGCACGACGTGGCGCCCGCGGCTCTCTCGCAGGGTGAAGCAGACGCGGCACATGGTGAAGCAGACGCCCTGTTTCCCGCGCCCGTGGCGGCCGCGTGCAACCGCCGCGAGACAGACGCCGACCCGGCCGCCCACGCCGAGTTTCTGGCCGTGCGTGCCGCCGCGCACGCGCTGGGCAGGTGGCGTCTGTCCGATTGCACGGTCTACGTCACCTTGGAGCCGTGCGTCATGTGCGCGGGCCTTCTGCACCAGGCGCGGGTGAAGCGCTGCGTCTTCGGCGCGGCAGACCCCAAGGCAGGCGCGCTCGGCACCCTCTACTCCGTCCACAGCGACGAGCGCCTGAACCACCGTTTCGAGGCCTGCGGCGGCGTGCTCGCCGACGAGAGCGCGGCCCTGCTGAAAGGCTTTTTCACCCGCCTTCGGGAGGCCCGATGAGCGCGCGCCCCGCTGCATGCACATGGCCTGCCCCGCACGCGCCCGCCCCCGGCTCGGCGGCGGCCCGCCCGCTGGTCAGCATCATCGTCTCCTTCTACAACGACGAGCCCTACATGGAGCGCACGATGACGGGCATCGTGCACCAGACCTACGACAAGCTCGACATCGTCGTCATCGACGACGGCAGCACCGACGACGGGCTGGCGATAGCCGAGCGCTACGCCGCCGCCGACCCCCGCATACGCGTCGTCTCCAAGCCCAACACCGGGGTGTCCTCCTCGCGCAACGCAGGCCTCGAGCGCGCGCGCGGCGAGTGGGTCTACTTCGCCGACGCCGACGACTGGATGGCCCACGACGCCATCGAGCGCTTCGTCGAGATGGCCCTCTCGACCCCCGACTGCGACCTCGTGGTCTCGAGCTTCTTCCGCGTCCACGGGATGAACGCGGCGCTGAAGGCAGGACCTGCGGGCGGCGTCGTCTCGCGGGAGCGCTATCTGCACTGGATGCGCGACCGCCCGGCAAACCTCTACTACGCCTCGCTGTGGAACAAGTTCTTCCGCCGCTCGCTCATCGAAGAGCACCAGATGCGCCTGGACACGAAGGTGAACTTCGGCGAGGACCACATCTTCATCCTCGACTACCTGCATTATGTGCGCCGCGTCGGCTTGGTGGAAAAGGGCCTGTACTACTACGTCGACAACCAGGACAGCCTGCTGCACCAGGGTTTGCAGCCCATGGGCGTGGTGCGCATGAAGCTGGACACCTTGAAGCCCTACGTCGAGCTTTTCGGCAGCGTCGGCCTCAACCGCACGCCCCTGCAGAAGCTGCGCACGCTCTCGTTTACCTTCGTGCCCTCGACCGACTACTTCGTCTACGCCGGGGCGCGCCCGCTCGAGGCCCGCGAGGTGCCCGACCACGTGCTGCCCGCCTCCGGAGCCGAGCGCGACAAGGGGGTGCCGGAGCGCCTCAAGGCCTTCGGCAACCAGATGCTCGCGCGCGCGTCCGAGATGGTCGATGGCGTCGCGGGGCAGGGCGCCGCGGCTGATGCGTCTGATACGTGCGACGAGTCCGCTGCTTCCAACGAGCAGGGCGGCTCCGATGCGTTCGGTGAACAGGGCGTTTCCGACGGGGCCGCCGCGTTGGGTGAATCCGGTGCCGCGAATGGTGCGGGCACCGCGCCCGATGAGTCAGCCGCTTCCGATGCGTGCGCCGACGAGCCGCGCGACTCGCGCGCCGCGACGTAGGAGGGTGAAAGGGAGCGTGCCCCGCGAGAAGACAGAGCTCAAGCGCCAACGCGGCATCGAGGCCTGCCGGCGCATGGAAACGCTCTACCCGGACGCAAGCCCCTCGCTGGATTTCACCACGCCGTTTCAGTGCGTGATCGCCGTCTCGCTGTCGGCGCAGACGACCGACGCCGCGGTGAACAAGGTGACGCCCGCGCTGTTTTCCCGCTGGCCGGACGCGCCCGCGCTGGCCGCCGCGTCTGCAGAAGAGGTGGCCGAGGCCATACGCACCATCGGCTTTTACCGCAACAAGGCAAAAAACGCGGTCGCGTGCGCGCAGATGCTCGTGGCCGAGTTCGGCGGCGAGGTGCCGCGCAGCATCGACGAGCTGCAGCGCCTGCCCGGGGTGGGGCGCAAGACGGCCAACATCGTGGCCTGCGAGTGCTTCGGCGTGGTGGAGGGCATCGCGGTGGACACGCACGTGAACCGCATCGCGCACAAGCTCGCCCTCGTGCCGCGCGCCATGTCCGACCCCTCGAAGGTCGAGCAACGCCTGCTCGCGCTTTTGCCCAAGGAGCTGTGGGGGCAGGTGAACAGC
>CAVAWX010000118.1:0-4227 GCA_963592385.1 Acidaminococcaceae bacterium | reverse complement strand
GTCGCGTACTACTCCGCGCAAGGCCACACCAAGCGCGTGGCCGAGGCCGCGGCCGCCGAACTGGGCGCCGACCTCTTCGAAATCGTGCCGAGCGAGGTCTACAGCGAAGGCGACCTCGACTACTCCGACGACAGCAACCGCGTCTCGCGCGAGCACGACAACGAGAGCCTGCGCGACGTGCAGCTGGCGCAGACGACCCCCGCCAACTGGGCCGACTACGGCACCGTGCTCGTCGGCTACCCCATCTGGTGGGGCATCGCGGCCTGGCCGTGCAACCACTTTGCCAGCGACAACGACTTCACGGGCAAGAAGGTCGTGCCCTTTTGCACTTCCGCATCCTCGGGGCTGGGGCAAAGCGGCGAGCTTTTGGCCGGCGCGGCGGGCGGCAGCGGCGACTGGCAGACGGGCCAGCGATTCTCGTCCGGCGCCTCCGACAGCGAGGTGCGCGCCTGGGCCGGCTCTCTGAACGCTGGTTGAAATAGCCAGAATGGAGACGATGCGTAAAGCAGAACGCTCACCCGCATGTTAGCCTGCGCGTTCGAGATTCATCCGCCTCTTTAACCGTTCTGCGTGTACACGATTTTACGCGATTTTGTGTACATGGTGTACACGTTTTTACATAATTTCGTGTACAACTTGTACACGTTTTCGCATGATGCTGAAACTGTGGGTAAATCGCGTGTCGGCCGCGTCCGAGGCGCACGACTTCGCGCGCGCCACCCCGTGCGGACACGCCGCGCTGTTCGCCAAGCAGAGAATCTACGCCTGGGCAGGCGTGCGCCCACGAGGCATGCGCTATACTACAAGCCGGTAAAAATGCGTCTTGACGCAAAAATATCAGCTAGGAGCGCAGCATGATCGTCGATCGCCCCACATACATGAAGCAACTTATCGCTCAGATGGGCAGCGACCAAGTCAAGGTCATCACCGGCATACGGCGCTGCGGCAAGTCCTTCCTCCTCTTCAACCTGTTCAAGAACCACCTGTTCGGCAGCGGCATCCCGGAGCCGAATATCTTCGAGATGGCGTTCGACCGTTACGGCAACAAGAAATATCGCGACCCCGAAATCTTCTACCCCTGCGTACTCGAAGCCATCAGCCGCGCAGAAGGCCCCTGCTACGTCCTCCTTGACGAGGTCCAGCTTCTGGGCGACTTCGCCGAAATCCTCATCGACCTCATCGCACGCGACGGCGTAGACGTGTACGTGACCGGTAGCAACGCCAGGCTACTGTCGAAAGACGTCGTGACGGAATTTCGCGGCCGCGGGACCGAGATCGCGCTGGCGCCCCTGTCGTTTTCCGAATTCATGGGCGCCTGCGACAGCGACAGGCGGGACGCCTACGAACTCTATTCCATCTACGGCGGCATGCCGGGCATCCTCTCCAGGAACACTCCCGAGGAAAAGGCGGCCTACCTTCGCTCCCTCTACGACGAGCTCTACCTCAGCGACATCGTCGAGCGCGGAAACGTTCGCGACCGCTCCAACCTAGAAGAGCTCATCGACGTGCTGTCGTCTTCCATCGGCTCGCTCACCAACCCGTCCAAGCTCTCGGCGACGTTTAAAAGCGAGAAAAGCGTCTCGATATCGCCCGAGACCATCACCCGCTACATAGAACTGCTAGAAGACGCATTCCTCATCAAGAGCGCAAAGCGCTACGACGTGAAAGGGCGCCGCTACATCGGCACGCCCCTCAAGTACTACTTCACGGACCTCGGCCTGCGCAACGCGCGGATGAACTTCCGGCAAGTCGAGCCCACCCACATCATGGAAAACGTCATTTACAACGAGCTTGCATGCCGGGGTTTCAGCATCGACGTCGGTGTCGTGCCCATCAACGTGCGCGACGAGTCGGGCGCAAGCCGGCATGCGCAGCTCGAGATCGACTTCGTCTGCAACAAGGGCAGTCGACGCTACTACATACAGTCGGCTTTCGCATTGCCGACGCAGGAAGAACGCGAGCAGGAAAGCCGCTCGCTTCTCCGGGTGGACGATTCGTTCAAAAAGGTCATCATCACCAAGGAGGGGGCGCCTCCCCACTACGACGAGGACGGCATCCTGTCCATGAACGTCTTCGACTTTCTCCTCGACCCCGACAGCCTCTTGTTCTAGCGTGTTCGTGAAAGGCCCCGCGCTCCATCGCGGGCTCAGTTGAAAAGGAGCTCAGGTTTGATTGCTCGTCCCACATGGCGCTCAGGGGGATTTCTCGCCGCCTTGGCCGCGTTCACGTTGTGCATGCTCATGTTCGCCCCCTGCGCATGGGCCGACTCCGCAACGGCTCGCCCCTCCGCAAACGGCGCCCTCGCGGTCGAGGGCAGCTCGCTTGTCGACGCGCAGGGCAACGCGGTGCAGCTGCGCGGCGTCAGCACACATGGGCTGCAGTGGTTTCCCGAATACGTGAACAAGCCGCTTTTCGAGCAGGTCTCCTCGGAATGGGATGCCAACTTGGTCCGTCTGGCCTTTTATTCGGACGACTACTGCAACGCAAGCGCCGAAGACAGCGCCGCCATCATGAAGACCCTGCATACGGGTATCGATGCAGCGATTTCAGCCGACATGTACGCAATGGTCGATTGGCATATCCTGAAGGACAGCGACCCCAACGAGCACGCGGCGCAGGCAATCGAGTTCTTCGGACAGATATCATCCGAATACGCGCAAAGCCCCAACCTCATCTACGAAATCTGCAACGAACCCAACGGCGAGACCACGTGGACGCAAATTTACGAGTACGCCCAGCAGGTGATTCCCGTCATCCGGGCAAACGACCCGGACGCGGTCATCGTCGTGGGCACCCCCAATTACGACCGCGACCTCATGGCCGCCGTGCGCAACCCCTTGAGCAGCTACGACAACATCATGTATGCCTGCCACTTCTATGTGACGACCCATGGGCAGGATTTGCGCGGGGAGATAGACCAGGCGCTCGACGAGGGGCTGCCCGTGTTCATCACCGAGTGCGGTCTGGCCGAGGCAAGCGGCTCGGGGAGAATCGATTTTGCCTCGGCGGCACAATGGTTCGACTACCTCGACGAACACAAGCTGAGCTATGCGATTTGGAGCCTTTCCAACAAGGCGGAGACCTCTGCCCTCATCGCCTCCAACAGCAGCGCCACCGAGCATATGGAAGATGACGACCTGAGCCCGGTGGGCGCGTGGGTGCGCTCGCTGCTGCAGGGGCAGAAAGCTTCGGCGATCGCAACGCCGGCCGTGGACGAGAACGGCTATCTGGTGAAAGGGAGCAGCGTATGGGAGCGCCTGACCGAGGGCTTGGACCTTGCCCCGGAGGCGGCATGGCACAAGTTCGCCTTGGGCGCAGGGGCGCTGGTCCTTCTTTCTCTGCTGGTGGGCGTAAGGATGCGTCGGCGGAAGAAACGAGGGCACACCTACGAGGACCTGCTGCAGCTGGGGGAACACCCGAAACCCAGCAAGGTCGATCCCAAACGCGCCTTTGCCTGCCAGGTGGTCATCTTGGCCAGCACCTTCTTCACGCTGGTGTACCTGTGCTGGCGCGTGCTCTATTCCGTGCCCTACCAGTGGGGCTGGCTTGCGGTGGCCTGCAACATCGTGCTGTTTGTGGTGGAAATACTGGGGTTCATCGAATCGCTGGTGCATTTTCGCGATGTGGCGGGCATGCGCGCGCACCCGCTGCCCGAGTGCAAGCCCGAGGAATACCCGGATGTCGACATATTCATCGCCACCTACAACGAACCCGACTACCTGCTGGCAAAGACCATCAACGGATGCACGCATCTGGAGTATCCCGACAGCTCCAAGGTGCACATTTGGCTGTGCGACGACAACCGCCGCCCGGAAATGCGCGCCTTGGCCGAACGCATGGGCGTGGGTTATTTCGACCGGCCGGACAACGAGGGCGCCAAAGCGGGCAACCTCAACGCGGCTATGGCCCGCACCAGCGCGCCGTATGTGGTGACGCTCGACGCCGACATGATCGTGCAACGCGGCTTTTTGATGCAGACCATCCCCTACTTCATCGATTCCGAGCGCCGCAATGCCGGGCTGCCCGCGCAAGAGCAGATCAAGCTCGGGCTGCTGCAGACCCCGCAATGCTTCCACGACCCCGACGTGTTCCAACACGGCCTCTATGCGGAAAACTGCATCCCCAACGAGCAGGACTATTTCTACCGCACCGTCGAGGTGGCCAAGACTTCCAGCAACAGCGTCATCTACGGCGGCTCGAACACCGTGCTCGCCCGCGAGGCGCTGG
>CAVAWX010000117.1:0-4288 GCA_963592385.1 Acidaminococcaceae bacterium | reverse complement strand
AAAAAGCGAAGAGCCCGGGTGTCTAGGCCGGACTCTCCAAAACGTGTGTCCTAAGGAGGGGATCAATCAGCGGTCGTTGCACCGCTTTTCAATCAGAACACGTGAATTGTTATACAACCTCTGAACCTGAAAAGGAATATGAACGGGTAAACCCCCACGAATCCTTCAAAAATGGCAGGTCAAGGGGGTTGATTTTTGGCCAAATATGTAGGAACGGTGAAAATTCGCGCCCACGCGTTCACCGTGCGCACACATACTTATCGCCCGTAAAAAATAGACGTTTCTATGCATAAAACGTCGCGGACTCTGGCGATTCTGCACCCTCGTCCATGCTGCCCATGCGGTAGCCTTCCAGGTCGAGCGCGACGTGGGAAAAGCCCATCCCCTTCAGCGCCGCCGCCACCTCTCCCCTCGCAGGCTCTGCGGCAAGGCGCGCGACGTCTTCCAGCCCCACCTCGATGCGGGCGAGCTCTCCATGGCAGCGCACACGCGGGTTGGCGAAGCCCCGGGCCACCAGCACCTGCTCGGCGCGGTCCACGGCGTCGATCTTCACCGGGTCGAGAAACGCCCCGTGCGCAAAGCGCGTGTACAGGCACGAAAACGACGGCTTGTCCCAGGTGGGAAGTCCTTCTTCGCGCGAGACGGCGCGCACGTCGGCCTTCGTGAACCCGGCTTGCGCAAGCGGGCTTTTCACCCCGTGCTCTATCGCGGCGGCAGCCCCGGGCCGGTGCACCTTGCCGTCGTCGGCGTTGGATCCGTCGCACAAACACGAAATGCCCAGCTCGGCAAGCTTCTCCTCCATCTGGCACAGCAGCGCGTCCTTGCACAGGTAGCAGCGCTCGGGCGGGTTGTGCGTGAAGCCTTCTATCTGGCGCTCGCGTGTGGGAAAGACGATGTGCTCGACGCAAAACGACGCGCACAGCTCGCGGGCCGCCGCCAGCTCGCGGGCGGGCAGCGCGAGGGTGTCGCCCGTCAGCGCCACGACATTGCCCGCGCCCAGCACCTTCACCGCCTCCCACAAGACGAGCGTGGAGTCGACGCCGCCGGAAAACGCCACGGCCACCTGCCCGAGCTTGGCAAGCCCCACCTCGAGCTCTTCTTGCTTCACGAGCAGATCCGCTCCGAGATGCTGCGTCCGTTCCATGTCGCGCGTCTCCTTCACCATCTATGCGCACATCCTTCGCAAGGACCCTTCACGCATGTTCGTCTTGCATACCCTCTGCACGTGGGCGTACGCAAAACCGCACGCCCGCGCCGTCTGCTCCAGCCTTCTGGGTGCCACGCTGCGCAATGCCGTCCCCGCGCTGCGCGGCCCCGCGCACGCTCAACCATCAGGCACATTGGCATCATCCACACGATTTCACCACCGCATGTCGTGGCCACGCACATCATAGCGTGCCGCCCCGCCCAAAATCGCGAATCTTCGTGTGCATACGGGGAAAAGGCAGCTCGCGTGCGGCCCCCGCGCGCGCTTTAGTGCTAAAGTGCCGCCCCATGGATATCACCTCGTTTCTCGAATCTATAGACGCCTTCCTGTGGGGCCCGCCCATGATCGCCGTGCTGTTGGGGACGCACCTGTTCCTGACCGTGCGCCTGCGCGGCATCCAGCGCAAGATTCCGAAGGCCATCCGCATGTCCATCGCCGAAGACGAGGGCGCGGAAGGCGACGTCTCGAACTTCGGCGCGCTCGTCACGGCGCTGGCCGGCACCATCGGCACCGGCTCGATCGTGGGCGTGGCCACCGCCATCATCTCGGGCGGCCCGGGCGCGGTCTTCTGGATGTGGCTCACCGGCGTCTTCGGCATCGCGACGAAATACACCGAGGTCTACGCCTCCATCAAGTACCGCGTGAAGGACCACCGCGGCGAGATGATCGGCGGCGCCATGTACGCCTGGAAGCGCGCCTTCATCCGCAAAGACGGCTCGACGCCCTGGTGGGCCAGCCTCGGCGCCGTCGCGTTTGCCCTGTTCGCGGCCATAGCGACCCTCGGCACGGGCTCGGCCGTGCAGTCCTCGGCCATGACAGGCATCATATGCGGCAACTTCGAGGGCCTGCCCACCTGGGTGGTCGGCCTTGTCATCGCAGTCCTCGTCGCGCTCGTCATCTTCGGCGGCGTGCGCTCCATCTCGCGCGTGTGCGAGCTGCTCGTGCCCATCATGGCCGTGCTCTACACCGCCGGCTGCATCGCCATCATGGTGTTGAACGCGCCCTACCTCGGCGCGACCTTCGCGACCATATTCGAGTGCGCCTTCACCCCGAAAGCCGCGTTCGGCGGCGCCGTGGGCTCGGGGCTGGTCACGGCCCTGCAGTTCGGCTGCGCGCGCGGCCTGTTCTCCAACGAGTCCGGCCTGGGCACCGCGCCGATCGTGGCCGCCGCCGCCAGCTCGAAAAACCCCGCCCGCCAGTCGCTCATCGCCTCGACAGGCACCTTCTGGTCCACCGTCGTCATCTGCCTGATCACCGGCATCGTCCTCGTCTCGACCATGCTCGCGCACCCCGACATCGTCACGAGCGGCAACCTCTCGCAGGGCGCCGACCTGGCCAACGCGGCGTTTTCGACCATCCCGTGGATCGGCATGCCCATACTCGTCGTCGGCATGGTGAGCTTCGCCTACTCGACGATACTGGGCTGGAGCTACTACGGCAGCCGCTGCGTCACCTTCCTGTTCGGCAAGCACGCGGTGCTGCCCTACCAGATCGTCTACGTGCTCGTGGGGCTGCTGGGCGCCGTGGGCGTGGGCGACGTCATCTGGACGGTGTGCGACATCGGCAACGCGCTCATGGCCATCCCCAACATCATCCTGATCCTGCTGCTGTCCGGGCAGATCGCGCGCGAGACCAAGCACTTCGTCTACGACGGCCACCTCGACGAGACGGTCGAGCAGGACATCCCCCGCTACGAGGACAAATAGGGCGCCCTCCCCTTTTCGCCGCGCGGTTTCGCGTGCATGGTGAACGTGTGCACAGTGAACGTGTGCACGGTGAGGGGGCGCAGGGTGAACTGCACGGTGAACGAAGGTGCCGTCGCCTTGCCCATGCGGGCGCAGGCGAAGAGGGCGATGGTGAAGCGCCCGATTCAGCTTATGCGAACACGCACATACATATACGAGATGGTGAAAAAGCGCCGCGCCGCGCCTATTTCATGCGTGCGGCGACGTCGGCCTCGAGCGCGTCGAGCAGCGCCTCGCCGTCTGCGCGCGTCGCACCGTTGGCGAAGAGGTAGGCCTTCACCTTGGGCTCGGTGCCGCTCGGGCGCAGCAAGACCTTCGCGCCGCCCTCGAGGCGGTACTCGAGCACGTTGGCCGCCGGCAGGATCTGGGGCTGCGCATCGCCGCCCGCCGCGCCCGAGCCGTCGGCCGCGCCGCCCGCGACGGGCATCTCGCGCCCCGTCTCGTAGTCGAGCGTCTCGGCCACCGCGACCTGCGCGAAATCCGCAGGCGGCGCCGCGCGGAACCCCTCCATCAGCTCCTTCATCCGCGTCGCCCCGGCCGCACCCGCGAACTCGTAGCTCAAGGTGCGCGTGAGCCGGTAGCCGAACTGCGCGTAGAGGGCGTCCATGCGCGCGAGCAGGTCGATGCCCTGCTCCTTGTAGAAGCGCGTCATCTGCGCGATGAGCATGCTCGCGTTCACCGCGTCCTTGTCGCGCACGTGCGTGCCCGACATGTAGCCGTAGGACTCCTCGAAGCCGAAGATGAAGCGTTCGGGGTGCCCGGCAGCCTCGAGCAGCGCGATCTGCTCGCCGATGTACTTGAAGCCGGTCAGCACGCGGCGCAGCTCGAAGCCGTGGAAGGCCGCCAGCTCGTCGGCCAGCGTCGTCGAGACGATGGTGGTGACGGCGACGGCCTGCGAGAGGTCCTCGCCGCGGGCCGCCCGGTGCGTGCAGATGTAGTCGAGCAGCAGGGCGCCCATCTCGTTGCCCGTGGGCAGGCGCCATTCACCGTCGTGAAGGACCGCGGTGCCCACGCGGTCGCAGTCCGGGTCGGTGGCGATGAGGATGTCGGGCGAGACCTGCGCGCACAGTTTCAGGCCCTCGCAGAGCGCCTCGCGTATCTCGGGGTTGGGGTACGGGCAGGTGGGGAAATCGCCGTCGGGCGCCTCCTGGGAGGGCACCACGGCCAGCCGCACGCCGCCCACGCGCTCGAAGATGGCGCGGCAGCACTCGAGACCGCTGCCGTTCAAGGGCGTGTAGACGATCTTCACGGGGGTCTGCGCCGCGCCGTCCGCCGCTTCATCTGCCAGCGGCTCCAGCGACTGCGCGGCCACGGCGTCCACGAAGGCGTCCAGCAC
>CAVAWX010000116.1:0-4454 GCA_963592385.1 Acidaminococcaceae bacterium | reverse complement strand
CTTGTAGCCGCGCTCTTTCAGGGTGGCCGCCGCCTCCAAAACCGCCTCGTGCTCGATGGCCGAGACCAGCACATGCGTGCGTTTCGCGGCGGGCGCAAACGGCACGAGGCCGCGTATGGCCGTGTTGTCGGATTCGGTGCCGCCGCCGGTGAAGACGATCTCGTGCGGGGCACGCGCGCCTAGAGCTGCGGCGACGCTGCGGCGGGCAGACTCCAGCGCATCGGCCGCCCGCTTGCCCGCCGCGTGCAGCGACGAGGGGTTGCCGAAGGGCGCGGCGGCCATTGCGCGGGCCGCCTCGGGGCGCATGGGCGCGGTGGCCGCGTAGTCGAAGTAGGCGCGAGGCTCAGGCACGGCCCGCCTCCTGCGCAGGCCCGCCGAAGCTTCTGCCGTCCGGCCAGACCGAGTCGGCCGCCTCGCGGATGGCCTCGATGGCCTCGCCGCGGTCTGCCGCCTTGAACACGGCGTTGCCCGCCACGAGCACGCCTGCCCCGCCGGCGGCGACAAGCGGCGCGGTCTGCACGCCGATGCCGCCGTCCACCTCTATGTCGCACACGAGGTCGGCAGCGGCAAGCCGCCCGGCCAGTTCGCGCACCTTGCCCGGCGTGTCCTCGATGAAGGACTGGCCGGAAAAGCCCGGATGCACGCTCATGACGAGGAACATGTCGAAGGCGGGCAGCAGCGCGTCGCCGATGGCCGCCACGGGCGTCTCGGGGTTGATGGCAAGCGCCGGGGCCGCGCCGGCCGCCCGCACGGTCGCGGCACAGGCCAGGGCCTCCTCTTCACCGTGGCAAGCCTCCAGGTGCACGGTCACGCCGTCGGCGCCCGCGTCGAGATACCAGGGCAGCTGCACGAGCGGGTTGTCGATCATCAGGTGCACGTCGAGCGGCAGGTCCGTGGCCTGCTTCAACGCCGCCACGTGCGCCGGCCCAATCGTCAAGTTGGGCACGAAATGCCCGTCCATCACGTCCACATGCACGAGGTCGGCGTCTGCCGAGATGTCGGCCACCTCGTCTTCCAGGTGCCCGAAATCGGCCGACAAGATGGACGGCGCGATTAAAATGCCGTCGTGTGTCCTCATCTACCTGCCCTCCCCTTCACCATCGCCTGCAGGTTCGCCCGCGTCTGCGCCTGCGCCTGCGTCTGCGCCGACGCCGGTGTCAGCTTCACCCGCGCCCGCTTCACCGCCGTCGCCTTCACCGGCGCCCGCATCACCGCCATCGCCCTTTTCACCATCGCCCTTGTGCAGGCTGAACTTCGGCTCCTCGCCGCGCACGATGCGCACGAGGTTCGCGCGGTGCGCCCAGGTGACGAACACCGCCACGCAGCACGCGAGGATGAACAGCGGCACGTTGCCCCACTGGAATATGAGCGAGGCGATCGGGAACATGCACGCGGCCACGACCGAGCCGGCCGACACGCGCCGCGAGAGCAGCGCCACCACGAGGAAGCTGCCCAACATGAGCGCGACGACGGGCGGATACCCCACGGCGATGCTGCCCAGCCCCGTCGAGATGCCCTTGCCGCCGCGAAAGCCCAGCCAGGGGCAGAACACGTGCCCGGCGATCGAGACCATGATGGCCAGCGAGAGCAGCAGGTCGATCTGCCACTGCGCGTCGATGGCCACCGGCACGCATGCCAGCAGCACGCGCGCCAGCCCGACGGCCAGCGCCCCTTTCAGCACGTCGCCCGCGAAGGTGACGGCCGCGGCCTTCGCCCCGAACAGGCGCGCCATGTTCGTCATGCCGATCGAGCCGGAGCCGCCGGCGCGCGGGTCCTTGCCGTAGAAGACGCGCCCGACGATGACGCCGCAGGGCACCGAGCCGAGCAGAAAGGACTCGACGACGACGAGGACCAGGGCGAGCGAGTAGGCCATTTCAGTTCTTCCTCTTGAAGCGCAGGCGCACCGGCGTGCCGGCCAGCTCGAAGCTCGCGCGCAGGCGGTTTTCCAGGTAGCGCTCGAAGTTCGCGTCCACCAGCTCGGGGCAGTTCGCGAAGAAGGTGAAGCAGGGCGGGCAGGTGCGCGTCTGCGTGACGTAGTTGATGCGCAGGCGGCGCTTGCCCTTCACGATGGTGTGCCCGAAATCGCGCAGCTCGGTGACGAGGCGGTTGAGCATCGCGGTGGGAATCCGCGCGTTGTAGGAGGCGTAGGCCGCGTCGATGGCGTCCCAGACGCGGTGCACGGAGCGGCCGGTCTTCGCCGAGATGGAGATCATGGGCGCCCAGTCGATGAAGCCCAGGCCCTCGGCCACGTCCGCGCGCAGCTCGTCGCGCTTGTCGGCGCCCTCCACGAGGTCCCACTTGTTCAACAGCACCACCACGGCGCAGCCGCGCTCGACGGCCAGCCCCGCCACGCGCTGGTCCTGGTCGGTCAGGCCCAGGGTCGCGTCCACCATCAGCAGCACGACCTCGGCCCGCTCGATGGCGCGCAGGGAGCGCACGAAGCCGTAGTATTCGACGTCTTCATCTATCTGCGACTTGCGACGTATGCCCGCCGTGTCCACGATCGTGTAGCGCCGCCCGTCGTGCTCGACCGTGGTGTCGATGGCGTCGCGCGTCGTGCCCGCCACGTCGCTGACGATGGAGCGCTCGCCTCCCGAGAGGCGGTTCGTGAGCGAGGACTTGCCCGCGTTGGGCCGCCCGATGATGGCGACGTGCACCGCGTCCGGGTCCTCGTCGGCGTCGTCCGTCTCCGGCCCGAAGCTGCCGACCACCGCGTCGAGCAGGTCGCCCGTGCCGTGGCCGTGCGCGGCCGAGACGGGCATGGGGTCGCCCAGCCCGAGGCTGAAAAACTCCCACAGCGCCTCTTCGTGCGCGGGGTTGTCGAGCTTGTTCACCGCGAGGAAGACGGGCGTGGCGCTCTTTTGCAGGGTGCGGGCGATCTGGGCGTCCTCGTCGGTCACGCCCGTCGTGGCGTCCACGAGGAAGATGATGCAGTCGGCCTGGCCGCAGGCCTCGAGCGCCTGGGTCGTGATGGAGGTCTGGAAGCGGTCCTTGTCCGAGAGCGCCATGCCGCCCGTGTCGATGAGGGTGAAGGCGCGGCCGTTCCAGTCGGCCTTGTGGTAGGAGCGGTCGCGCGTCACGCCGCGCATCTCGTGGACGATGGCGTCGGCGCGCTGCGTGATGCGGTTGACGAGGGTGGACTTGCCGACGTTGGGCCGGCCGACCACCGCGACGATGGGAAGCGACATGAAGGCACCTTTGCTGGTGAAATCGGTTTGCAAATATCGCCTGCGATTGTAGCGCAGATGACGCGCCGCACTTCACCATCTCGCGTGACACCCGCTTCTTTTCACCGTCGAGCGGGCAGGCAGGCGGCAAAAGAGCCGCCGGAACATGAAGAAGCGGGCACTCTTTCGCCTGAAAGGTACCCGCTCCTTGGATGCGCCTTCTCACTGCGCGCGATGAATCCGCCTCCACTCGGCGAACACGCCGCTTCTCCTGCGCGGCGCCTCCTACTCGGCGTCCTCGCGACGCGCGATGGCGTTCTCGTAGCTCTTGGTGCCGACGAAGATCTCCTTCGTGTAGGGGTTGTGGCCGAGCTTCTTGCTGCGGTAGAACACGTACCCGAGCGCCGCGATGTTGGCCACCAGCGCCAGAATCGAGATGACCAGGTTCACGTCGGGGTTGTTCACGCTTTGCACGGCGAAGATCGAGTCGTTGGCAAACATCGGCACGACCTGGCAGAACATGCACCACAGCGCCAGGGTGTTCGCGCGGTTTTGGATCCATCCGCCCTTGTTCCAGATCAGGCCGGCCACCGTCGGCGCGAGCAGCAGCGCCAGGCCGCAGTACCAGCTGTGCGTGGGCAGGCAGTTGTAGGTGTAGCAGAAGTTCCAGATGTCGTAGGAGATGATGAAGACCCAGGTCATATCAGGCCACAGCATATCCTGCTTTTTCTTGGAGACGTAGATGCCGAACCAGCCCGTCATGACGAAGATGTTCATCAGGCCGGCGATGCCGTTGAAGACGTTGTGCCAGCCGCCGTTCAACGTCACGCCCTCGCTGGACACCCAGGTCGTGCCGAAGGCGCGGATGGCGCTTTCGAAGTCGGAGGCCACGGCGATGAGGATGTTGATGGCGACGATGACGAACGGGAAGCACTTGAACCAATGCGACTTGCCGATGCTGCCCCACTGGTACTTCAGCACCATGAAGCCGATGCAGCCGGCCGTCGCGGCGTAGAGCTTCGCGTAGTGAAACCAGCTGTTCATGTCGGTGTGCGTCGGGTTGGCGAGCGCCCAGCCCTGGCCGAGCGCGGCGCAGACGGCCACGACGACGAAGTAGACCGTCAGGCAGCCGGGCAGCACGAGGAAGCAGAAGATGCCGCCGGCTTTCGAGCGGCGGGCGAACTCGTTGGCCAAGATCAAGGCGATGAAGACGATCGCCCACCCCACCCACTGAAAGACCGCGTTGTCTCCGTACACGTCGAATAACATGGCAGACCCCTTTCGTGT
>CAVAWX010000115.1:0-4459 GCA_963592385.1 Acidaminococcaceae bacterium | reverse complement strand
CGCATGTGGCGGCGCACGCGCGAGAAGGGCGCGCGCTGATGGTCAGCGACGCGCAAAAAGGCGCGGCATCTATGTCGACGCGGCAGCTTGAGGAGGCTATGCAGTTCGTTCGGAGCATTCCCTGCGCGAGTCCGCGTTTCTCCACCATGCCCGACAAAGAGATAAAAATGGAGCGAATTTGCGTGAAGATTGCGGCGGAGGAGTAGGGGATGCGCCTGTTCTTCGATTTTGACTTTTTCTTCGAGAACGGACGGGGCGCGGTGTCGTGACGAAGCAGATTTCCGATGTGCTGGCGCGGCAGCTCGCGCTGTTCCTCTATCTGTCGGAGCGCCGGGACGGGGCACGCGGACGCGACATATTGAACGACCTGTCCCGCCACTACGGCGGCGAGGGCATCGACGAGGAAAGCGTCAAGCGCAAGATGCGCCGCGACATCTCCGACCTCGCCGAACTCGGTTTCTATATCTATTTCGACAACGGGCTCGGGGCGCCTGCGGCCCACGCGGGCGCGAATGGCGGTGAAGCTGGTGTGCCCGCCGCCTGCGCAGACGAGGGGCGCTACATGCTCGACAAGGAGCGCACGTACGCCGCGCCCGTCTCCTTCACCGACGACGAGGCGGCGTTTCTGCGGGTGGCGTGCGCCTCGCTGCTGCAAGACGCGTCGTATCCGCGCAAGACCGAGCTGCTCGGCGCCCTCGCGCGCCTTTCCGACGAGCTGGAGGTGCCCGACACGCTCCTGCCCTTGCTGGACGCCGGCTCGCCCACGTCTGCGCCGCCCTCCCCGCTGGGCAAGGTGCGAAGCGCGCTCAAGAAGCCAAGCGCCCTCGTGTTCTCGTACACGGACGCGCGGGGAGCGTCCTCGCGCAGGACGGTGGCGCCGCTGCGCATCTTCACCTTCAACAAGCATATCTACCTCGTCGCGCGAGACGCAGGCGGTGAAGCGGGCGGCGAGGCTCGCGCGGGTGAAGCGGGCGGTGAAAGGCGCTGCGCGGGCAAGCGGGGCGCGACGGGCGAGAACGCGGGCGATGCGGACGGCCTGCGCGTGTTTCGCCTCGACCGCATGTCGAGCGTGAAGGGGGGAGGGAAGCTGCCCGCCGGCGCGTTCGACATGCGCGGCGTCGACGCGTGGCCGTGCCTGCCCTTCCAGTTCTCCGCGCGGCGCTTTCCCGCGAAGGTGTGTTTTTCGCCGGCCGCGTATGCGCGGGCAAGCGCTCTGACCATGCAGCGCGGCACCTTCACGATTGAAGGCGGCATGGGCGAGGGTGGTGAAAACGCCGGCGCGGGCGAGACCGGTTCGGGCGAGGCCGGCGTCCGCGAGGCCGGCTCGAGCGAGGCGGGTGAAATGTGTGCCCGCGAGGCTGGCTTGAGCAATGCGGACGAGACGAGCGTCCACGAAGCCGATGCGGCCGGCGCCGTATGGGAGATCGACGCGTGCGACGCCCATGCGCTGGCGGCGTGGTGTGTCGAGAACGGTCCCGGGCTGCAACCGCTTGCCCCGCCCGATGCCGTGCAGGAGTTCTCCCGCATATTGGACGGTGTCCGGGAGGCGCTGGGTGGCGCCGAGAAGGAGGCCTTGGGCGACCCCGAGAAAGCACCGAGCGCTGCTGAAAAAGCGCCGGGCGCTGCAGGAGAGGAGGCCTGCCATGAACTTTGACGACGCCTTGGCCTTGCGGGCCTTCACGATGCTCGCGCAAAACGGCGCGCTCGTCTTCGACGATTTCGCGAAGATGAACGGCATCGAAGCCAACGAGGCAGAAGGTCTGCTCATCGCCCTCTCGGCGGCGCTTTCCGACGAGGCCATCTCCACCGATTTGGGCCACGCGGACAGTTCGGACATGCTTTTTACCTGGAACCCGCGCCCGGACGGCATGCACGGGAGAGGGCCGAAGACGCGCCTGTCGCCCGACGAGGACGCGGCTTTGCGCGATGCGCTGGCAGACTTCGGCATGGACGCGTGCGACCCCCTGTGGGTGAAGCTCTTCGAGGCGAAGGGAGTCTGCCCGGACGGCGCGGGTGCTGCGGCTACGCGCGCAGGGGTGAATCCGAGCGCGGCCACAGACGCGGCCACGGCTGCGGGCGGCCCGTCTAGCGCGCGGGGGCGCATCGTCTCGGCGCTGTCCGCGTTGGCCTCGACCATCGACTTGGAGGAGCATCGCCTCGTCTCGTTTGCGTACTGCCCGGCGGGGGCCCAGGAAAGCTCCGTGCGCCGCGTGGCGCCCGTGCGCATCGTCTCGGACGGCGATGTGAGCCTTCTGCAAGCGTGGAAACCGATGGAAGAGGACGCCGCGGCCGCCGTCTCTCCCGCCGCGCCCGCCCCCTCCTTCGAGTTTCGCAGCTACCGCATCGACCGCATGACGGATCTGCGCGTGCTCGACGAGCGCTTCGACCCCGGGGCGCTGCCACAGGAAGGCGCGCAAGGCAAACCCCGCAAGGTGCGCCTGCGCTTTCTCGGCGACGGGCCTCTGCCCGAATGGCCCGGCTTGAAGCTCGCGTCCGGGCGCGCGAAGAAAAAGGGCGGCTCCGCCGGCGGCACTGCGCAAAGTGGCGGCGCCGCGCAATCCAGTGGCGCCGAGCAAGGTGGTAGCGCGAAGCAACCCGGCGACGCGGGGCAAGCAGGCGGCGTCGAGGCGCGCATTCCCTGGTACGGCTCGGACTGGCTGCCCCAGCGCATCGCCGCGCTCGGCGGCAGCTGCATCCCGCTCGACGACGATCTGCGCCAGCGCGTCCTCGCCTACATCGCCCGCCTGCGCTAGTCCGAGAAGACCGGGGAAATACCAGGTGACGTGAAGGCGCTCATGTGCGGAGCTGCGCTCGTCACGTGCGGAGCTGCGGTCGCGCGAGAAAGCGCACAGCGCCTAGAGGAAGCGCTCGAGCTCGGAGATGCCGGCCTCCATGCGCCCTCGCATCCCCTCGATGGAAGCCTCTTGAATGCCGCACGACGATGCAAGGCGCCGCCAGCCCGCCACGGCATCGCGCGCGCGCCCGGCCAGCTCCCGTGCCTCGCCTTCTCGCACGTCGTAGAGGCCCGCGTACTCCATGACGCTTTCCACGCTGTGCGGCGCCCCGACGTCGGCCACTCCCACGGCAAAGCGCGCGCCGTCTTCGAGCGGCGTGGGGTTCACGTCGAAAAATGGGGAGAGGCGCCAACCCCGTCCGCCCCCGTCGCGCAGGAAGCCGAAGTTGCGCATGTGGTTGTCGGTGTTCCCGATTGCCGCGGACAACAGGGCGTGCAGCCATAGGCGCTGCTTGTCCGCGCGCGCGTCCGCCCCCTCCCGCGCGAGAAAATCCACGAGGTCGAGGTAGGAGTAGCCGTCGTGGCCGTCATGGCCGCCGATTGCGGAAAGCCCGCTCAGGTAGGGGATGCGGCGCGTGCCCGCACGGTCGAAGCGCTGCACGAGCAGCACCGCGCGCCCCGAGATCCTCAGCAGTCTGGAGGCGGGCAGCGCAAGGCCGCTGGCCGTGAAGATGTCGAGAGCCACCTTCTCCCAGGCGCACACGTCGTCGAGCGCCGATTCGCCCTTGCGGGGGAATTTGGCGATGAACAGCGCCCCGCCCGCGTCGCAGACGGAAGCCTTCGGGCGGGCGCCTCCCAGGCTCGAACCTGCGGAAATCAGGTCGCGCACGTCGGCTGCGAGGTCGTCGGCTGCGAGGTCGGCCGCGTCCAGCAGCGCGGGCAGGTCCACTTCCCGAGGGACTCCCGTGCCCGGCGCCGAGAGCGCCTCGCGCGCCGCGCCGGTTTCACCCGCCTTGCCCATGCCGCCCGTGCCACCCGCTTTGTCCGTTGCGCCCGCCTCGCTCCATAGCCGCACGGCACCCTGGCGCTGTGCGTCGTCTACCCCGCAGAGCAAATCGAACTCGAAGAGCGTGCGCGGCGTCCGCCCTTCCTCGCGAGCCAGGCGCGCCTCCTTCCTGCGCATGAGGTTCGTGCCCCAGCGGTCCGGCATGCAGTCGCCGAATGCGCGCAGTTCGGCCATGCCGACGGAGTGAAAGGCGCCCGGCCCCAGCGGCATGTCGGGGCTCAGGGCGAAGGCCTGCGGATGTTCCAGGTAGCGCGCGTCGTAGGAGAAGGTCAGCGACTCGCGGTTGTTGCGGACGTTTTGGTCGAGGGTCCCGCAGGGCAGGTCCGCGCCGTCGATCTGCACCGTGACGCGCACGCGACGTTTCGGCATGGCTAGCTCCTCACCCTCTGGGGGACGTCGTCTTCGGCGAGGATGCGGCCAAGCGGCGTGGACAGCGGGTCGGTCGCATCCACGACGCCGTCGAGGATGCCGAGCGAAAACGCCACGCGCAGGAAGGTCTCGAGCGAGCCTTCGCCTTTGTTGAGCAGCTTGGAGATGGTGGGCGCCGAGGTGGCCGTGCGGTCGGCGAGCACGGAGACGGAGATGCGCTGCTGGCGGCGCGCGAGGCTCAAGTTCGCGGCGATGTCGCGTTGCGCGCGTGCGACCGGGCGCGGTGTTGC
>CAVAWX010000114.1:0-4596 GCA_963592385.1 Acidaminococcaceae bacterium | reverse complement strand
GCAGCCGCATCCGCACAGCAGCTCGCAGCAGCACGTGCACCCGCGCGCCTCGCTCGACCTCGACGAGGGCTTCGTGGACCCCATCGGCAGCGCGCGCAGCTACCGCAACGTGCAGGCAAACGGCGAGGTCTACCGCGCGCAGGCAGGCGGGCAGGCCCGTGCCCCGCATGCGCAGGCAGGCGGCGGGCAGGCTCGTCCCACGACGGCAGACGACGCCCGCGCCTATCGTGCGCAAGCCCCCTCGTATCGCGGGGCGGCGCAGATGCGCGACGCGTCGTATGCCCCCTCGCGCGGCGGCGCGCCTTCGAGCGCCCAAGCCGAATACGAGAACTACCGGGCGCGCCAGATGCAGATGCACTCGCGCGATTCGGGTAAATACCACGCGCGTCCTTCCAGCCTCGACGCCTCCTCGGAGAAGGTCTCGCGCTCGCCGGCGCTGACCATCGGCCTGGCCGTGGTGTGCGTGGTGCTGCTGCTCGTCGTCGTGGTGCGCGTGCCCGCGTTTTTGGGCACGCTGTCGAAGGCGACCGAGACGGGCGCCGCCCTTTCCGCGCAGCAAAGCCAGCTCGGCGAGCTGCAAACCACCAACCAGCAGCTGCAGCAGTCCGTGGACTCGATGCAGGCGACTATCGACACCTACAACGCGAAGAAGTAGCACGCGCGGCACGGCGTGCGCGGACGCGCGTCGGCGCGTATGCCGCGTGCGCATGTGCATGTGCGGGCGTCCGCGCACGCGTATGCGCACGCGTCGGCGCGTATGTCGCGCGCGCATGTGCATGTGCGGGCGTCCGCGCACGCGTATGCGCATGGCGATTCTCGAATGCATGTGAAAAGGGCGCCCGCGTTCGCCGTGGCGAACGCGGGCGCCCCCCTTCACCCTGCGCGCAAACGTGCGGCGCGCGCCTCTACCCCTCGTAGCCGTTCGGGTTGGCCTCCTGCCAGCGCCAGGAATCGGCGCACATGTCCTCGATGGTGTAGCGCGCCTTCCAGCCCAGCTCCTCGGCCGCCTTGTCGCAGCCCGCATAGCACGCGGCGATGTCGCCCGCGCGGCGCGGCTTGATGCTATAGGGCACCTTCACCCCGGTGGTCGTCTCGAAGGCCTCCACCAGCTCGAGCACGCTCGTGCCGCGCCCCGTGCCGAGGTTGTAGATGTTGCAGCCGCCCTCGGGCTTGAGGGCCGACAGCGCCGCCACGTGCCCGGCGGCCAGGTCCATGACGTGGATGTAGTCGCGCACGCCCGTGCCGTCCGGCGTGTCGTAGTCGTCGCCGAACACGCCCAGCTCGGCCAGCTTGCCGACGGCCACCTGCGTGATGTAGGGCATGAGGTTGTTGGGGATGCCCGTGGGGTCCTCGCCCATGGTGCCCGACGGATGCGCCCCGATGGGGTTGAAGTAGCGCAGCAGCACGACGTTCATGCCGGGCGTGGCCTGCTGCGTGTCGGCCAGGATGCGCTCGATCATGGCCTTGGTCGTACCGTAGGGGTTGGTCGTCTCGCCGCGCGGCATGTCCTCGGTCAAAGGCAGGGTCTCGGGCGTGCCGTAGACGGTGGCGCTGCTGGAGAAGATGATGTTGCCGCAGCCGCCCGCGCGCATGGCCAGCAGGAGCTTTGCCGTGCCGCCGACGTTGTTGTCGTAGTACTCGACGGGCTTTTCCACGCTCTCGCCCACCGCCTTCAGCCCGGCGAAGTGGATGACGCAGTCGTAGGCGCCCTCGGAAAACACGCGCGTCATCTTCTCCACGTCGCGGATGTCGCCTTCGATGAAGCCGGGGCGCGTGCCCGTGATGGCCTCGATGCGCTCGAAGACCACGGGGTTGGAGTTCGAGAGGTTGTCGTAGGCCACGGCCGTATGTCCTGCCTGCTGCAACTCGACGATGGTGTGGCTGCCGATGAACCCGGCGCCGCCGGTGACGAGGATCTTCATCCCTCTCGCGTCCTTTCCCGTATGGCCCTGGCGCGGCTGCGCGCACGTGCGAGGTGCGGCACGCCCGCCCAGGCGCCACGCCCCTTCATCGCGCACGCCCGGCTCGCAGGGCGCGTTTAATATCGTGTCGGGGCTGATTCTAGCGCGAAGGCCGCGCAGGCGCGGGCGAGAAGCGGCAGATACAGCGAAAGGCCGCACCCCCTGCTTGGAGATGCGGCCTTTCGTGAAAGCCAAGTGGCGGGATGTAAGGGACTCGAACCCTCGACCTCCGGCGTGACAGGCCGGCGCTCTAACCAGCTGAGCTAACACCCCATCTGCGAAACGCAGCGTCGATAGATACTACCCGAAACTTCTCGGCTCGTAAAGCAGAAATTTCAAGAAATTTCGCGGCACGAACACGACGCGGAAACGCACGCCTCACGCCGGGCGAAAGGACGCCAGATGCGCCCCTTCACCCGACGAAAGGTGCGGCTACATCATGCCGCCGCCCTGCGCCATCGCGGCGGCAGCCTGCGCGGCGGCCTCCTTCTCGGCGTCCTCGGGCACCTCGGAGACGGTCGCGGCCGTGATCAGCAGCATCGTGGCCACCGAGGCGGCGTTTTGCAGCGCGGAGCGCACGACCTTCACCGGGTCGATGACGCCCATCTCGAGCATGTCGCCGTACTCGCCGGTCGCGGCGTTCAGGCCGTAGCCGGTCTCGGAGTTCTTGATCTTGTCCACGACGACCGAGCCCTCGAAGCCGGAGTTCTCGGCGATGGCGCGCATGGGGGCCTCGCAGGCGCGACGCACGATCTCGACGCCGACCTTCTCGTCGTCGGAGACGGTCTTCACCTTGTCGAGGGCGCCCACCGCGTCGATGAGAGCCGCGCCGCCGCCGGCGATGATGCCCTCCTCGACGGCCGCGTGCGTGGCCTGCAGGGCGTCGTCGATGCGGCTCTTGGTCTCCTTCAGCTCGGCCTCGGTGGCCGCGCCCACCTTGATGACGGCCACGCCGCCGGACAGCTTCGCCTTGCGCTCGTTGAGCTTGTCGCGGTCGAAGTCGCTCGTGGTCTCCTCGATCTGGGCCTCGATCTGCTTGATGCGCTCCTCGATGTCGGCCTTCTTGCCCGCGCCGTCCACGATGGTGGTCGCGTCCTTGGTGACCTTGATGGACTTGGCGGTGCCGAGCATCTCGACGCTGGCATCAGCCAGCGACACGCCAAGCTCTTCCATGATGGGCTGCGCGCCCGTCAGCACGGCGATATCCTCGAGCATGCGCTTGCGGCGGTCGCCGAAGCCCGGCGCCTTCACCGCGACGACGTTCAGGATGCCGCGGATGCGGTTCAGCACCAGGGTGGCCAGCGCCTCGCCCTCGACGTCCTCGGCGATGATCAGCAGCGACTTGGAGTTCTGCATGATGCTTTCGAGCAGCGGCAGGATGTCTTGGATCGACGAGATCTTCTGGTCGGTGATCAGCACGTAGGGGTTTTGCAGCTCGGCCACAGTGCGGTCCTCGTTGGTGGCCATGTAGGGGCTGAGGTAGCCCTTGTCGAACTCCATGCCCTCGACCACGTCGATGTCGATGCCGAAGGTGTTGGAGTCCTCGACGGTGATGACGCCGTCTTTGCCGACCTTTTCCATGGCGTCGGCGATCTTCTCGCCGATCTGCGGGTCGCCGGCAGAGATGGTGCCGACGTTTTTCACCTGGTCGAAGCCCTTGACCTCGGTGGCGTCCTTCTTCACCTTGGCGACCAGCGCGTCCACGGCCTTGTTGATGCCGCTGCGGATGGCCAGCGGGTTGGCGCCGGCGGTGACGTTCTTCAGGCCTTCCTTGACCATGACGTCGGCCAGCAGCGTCGCGGTCGTCGTGCCGTCGCCTGCCACGTCGTTGGTCTTGACGGCGGCCTCGCGGATGAGCTGGGCGCCCATGTTCTCGACCTTGTCTTTAAGCTCGATCTCCTTGGCCACGGTCACGCCGTCGTTGGTGATGAGCGGCGAGCCGTAGCTGCGCTCGCAGGCCACGTAGCGGCCCTTGGGGCCCAGGGTGACCTTCACGGCGTCGGCCAGCTTGGAGGCGCCGCATGCCAGCTTGCCGCGGGCATCTGCGCCGAAGTAGATGTTCTTTGCAGTCATGTGCTGTCAGTCCTTTCCTCGAAAAAATCCGCTTGGGTGAACGCGCGCGGTTCACGCAGCTGCGCGGCCTCGCGCGTGTGGAGTGTGCGGGGTTCGTGAAACTCAGGCCCCTACTCGACGACGGCGTAGATGTCGTCGGCGCGCAAGATCATGTACTCCTCGCCGTCGATCTTCACCTCTTGCCCGCCGTACTTGCCGTAGATGACCGTGTCGCCGGTCTTCACGGGCATGGGGATGCGGGCGTCGCCGGCCTCGTTCCACTTGCCCTCGCCGGCAGCCACGACCTCGCCGCGCTGGGGCTTTTCCTTCTCGTTGCTGGTCAAGATGATGCCGGACTTCGTGGTCTCCTCGGCCTCGTCTTGCTTGACGATAATCCTGTCGCCCAACGGCTTGAGTTTCATCGCGTGAGCCTCCTTTTTTCGCCTTCGCGCCGCGACGTCGTCTTTGCGCGCGGCACCTTTTGCTTACAAGTGTTGATGGTAGTCAGCGCACGCGAAAGGGAAAGCCTTTGTCACCCAGCTGTAAGAATCTGATAGGATGCGACTTAGATTTTATGCGACGC
>CAVAWX010000113.1:0-4787 GCA_963592385.1 Acidaminococcaceae bacterium | reverse complement strand
CCTTCATCGTCACGAGTGCGTTGCGGCCGTACAGGCGCTTCCACGCGGCCGCGCCCGCAGGCGCAGGCGCCGGCGTCGGCGCGGCCTTGATGGTGAAGCTGGTCTCCTTTGTGCCGGCGTAGTTGCCCTTGCCCGTGACGACGACGGTCGCGGTGCCCGGGTTCACGTTGTCCTTGTACGACAGCGTGTAGTCCGTGCCCTCCACGAGGGTCGTGCCGTTTGCCTTCACCGTCGGCTTCGGCGTGATGGCCTTGCCCGTGTAGTCCTGGTCCGCGATCGCGGACACCGCGCCGCCGTCCAGGCTCGCTGCCTTGATGGTGAAGTTCACCCTCTTCGAGCCCGTGTAGCCGCCTTTGCCCGTGATGAGAACCGTCGCGGTGCCGGCGTTCACGTTGTCCTCGTAGGAGAGCTCGTAGTCGGTGCCCTTCACCAGCGCCTGGCCGCCGATCGTGACGGTCGGCTCGGGCGTCTTCTCCGTGCCGTCGTAGGTCTGATCGGGGATGACGGACACCTCGACCACCGGCGCTATGTCGACGGGTTCTGCGGCAATCGCGAAGTAGATCGTGTTCGTGCCGTCGAAATTCGTGCCGTCGAAGCCCGAGCCCCGCCCCGTCACCAAGATCCGCCCCTGCCCGACGTCCACGTTGTCCTTGTACTCGAGGGTGTAGTCCGCGCCCCGCACGAGCTCCTCGCCGTTGAACTCGAGCTTCACCTCGGGGCAAATGGGCTCGCCCGTGTAGACCCAGCTGCTCGAGTACGTCATCTGCACTTTGCTGATCTGCACGCGATTGATGGTGAAATGCGCGTCCTTCGAGTCCGCGTAGTTGCCCGTGCCCGTGACGGTCACGGTCGGGGCGCCGCTCGCCGCGTCGGCCTTGGCGGCGTTCGTGTTGTTTGTATAGGACAGCATATAGTCAGTGCCCTTCTGCAGGACGTTCCCGTTCAGGGTGACGGTCGGCTCGGGCTTCTTCTCCGCGCCGTCGTAGGTCTCGTCGGCGATGGTGCCGATGGTGGCATCGTTCAAGCTGGCCGGGTTGATGGTGAAGGTCGCGGTCTTCGTGCCGGTGTAGTTGCCCGTGCCGGTGACGGTCACGGTCGGGGCGCCGCTCGCGGCGTCGGCCTTGGCGGCGTTCACGTTGTCCGCGTACGAGAGCGTGTAGTCGATGTCCTTTGCCAGCTTCGTGCCGGAGAGCGCCACGGTCGGCTCGGGCTTCTTCTGGGTGCCGTCGTAGGTCTGGGCCGCGATGGCGCCGATGGTGGCGTTGCTCAAGCTAACCGGATTGATGGTGAAGGTCGCGGTCTTCGAGCCGGCATAGTTGCCCGTGCCCGTGACGGTCACGGTCGGGGCGCCGCTTGCCGCGTCGGCCTTGGCGGCGTTCACGTTGTTCGCATACGACAAGGTATAGTCGGTGCCCTTCTTCAGGGTGTTCCCGTTCAGGGTGACGGTCGGCTCGGGCGTCTTCTCCGCGCCGTCGTAGGTTTCGGCGGCAATCGCGGCCACGCCCGTGCCCGAGATGTCGATCGGGTTGATGGTGAACTTGACGGTCTGCGAACCCGTCACGTTCGTGCTGTTCGCCGAGACGACGACGCTCGCCTGCCCCGCGTTCACGTTGTCGCTGTAGGCGACGCTGTAGTCACTCGTGGGCAGGGCGTTGCCATTCACCTTCACCGTGACGCCAGGCTGCTTCGCCGAGCCGTCGTAGGTATAGGAGCTGGTGTCGAGAACTACCTCCGCCGTGGAGAGCGCGGCAGCCGAAATCGTGCAGTACTCGCTGCCCGTCATGGAGAAACTTCCCGTGTAGTTGCCCATGCCGACGAGGCGCAGGTTCTCGACGTGCCCGACGTTGACGTTGTTCGTGCAGGTGACCTCATAATCGACGTCTTGCGTCAGAGCCGTGCCATCGAGTTTGAAGACAACGCGCGGCACATGGGCCGTGCCGTCGTAGGTGAACTTGTACGGATTGCCGAAGCTAAGCGAGATGGTGCCGCTGGTCACCTTCTTCGGGTTGATGGTGAAGGTCTTCGTGTTGCTGCCGGTGTAGTCGCCCTTGCCCGTGATGCGCACAGTCGGGGCGCCGCTTGCCGCGTCGGCCGTGCCGGCGTTCACGTTGTCCTCGTAGGAGACGGTGAAATCCGTGTCCTCGACGAGTTCCTTCGAGCCGATCTTCACCGTGACGCCGGGTTTTTGCTCGGTGCCGTCGTAGGTGAAGCTGTCTGCGCTCAAGGTGATGGTCGCGCTGGCCAGATCCTTGTCCACAACCTCGACGGGCACGCTCGACGTCATCGTCTGGCCGGCGACCGCAACGCTCGTCTGCACGTTCGTGGTGCCCACGCTTTTGCCGACGACCTTGCCGCCCGACACCGTTGCAACCGAGCTGTTCGCACTCGTCCATGTCGTAGAAGGCAAGACGAGGGGGATGCTGCTCGCCTTGTAGCTCCAAAATCCCTCGACCTTGACGCTTGCCGACAGCTGCGGCAGGTCTTCGCTTTCCCCGGAAAGCATGGTCAGCGGGCTCGGCGCCGCCGTCAGGGTCCTCTCGGACACCTTCGAGTCGGCCACCGTCACGTCCACGTTTTGCGTGCTGTCGTCCACGGGAAGGGAGCTGACGCTGCCCGCTTCACTGCTGAACTCCTGCACCCAGTAGTCGATCCCCTGGAACTTCACGTGGGCGATGCCGATGTGGGTGAAGCCGCCAAGCGAGACCGTGCCGCTGCTGTTCTCGAAGATGCCTCCGAGCATGTTGCGACGATGCCCCTGACCACTGTAATCCTCATTTGCCTCGGCCCAGTCGGTCATGACGCTCGAAACGCTCGTCTGCCCGACAGCGATGTTCTCGCCCTTGCTGCCCGAAGCGGAAGCCCCGCCTTCCGCGAAGGCCGTGCTGCAAGACCTTCCGTCAGGGCGCGTGTGCGAATAGCTGAGCGCTATCTCCTTGGCGCGAATCTTGGCGGTATTCTCCAAACCGTAGTCCCACTGGTAGGCGGCAAGCGTGCTGGGGATGGTGTAGCGCGTGCCATCTTGCAGCGTAATCCACGCCTCGTTCGCGCGCAGATCGTTCACGTCGGCGAGCATGCTGCGCGCGCCCGTCTGGTCGTAGGTGACCTCGACCGTCAACGTGACGTTCGTCGCGGCAAGCGCCACCTGGACTGCGCCCGCCGCAAGCCCTACCGCGCACACGACGCCGAGCGCGATACCGAAAATTTTCGTCCGCTTCTTCATAAGAAACCCCTTTCTCCTATACGGGCATAGTAAAACATGCGGCGGACTCGGAAACGGAAATTCGGGCTTCCGTGCCCACAAAGGCTTCAGCAGCAGGATTCGCCTAGCTTTTCAACACCGTGATGGGCACGACGAACACACCGTCTTTCCTGCGGTAGGCATACCCCCCGGGAACCAGCACCGCGCAAAACGCCGGCTCGCCCATCGCGGCCGTGTCGATCTTGGCCGCAAGGCGTCCCAGGTTGTCCGCGCCCTCGTCGGCAAACGCGGCGCCGAGCTTCACCTCGAACAGCGCGTAGCGCCCGTCGCGCAGCTGCACGACCGCATCGGCCTCGCGTCCCGCCTCGTCGTGGTAGTGGAAGAGCTGCCCGCCGAGGACGCGGGCGTATACGCGCAGGTCGCGCACGCACAACGACTCGAACAGGAGGCCGAGCGTCGAGGTGTCGCGCAGCAGGGAGCGCGGGCTTGCCCCGAGGGCGGCGGCGGCGATCGAGGGGCAGGTAAAGTGGCGCGTCGGCGTCTTCGTGATGCGCGATTTCGCATGCAGCGAGGGCGTCCACGCGGAAAGCTCCTGCACGACGTAGAGGCGGCGCAGGGCGGCGAGGTAGCCGTTGACCGTGTCGCGGGACAAGTCGATGTCGCGCGACTTCAGGTCCTTCAGGATGGTCGATTGCGTGGCCTGCGAGGAGCTGAGGCGCGCGTATTCGGCCATGATGAGGCGTGCGTACTGCGGGTTTCGCGTGACGCCGTCGGCCCGCGATATGTCCTGCTCGGCGATCGTCGCCAGGTAGTCGAAGGCCATGTCGAGGGCGCTGTCGTCTTTGGCGCGCGTGACGGCGTACGGCCAGCCGCCGCGGCAGACCAGATAGGCCATGCGCTCGACGTCGCAGTCCGAGTGCCCCGCGACGTCGGAGAGGCCGTCGAAGAGGGCGGCAAGCGAGACCTCGCGCGTGGAGTCGCCCGATTCGGCAAGCGTCATGGGGTCCATGTCCACCGAGACGATGCGCCCCGCCCCCGAATGCGCGGGCAGGGCGGTCGGCGTCGAGGAGCCCGTCAGGATGAAGCGGCCGGGACTGTCGTCGCCGTCCACGGCAAAGCGCACAGCATCCCATAGCTGCGGCGCCTCTTGCCACTCGTCGATCAGGCGCGGGGCGTCGCCTTCGAGGAGCATCGAGGGCTTCGTGGCGGCGAGCGCCTGGTAGTCGGCCCGCTTGTCGGGGTCTTGCATCATGATCGAGCTGGAGGACAGCTGCAGCGCCGACTGCGTCTTGCCGCACCATTTCGGGCCGCGCACCTCGACCGCGCCGGCGTAGCCGAGCTTGCGCTGGATGAGGGCGTCTGTCAAGCGCGGGAAGTAGTTTTGCGCGTCGAGCTTTTTCAGGGGCATATCCTGCGCCTTTCTCGTGCAACCCGCCGATTGCGAAGTTTTCAATCCGCCGATTGCGAAGATTTTAACCCGCCGATTGCGAAGTTTTCAACCCACCGATTGCGAAATTCCTTGCGCAGCGGGCGCGGCGGCGGATTCGGAGACGGAAACCTTGACTTCCATGTCCACGAAGGCTTCAGC
>CAVAWX010000112.1:4224-4918 GCA_963592385.1 Acidaminococcaceae bacterium | reverse complement strand
CCGTGGCGACCGGGCACTCGGGAAGCTCGTCTTTGGTCTTCATAGGCGCCGCCTTTCTCGGTGAATTGCAAAAAAGCACGCAGTTACAAAAAGGTGCGTACTCGATTTCGCGTGCGCATTGACCTTGAATATACCCCACGCAAGGACTTCTTGCGAATTCACCCCGAAGGAAAGGAAGCACAATGGCAAACTTCACGAAGACGAGCGTCGGCGACGAGGCGCGCACGGAGCTGCACGAGACCCTCGGCCTCACCGGCGCCGAGGTGAGCATCAACAATCTGCCCGCGGGCGCGGGCGTGCCCTTCGTCCACGCGCACAAGGACAACGAGGAGGTCTACGGCGTGCTCGCGGGGCGCGGCTCGGCCACGATCGACGGCGAGGACATCGAGCTTGCGGCCGGCGACTGGATGCGCGTCGCGCCGGCGGCCAAACGCCAGTTCCGCGCCGCCGCCGACGAGGGCATCAGCTTCGTGTGCATCCAGGTGAAGGAAGGCTCGCTCGGCGCCTTCACCGCAGACGACGCGATCGTGTGCTAGCCGCCGCAGAAGAGCTAGCTGCCACAGAAGAGCGCGTCACCGCTGCGCCCAGACGTCCTCCGTTTTACCGCCAATGTTTACCGTCAATGGCGGTATAACGCGGGCGCAAGGCGGCAACGGTCGGGACGGGCGGCGCCACCCCGCCCGCTCCCAGCCGC
>CAVAWX010000112.1:0-4163 GCA_963592385.1 Acidaminococcaceae bacterium | reverse complement strand
CCGCCAATGTTTACCGTCAATGGCGGTATAACGCGGGCGCAAGGCAGCAACAGCCGGGACGGGCGGCGCCACCCCGCCCGCTCCCAGCCGCCCCCGGCGAACTGCCCAGGCGCTGCCAGGGACAAGCGAAAGATCGGCTGGATACGCATCGTCAAAGAAGACGGCAACGACGAGCGCCTTCATCCCTTCTGTTCCACTGCCACCTGTATCTTTTGGATAGATTCGCCCTCGATGGCGGTAACGGACTCGTCCACGATCCAGAAAACGATGTAGTCGCCGGCTTGCTGGTAGTCGTGCGCCTCCATGTACTCTTTGACGCGCCTGTATGCGACAGGTCCCGCCTCGAACGAGCCGCGAAACGTCAGCGACAAGTACTTCCCGGCCGGAAAGGCCCCGTCCTCAATCCCAAGCGGAACCTCGGAAAACAGCAGGAACTCCGTGCCCACGAGCTCGCCGTGTTCCGGCTTGACCTTGTAGGTGTCGAGCAGGTGAAGCGAGTCGAGGTCCACGCCTGTCTCCTTTGCCTTTTCTGCCAGAAGCCGCGGAAAGTCCCGATAGTCGAGGTGCCCGTCGCCTACCTTGATGTACGGGCGTTCTCCCAGGTCGAGCTCCAGTATCTCCTCGCTCACCGTCTCTTGCAACGAAGTCGCATAGGTCACGAGGATCGACTCGACGCCTTTTTGCAGGTTCCGTATCTTCTCCGCCTCGCGGTCGAGCTTGAGAAGCTCCGCGCGGAGCATGCAGATGGTCGAGAAAAGCGTGCGGTTGTCGAAGTAGTCTTTGATGCGTGAAAGCGAGACCTCCATCTTGGTGAGCGTCTTTATGACGTTGAGGCGCGCAAACTCCTCCTGCCCATACGAGCGGTACCCGTTCTCCGGGTTTCGTCGTGGCACGACCAGGCCGATTTTCTCGTAGTAATAGAGCGTGTCGATCGTCATGCCGAAGAGCGCGGCGGTCTTCTTTATGGACAGACGTGTTCCCTCTTGCATCCGACCCTCCTTTTGCCGTTGGTGCCCGTTCATCTTAGCAAACCCTTGGGCAACACAAGAGTTTTGGGGAGCTATTCGCCTCCATTCGAGCCCCTTGAATCCGAAAACGCGCGACGGTGAACCCAAAAATTCGCTCAAATCGCAGGTCGCAGGCCTTTTTTCAATAATTGCGACCACCGTGTTGACCCTCGGGTCGGGCAAGGAAACATCATGTTTTGCGTCCTGAACGCAAGCGTTAGAAGGAGGAACCATATGGCTAAAGTCAAAACGCGGACAGGAGTGATGGAGGGGTTTGTAGATGAAAACGGCGTCAACGCGTTTCTAGGCATCCCGTATGCCCAGCAGCCGGTGGGCAAGAGGCGCTGGAAGGCCTGCGGGCCTTTGCCGTCGTCGGAGGAAGTAGTCGACTGCAGCAAGCTTGGCCACAGCGCCGTGCAGGAAAAAGACGAGTACGAGCTCGCCTCCATGCACCAACAGGGGGAGGATTGCCTCTGCCTCAACGTGTGGGTCAAGGACACAGCGAAGGAAAACCAGCCCGTCATGGTCTATATCCACGGCGGCGCCTTCATCTCCGGCGGCTCGGCAGACCCGCTATACTTCGGATCGCACTTTGCAAAAAGCCACGACGTCGTCATCGTCACGATCAACTACCGTGTGGGTTTTTTGGCCTCGCTTGCGCTGTACGCGCTTCCCGGCGGCGAGGAGTACGCGGACGCGGGCCGGCTCAACACCATGGACCAGGTGGCGGCCCTGAAGTGGATCCAGGAAAACATCGCGGCCTTTGGCGGCGACCCCGGCAACGTCACGCTGTTTGGCGAGTCGGCCGGCTCTGCGAGCGCGGCGCTGCTGTCGGTGTGCCCGGCGGCAAGCGGGCTGTTCCAGAAGGCGATCTGCGAGTCCGGCCCCATCGACCTCTACTCCACGCCCGAATTCAAGATCCCCTGGGCCCGGGAGTTTCTCGAGCTGGCGGGCTGCACCACCGTGCAAGAGCTCGTCGCCTTGCCGCTTGAGCGCCTCGAGAAGGTCCGAGACGAGATGGCCGAGCGCCACCCCAACGACATCTCCCTCATCTACTCGCCCGAGTGCGACGGCACCTACCTCCCGTCGCTGCCCTTCAAGGCCTGGCGAGACGGCGCCGCAAGCGACATCACGCTGATGATCGGCTCCACCAACAACGAGTTCTCGTATTTCGAGCTCTATCTGCCGCACGAGGAGATGCCGGCGTTTTGGCGCTCCCAGTGCAAGCTGCACTTCGACGGCAAGGTCGATATCGAGCAGTGGGAGAAAAAGTGGCTTGAGGCGCATCCCGACAAGGAGCTGGTGGCCGACTACCTGGACTTCATGAACAACAGCGGCTTCTTCGCGACGTCAGATTTGATGGCCGATTTCCAGTCCCAGTACGGCAAGGTCTTCTGCTATCGCTTCTGCTACGAGAGCCGCAACGACAACCTTGGCGCCTGCCATGCGATCGAGGTCCCCTTCGTCATGAAGAACCTCGACGTGCCCAACGGGCTCGACTTCACCGGACCCAACCCGCCCGAGAGCCTTGCCACCTCGATGAACGACACCTGGTACGCCTTCGCCAAAAACGGCGACCCCAGCACGCCTACGATGGGAAAATGGCCCGCCTACACCGCCGACACCCGCATGACGATGGTCATCGACGAGAATACGTGGGAGGCGCGAAGCGACATCAACGCCGCAAACAACGAACTGTTCCGTCCCATGTACGCAGACCTTCTGGGCGAATAACGCAATCTTCTTCCTGAACGAGAAAGGACCGAGTCGAATCATGGAAAACAAAAAGCAGAAGATCCCCCCGTATGCATGGGTAATGCTGTTCGCGGGATCGTTTATCACCTTTATGGCCAACTACATGCAGTACCAGGCGTCCGCCTGGGGCGTGGAGATCATGGACATGCTCCAGATCGACGTGGCCGGCCTCACCAACCTCATGCTGCTTCCCATGCTCGTGGCCGTGTTCTTGAGCATCCCCTGCGGCACGCTCGCCGACCGCTACGGCGTCAGGAAGGTTGTCAGCGTCGGCGTCATCCTCACCCTTGTCGGGGCGCTGCTCAGGACTTTTTTCCTGTACTCCTACCCCATCCAGATTGTCGGCATGCTCTTCATCGGCTGCGGTATCGCGTCGTTTAACTGCAACCTGCAAAAGGTGTACGGAACGTGGTTCAAAGAGCGCATCAGCCTTGCGATAGGCATCTTCACGGCAATGGCATGTGCGGGCGTCGTGGTGGCCCAGGCCGCCTCCACCCTGTTCACCGACATCTTCTCGTCGTATCTCGTCGCCGCGATTGCGCAGGCAGTCTGCACCGTCGTCTGGGTTGTCTTCGCGCGCAACGTCCCCAAAGGCGAGTCCATGCCGGAGCCCGAGCCCGTCGTGCAGTACCTTGGCAAGGTCATCAAGAACAGGTACGTCTGGACGCTCGGCATCGCCTCCGGAATCATCTTGGGCGCCGACACCGCGTTCACGTCTTTGCTGCCCAGCGCCCTCGAGCTGGGGAAGGGCATCGAGACCACGCTGGCCGGCTCCATGGCGTCCATCTTGACCGTCGGCTCTTTTGCCGCCTGTTTCGCCGGCCCGGCGCTGTTCATGAAGATGGGCAAGTTCAAGCCCTTCCTTGCGCTGGCCTGCATCGCCGGCGGGCTCTCCTTGGCCGTGACGTGGTTTGTGCCCGACGGGACGCCGATGTGGGTCATGCTCGTGGTCGCCGGCTTCCTGTCCGCCCTGGCAGGCCCCATCGTCGACTCGATGCTGCCCAGCTTGCCCGGCGTCGGCGTCAAGTACGCCGGGTCCGCAGGCGGAATCTATGCGACCCTCACCTGCCTGTTCTCCTACCTGCTCCCCATTTTGGTTTCGGGCGTCTTCGGCGACAACTGGATGCTCAATCTGGGGTTGCAGGGCGCTCTCTTTGTCGTTGCGTTCCTCTTCATCGCAACCATCCCCGAGCCTGATCCCAGCGCTTTGGAAGACCTCTAGCAGCGGCAACGAGTGCCGGGCGCGCATAGTTCTTCACGTGAAAAGGCCTCTCCGACGTGGAGAGGCCTTTTGCTGTAGCGAAGGGGTTGCGCGCCGCGCGGGGTGCGCAGGGCCTTCACGTGCAAGATGCGCGGGGCGCCCGCCTCCTACAGGACTTTCGCGACCGCCACGACGACGCC
>CAVAWX010000111.1:0-4851 GCA_963592385.1 Acidaminococcaceae bacterium | reverse complement strand
CGCCGCAAAACTCGCTCCATGGTACTACATTCGCGCCGCTTCGCGCGGCACAACGGCACGGTAAACGCGTGTTTGGGCACCCACGCCAGGCTGCAGGCGTCCCCGTCCCCAACGGGCAGCCTGGACGCCGCAAGCGCGTTTGGGCAACGGGCACCAAGTCGCAGGCGCCGTCGCGCCCGGACACGGCAGCGTACACGCGGGGGGTGGCGTGTCCGTGTTCGGGGCTTACGAGACCCAGTTAGGCTGCACGATCCCCGGGGAATTGGTGAAGTTCGCGTGGTTGGTCACGGACGCGACGTTCCAGCCAGACAAATCGCATACAGCGTCTGGGCTCACCTGGAGCATGCTTTCCATGTTCGTCACCGAGGAGACGTCCCAGTCCACGAGGAACGCGAGGTCGGTGAGCACGCTACTGCTGAACATATCGCCCATGTCCGTGACCGCGGAGACATTCCATCCAGCAAGCGCCGAGGCATCTTGCAGCTGGTCGCAGCTGCCGAACATCCGATACATGTTCGTCAGCGCAGGAGTCTTCCATTCGGAAAGACCGGAAAGACTCGTGAGAGCCTGGCAGCTCCAAAACATCTGGTTCATGTCCGTAACCGAAGAGACGTCCCATCCTGCAAGGTGCGAAAGATCCTGCATCTGTTTGCAGCGCTCGAACATCCGGCTCATGTTCGTGACCGAGGAGGTCTTCCAGCCGGACACGGGCGAAAACTCCGAGAGGGATTGGCAGGAACGGAACATTCCGTTCATGTCCGTGACCTTGGAGACATCCCAGGACGCAAGAGACGAGATATTTGTAAGAGACCAGCACTCGGCAAACATCTCGCCCATGTCCGTCGCTTCTGGGGTCTTCCAGGAACTGAGAGGCGAGACATCTGTGAGAGACGACAAGCCCTTGAACATCCCGTTCATGTTCGTCACCGAAGACGTGTCCCAACCCGCAAGGGGCGAGACGTCCGTGACGGAGCATCGCCCGAACATCTCGCGCATGTCCGTGACCTTGGAGACGTCCCAATCTTTGAGGCACGAGATGTCTGCAAGGGGGTCGCAGCTGTCGAAGAGCTTCTTCATGTTCGTCACCTTGGAGACGTCCCAGTTCGCAAGGGCCGAGATGTCTTCGAGGGAATGGCAGTCCTGAAAGGTGTCTTCCATGTTCGTGACTTTTGAAGTGTCCCAGTTTGCGAGAGCCGACAGACTCGTGATGGCGTTGTCGTGAAACATGGTCCATATGCTCGTGAGCGAGGAGGTCTTCCAGTTCGCGAGGGGCGAAATGTCTGCGATGGACGTGGAGTCGTTGAACATGCCGACCATGCTCTCGACCTTGGAGACGTCCCAGCCGGCCAGACTCGAGATGTCCGTGAGCGAGGTGCACTCCATGAACGTGAGGCTCATGTCCGTCACCGCGGAGGTATCCAGCTTCGCCAAGGACACGCTTGTGAGGTTTTCGCAGCAGAGAAACCACGTGGACAGGCTCTGCGGCTTGATGCCGTCGTCCACCACCGTGGTCGAGGTGATGGACGCGGCGTAGGACTCGAACCACGGCGCCGCGGTGCCGCTGACTAAGAAGTCGTAGCATTCGGTGTCGAAACCCGTGTAGACGGCGGTGGCCGTCTTGCTCTCGAAGGTGTCGCCGGCGGTAGGCACCTCGGTGCGGTTGTAGAAGTTCAGGCTGCCGTCGTCGGCGCTGTAGACGGCGAAGGCGGTCTTCGGCGTCGCCTCCACCTTCTGGTAGCTCACCAGGTTTTGCGTCATGCTGTTTGCCTGGAAGTAGGCCAGCACGGGACCTGCGGAGAAGACGAGCAGGCCTGCGGCGACCATGCACACGGCGGCAACGAGTCGCATGCGGCGGCGGTTGCGCGGGCGCGGGCGCGACACGCAGGAAAGACCGCTCACCGACGCGCTCCCGCAGCGGAGACTACGACGCGCGGCGGACGGCCGTGAAGCCCCCCCCCTCGATTCTCGTTCGTATGCTGCATCGCGGCGCCTCGTCTCCATCGCGTCGTATATATCTGCTGGCGGCAGAATGCCCTATCTAGTGGCAGAGTATCCTACCCTGCCGCGCACTCGGCGTAAAGTTCGCGCGCCGCTTTTTCTTCTACAGGGAAAATCCAGACGTTTTCAGGTTTTCCGCGAACGCCGCCGCGCCGCTTCGCGCGGCACAACGGCACGGTAAACGCGCGTTTGGGCACCCGCGCCAGGCCGCAGGCGTCCCCGTCCCCAACGGGCAGCCCGGACGCCGCAAGCGCGTTTGGGCAACGGGCGCCGAGTCGCAGGCGCCGTCGCGTCCGGACACGGCGGCACTCCCTCACCTTTCCTGCAAAAAGCGCCTCGTGAACATCGCCAGAAAATAGGGGAACGTATAGAACTCGCCGTTGAACCCCGTGTTTTCGCAGCTCAATCGATTGTCCTCACATTTTTCCGTGAAATTTCGGGTGTTTCATCACATTTTTCCACGGTTTGCAGCGGCTTTTCTCACATTTTTCCAGGCGCTGCTAGACCGCCCAGGGGTCGCTGAGGTCGGCGCCGCTTGCCACGAGGGCCACGTCACGGGCGATCTCGGCCTCCTCGTCGGTGGGGATGACCAGCACTTTCACCGCCGCGCGGTCCGTGGATATGAGGCGCTCGACGTTGGCCTCGCCGTAGTTGCGCTGCTCGTCGATCTCGATGCCGAAGGGCTCCAGGCCGCGGAAAATCAGACGCCGCGCGTAGGCGTCGTGCTCGCCCACGCCCGCCGTGACCACGATGGCGTCCACGCCGGCCAGCTCGAAGGCGTAGGCGCCGATCATGCGGCGTATGGAGAAGAGGAAGATGTCGTAGGCCAGCTCGGCCTGGGTGTCGCCGAAGCGTATGACCTCCTTCAGGTCGCGCAGATCCCCGCTCGTGCCCGACACGCCCAGAAAGCCGGACTCGCGGTTCAAGACGCGGTCCATCTCGGCCGGATCCAGCCCCTCCTTTTCCATGATGGCCGTGATGATGGCCGGGTCCACCGAGCCGGAACGCGTGTTCATCATGATGCCGTCGAGCGGCGTGTAGCCCATGGACGTGTCCATGCTGTAGCCGTGGTCGATGGCGCAGATGGACGCGCCCGCGCCCAGGTGGCAGGTGATCATCTTCAGCTCGCGCAGGTCCGCGCCCAGAAAGCCGGCCGCGCGGCGCGAGACGTACTTGTGCGAGATGCCGTGGAAGCCGAATTTGCGGATGTGGTACTTCTCGTAGTAGCGATACGGGATGGGGTAAATGTAGGTGCGGCGCGGCATGGTCTGGTGAAAGGCCGTGTCGAACGCCGCGACCTGCAGCGCGCGCGGGAAGGCCTCGCGGCAGCGCGCGATCACCTTCAGCGCGTAGGGGTTGTGCAGCGGCGCGAGGTCGGCGTAGTGCTCGATGACCTCGATGACGTGCTCGTCGATGGCCACGGAGCTGTTGAACTCGTCGCCGCCGTGCGCGATGCGGTGCCCCACGGCGTCCACCTCGGCCAGCGAGGAAAGCGGCGCCGCCTCGGCGTGCACCAGCGCGTCGAGGGCAAGGGAGAGGGCCGCGTCGTAGTCGGGCGCGGCGACGTCGCGCACCTCGTCGGCGGGGGCAGCGGCGTCCTGGGTGCCCGCACCCTCGCCGACGCCGGCGCCCGCAGCACCCGCGCACGACCAGTGCAGCCGCGCGTTGCCCGTGCCGATGTTTTCCACCACGCCCTTTGCCAGCGACTTGCTCTCGGGCAGGGTGCGCCCCTCCAGCGCCTCGCCCACGCTGGCGGCGTCGAAAAGCTTGAACTTGAGCGAGCTCGAGCCCGCGTTGAACACCAGTATCTTCACCGCGCGCGCCCTTCCACCAGCTCCAGATGCCGCCGCTCGATGGCCGCGATGCACTCGTCGAGCGGGCCGCGGTCGGTGGGCTTTGCCAGGTGCACGAGCGGCTTGATCCCGAACACGTCGGGCACGTAGTCCGCGTAGGCGCTCATCAACACGATCAGCGGCACGTGCTCCATGCGCGGCAACGCGTCGTGCAGGAGCATGTTGTCGGGGCTGGCGATGTCCCAGTCCAAAAACACCACGTCCAGCCCGCCGCGCTCCATTTTCGCCACGGCCTCGGGAAAGCTCACGGCCTCGCGCACCACCTTCACCCGCCCGGTGTCTTCGAGCTGGTGGCGCAGCTCGACCCGTGCCGGCGCTTCGTCGTCGGCTATCATCGCCTCGAATATCATGCGGCTACTTGACGACCAGGACCGGGCACTTCGAGTGCTTGATGACCTTGTGGCTGACGCTACCGATGGCGAACTGCTGCAGCGCGTTCAGGCCGCGGCTGCCGATGACCATGAGGTCGGCGCCGGAGCTTTCCAGATAGCGGATGATCTCGTCGGCGGGGCGGCCGTGCATGAGGACCACCTCGGGGTCGATGCCCTCTTCCTTCAGCGTGCGCACCGCCGGATCGAGCAGCTCGCGCTGGGAATCGCCGTGGGCCTCGATGGGGTCGTAGACCATGTCGGAGTAGACGTCGATGGCGATGACGGAGAGAAGGTCGACCTGCACGCCGTCGCAGGCTTTCGCGATGTCGGCGGCTTGCGCGAGGGCACGCATGGAGTTGTCGGAGCCGTCGATGGCGACGACGATATGTTTGTACATGAAGACCTCCATCTTCGAGTTTTCGCTTGCGCGTTCATTGTAGCCCGAAACGCGCGCCGCGGTGAAAGGGAAAAGCGCCCGGGTGAACCGAAACGGGGCGGAGCGCGGCGCACCCCCGCGCGAAATCGGAGCGCCGTAGCGCAGGGTGGTGAAAGGGGAAAGCGCGGCGAAGGGCGTCCCTCACGTCGCGGACGAAGACGAGGAATTGGACGACGACGAGTACGAATACGAA
>CAVAWX010000110.1:0-4859 GCA_963592385.1 Acidaminococcaceae bacterium | reverse complement strand
GTCGGCCACGCTGTCCCACTTCGCGTAGAGCGTGGTGTCTTCCGCGATCGTGTCGCTGGAGAAGTCGAACGCGTCGCCCCAGTCGCCCGTGGCGGTGCCGTCCTTCGTGTACCAGCCCTTGAACACGTAGCCGTCGCGCGTCGGGTCGGCCGGCTGCGTGGCGTGGGCGCCCGCGTGCAGCAGCTGCGTGTCCACCGCGCTGCCGCCGTCGCCCGTGCTGAAGTCCACTTTCACGTTGCAGCCGAAGGTGAAGCAGGGCAGGATGGGCAGCTGGGCGCTGAGGTTTTGCGCATCCGAAGAGTTCGTGGTGCCGGTGCCGTGGATATGGAGGTAGTCCGACGCCGTCGTGTTGTGCGGCGAGCGCAGCCACCCCGCCCAACTCGTGAAGTTCGTGCCATCGCGCAAATAACCGAGGCTTGTGAGCGCTGGATTCGCGGTCGTAGACGTCGCGGTGGTCGCGCCACCCAGCGTGATGCCGAGATTCTTCCAGAAATCGTACTGCGTGCCCTCACCTGCGATGGAACTGCCGTTGCCATCGTAGAGCTCGCTTAGCGCCGCGATCCACAGCGTCTCATCGAAGGTCTCCAGCGTCTGGGTGGCGGCGCCCGAGCCCGTGTTCTTCTTCACGGTCATGATGTCGTCGGCCAGCCCGCCGAGCGAGTTCAGTATGGTGCCGTTCAGGCTCGTGCGCAGCGGCTTGTTCCCCCAGCCGCTCGTGTCCGTCTTGTCGGAGTTCACCGCGTACGCCGTCGGGATCGCGTTCGTGGCCTGGAAGGTCAAGACGCTGCCGTCGTCGTCGTGGGCGCCCATCTGGATGATGCGGAACTCCATGTAGTCGTTGGCCGCGCGCGAGGTGGCCCCTGCCCCGTTGTATTTCGTGTACAGGTGGTAGGAGTCGCCGTCCATGTACGCCGCGTACTCGGCCTGCACCTCGGCGTAGCGCGCCGCCGTGTAGTACGTGTGCGACGTGTCGCTCAAGACCTTCACGTCCTCTTGGATCTGGGTCTGCGTCTTCACCACGCCCGTCTCGGGGTTGGTGTAGGCGGCGTTGACCGTGCCGGTGTCGGTCTGGCTCGTGACCGTCTTGGCGGCCGGCGCGATCCAGTAGTCCTCCAGCGGCGTCCACTGCGCGTAGAGCGTGACGCTGCTCTGGCCGGACGTGGCAAGGTCTGCCACCTGCTTGTCGGTGTAGCTCGTGCCGGAGCCGTCGGCGGCCGTGTTCCACGAGGTGAAGCCGTAGCCGTCCTTGTAGAAGCCGTTGCCCGTCAAGGCCACGCCGTCGCCCAGGGTGCGGCCGGTCTGGTCGTCCATGGTGCCCGAGCTGGCGCCGTTGCCGTCGAATTTCACCGTGTAGCCCACGCCGAAGGAGAACGCCGGGAGCACCGAGTCGTAGTAGCTCGAGCCGGTGTGGTAGTAGGAGATTGCGCCAGAAGCCGCGAGCCACGACCAACCCGTGGTGTTGCTCAGGCCGGGCGAGCGCAGGGCCGCGAAGAGGTAGTGCGTGTTGCCGCCGTTGGAGGGGTTGGCCCCGCTGCGCGTCTTGTCCGCGTTGACGAGCGCAGGCTGCGCCGTAAGACTGCCCGCCGTGCCGCTTTCCACCGCCGTCACGCCGATGTCCTTGAAGTAGTCGTACTGCTCGCCTTCCAGCTTGTAGCCGTCGGCGGTATATCCCGTCGCCTCCGTCACCGACACGCTCCAGAACTTGTTCGCCGAGCCGCTGTCCGAGGCCTTCGAGCCGCCGCCCGCGGTGGAGAACTTCTTCACGCTCATGGCGTCGTCTTGCAGCGCCTCGGGGAACTTCGAGTAAATGGTGCTCTTGCCCGAGACGTTGTTCATCTGCTGGTAGAGCTCCGAGGCGCCCCAGCCGCCGGCGTTCACGTTGGTCAGGTTCACGGGGTATGCCAGCGGGATCGAGGCCACCGCGTTGAAGGTCAGCACGCTGCCGTCGCTTTGCAGCGTCGTGCCGTCTGCGCTGTCGCCGATGGCGTAGTGCTCGCCCACGCCGATGATGCGGAACTCCAGGTAGTCGTCGTCGTTTTGCGTGGTCGCGCCGCCGTACTTGCAGTACAGGTGGTAGGAGTCGTTTTGCATGTAGCCCGCGTAGAGGTTGTAGACCTTCGTGTACTCCTCGGCCGAGTAGACCTCGTGCGCCGTGTCGTTCAAGACCTTCACGTCGGCTTGGATCTCGGCGGCCGACTTCACGACGTTTTTCTCCTCGTCGTTGTAGCCGGTCGGGTTCGTGGTGGCGTCCCAGGCGTTGGACTGGCTCGTCTCGGCGGCGGTGTTGCCCGTGGTCGTGCGGCTGGCCGGCGCGATCCAGTACTTGTCGGTGTCGGGCTTCCAGTAGGCGTAGAGGGTCGTGGGCGCGCTCACGGTGTCGGTGGAGAAATCCCACGCGGTGGTAAACGAAGTGTCGGTGTACCAGCCGCCGAAAGTGAGCTCGCCGTTGACGTCCACCGGGGTCGTGGGCTGCGTGACCGTGGCGCCGGAGTCCACCAGCTGCGTGGTGGGCGTGGTGGCCTCCGTGGCCTCGTGGCCTTGCAGGTCGAAGGTCACGAGGTTGCCGCCGAAGGCAAAGCACGGGGCGATTGCGCACAAACAGTTAGCGTAACCAGATCCCGTTAGCTTCCCCGAACTATATATGTATTGAAATTGAGTCCCATTAGCCAGGAACGGCGTACGCCCAAACAGACCCGTGTAACTCGAATCTGCATTTGCCGCGCCATTGCCCTCGCGCGTGGTCAACTTAAGGGCGGGGTTCTCTGCGGTGTCACTTGCGGGCAGGTTGGCATAGTACGTATAACGGCTACCCTCGGCAGGATACGAAGTGGTGCTGGTGCCGGAGATCTCCGTAAACGACGTCAGCCAGAGCTTGTCGAGCGAGGTCGTGATGGTGCTGCTGGTACTGCCTTTACCCGTCTTCTTCTCCACGGTCATGAGGTCGTTGGTAAAGCCCGACGTGAAGTTGTTCCAGATCGTTCCGCCCGTTCCCGCCGTGACGTAGCCCTCCTCGTGGAGGTTCTTGCGCAGCAGGGTGGCCGTCCAGCCGCCGCCGTTCGTTGCAGTCGAGTTGAGCGTGTATGCCGTCGGGAGCTTGTAGGCGCTCTGGAACGTGAGGGCCTCGTTCGAGTCGTGGTTGCCCACTTCTATGATCCTCGCCTCGAAGTAGTTGTCCTTGGAGCCCTTGGAGTTCGCGTCGGTGTACTTCGTGTACAGGTGGTAGGCGTCGGAGTTCATCATGTCCTGGTACTCCTTGGACACGGTGCCCGCCTGCCCCAGGGTGCCGGCCGCCTGCTCGGCCAGAATCGTCTGCACGTCGGCGCGGATCTCGGCCGAGCTCTTCTTGACGTTCCACTCCTCTTTCACGTAGTTGCTGTTCGATTGGTTGGCGGTGTCGGCCGTGTTGCCCGTGGTCGTCGTCATGGCCGGCCCGATCCAGTACACGTCCGCGTCGGAGTCGGGCACCCAGTTCGCGTAGAGCGTCATGCCGGAGTTCACGGGCTGCGTGAAGTCCCAGCGCGCGTCGGTGGAGCAGCGCGCGTCGGTGTACCAGCCTTCGAGGCGCAGGCCCTCGCTCGTGCCCGCCTCGTCGGTGGGGTCGTCCAGCGTCTGGCCGGTCTGCACGTAGCGCGAGGCCACCTCGGTGCCGTGGCCTTGGGTGTCGAAGGTGACGAGGCGCGATCCGCCGAAGGCGAAGCACGGCACGATGGGCAGGTAGCAATGCGCGTTGGTGGGGTCGTTTTTCGAGCTGGCGCCCGAGCTGTTCACCCAGAGGAAGCCCCCGTTCATCAGCACGTTCGCCGAGCGCAGCCACATGCGCCAGCCCACGTTGCCCACGTTCGTGGCGGTGCTGCCGTCGCGTTGCAGGCCCACGGGGACGAGCGCCTCGTTGGTGTCGTTGGCGATCTTCACATCGGCGACGTCTTTCCAATACGCGTACTGCGAGCCCTCTTCGGGGTTGGACTTGCCGCTGCCGTCGGTGCGCACGTTGTTGTCGAAAATCTCCGTGAGGGCGGCGATCCACAGCGCATCTTCGGTGGAGACGACGTCGGTCGAGGTCAGGCCGCCCGCGCCCTTCTTCTCGACGGACATGATGTCGTCCTTGATGCCGGGCAGCGAGTCCAGCAGGGTGGTCTGCATGGTCTCGCGCAGCGGCGTGGCGCTCCAGCCGCCTATGCTGGTCTTGACGGAATTCTGCTGCTGCGCCGCGGTGAAGGCGTGCACGCCCTGGAAGGTCAGCGCGCTGCCGTCGCCGTCGTGTTCACCCACGTTGATGATGCGGAACTCGAAGTAGTCGTTGGTCGAGGTGCCCGAGCCGTACTTCGTGTAGAGGTGGTAGTCGTCGTTTTTCATGAACGAGGTGTACTCGGCCAGGACCTCGTTGTACTTGGAGACGCTGTAGACGGCGTGCGCGGTGTCGTTCAGGACGTCCACGTCGGCGCGGATCTCGGCCGAGCTCTTCTTGACGTTCCACTCCTCTTTCACGTAGTTGCTGTTCGATTGGTTGGCGGTGTCGGCCGTGTTGCCCGTGGTCGTCGTCATGGCCGGCCCGATCCAGTACACGTCCGCGTCGGAGTCGGGCACCCAGTTCGCGTAGAGCGTCATGCCGGAGTTCACGGGCTGCGTGAAGTCCCAGCGCGCGTCGGTGGAGCAGCGCGCGTCGGTGTACCAGCCTTCGAGGCGCAGGCCCTCGCTCGTGCCCGCCTCGTCGGTGGGGTCGTCCAGCGTCTGGCCGGTCTGCACGTAGCGCGAGGCCACCTCGGTGCCGTGGCCTTGGGTGTCGAAGGTGACGAGGCGCGATCCGCCGAAGGCGAAGCACGGCACGATGGGCAGGTAGCAATGCGCGTTGGTGGGGTCGT
>CAVAWX010000109.1:0-4940 GCA_963592385.1 Acidaminococcaceae bacterium | reverse complement strand
AACTACAAGGCCGTCTCCAAGGACGCCACCTTCACCATCGACCCCTACGCGCTGACCGACGACAACGCGCAGCTGAGCTTCGCCAACAACGGCACGTCGTACACCGCCTCCGCCATCCAGGCGGGAGACGCGACGCTCACGCTGAAGACGGCGCTCGCGGACGGCACCACGACCCTGTCCGCGTCCGACTACGACCTGTCCGGCGACACGTCCGGCACCAACGCCGCGACCTACACCGCCAAGGCGAGCGGCAAGGGCAACTTCACCGGCTCGACCTCGGGCACGTGGAAGATCGTGCCCGGGGCGCTTTCCGCAGAGCAGCGCGCCGCCGTGCAGCTCGACGGCACGACCCTCGTCTACGACGGGCAGGCCAAGAAGCCGGCCGTCACGGGGCTGCCGACTGGGCTTTCCGAGGGCGTGGACTACACGGTCGCCTACGCGAACAACACCGATGCGACGGCCAAATCCGGCGCCAAGGCAACCGCGACCCTTTCCTTCAAGGGCAATTGGGGCGCCAGCGCCGACCTCGTGCTGGAGTTCGAGATCGAGCAGGCACAGCTCGCCTCGGTCACGCTCGACGCTACGCCACTCGTCTACAGCGGCTCGGAGCAGCGGAAAGGCGTTGCTTCCGTGGCCGCGGCGACGGGAGCGCGGTGCCTGCGGACGGCTACACGGTCGCAGGCGACAAGGCGACCGACGTGAAGACGGGCGGCGACTACACCCTGACCGTCACCGGCGCGGGCAACTACAAGGGCAGCGCCACGGCCACGTGGAACATCACGCCCAAGGACATCACCGGCGCGACCGTCACGCTGGAAAGCGACCAGCTCGCCTACAAGACCGATGCCGCCGGCGCCGGCGTCGAGCAGTCCGTTTCGGTGAAGGAGGTCTCCCTCGGCGGCGAGAAGCTTTCCCTGGGCACCTCCGACTACGACGTGTCGGGCAACACGGGCACGGACGTGGGCGACTACACGCTCGTCTTGACGGGCAAGGGCAACTACAGCGGCACGGCGGCCGGCGCACCTTGGAAGATCGTGTCCTCGGACATAGACCCCGACAAGCTGGAAGTGACGCTCGCGCAGACCACCTACACCTACGACGGCACGGCGCACGAGCCGGCCGCGACCGTGACCTACGACGGCACGACGCTCTCCGCGTCCGACTACAAGGTCTCCTACGCGGACAACAAGGACGCCGGCACTGCCACGGCCACCATCACCCTGCAGGGCAACTACAAGGCCGTCTCCAAGGACGCCACCTTCACCATCGACCCCTACGCGCTGACCGACGACAACGCGCAGCTGAGCTTCGCCAACAACGGCACGTCGTACACCGCCTCCGCCATCCAGGCGGGAGACGCGACGCTCACGCTGAAGACGGCGCTCGCGGACGGCACCACGACCCTGTCCGCGTCCGACTACGACCTGTCCGGCGACACGACCGGCACCAACGCCGCGACCTACACCGCCAAGGCGGCCGGCAAGGGCAACTTCACCGGCTCGACCTCGGGCACGTGGGAGATCGTGCCTGCGCCGGTGGAGCTCTCCAAGTTCTACGTCACGATGAACCCGAAGGTCTGCACCTACGACGGCACGGAGCAAAAGCCCGCCGCCGAAGTCTCCTACAACAACCTGCCCGTCGCCGAGGCCGACTACACGGTCTCCTACAGCAACAACATCAATGCCGGCACCGCAAAGGCGACCGTCACCCTGCAGCACAACTACGAGGCCGCCTCCAAGGACATCTCGTTCACCATCGACCCCTATGTGCTGAACGCCCTGACCGCGAAACTGAGCTTCGCCAACTCGGGCACGGTCTACACCGGCTCTCCCATCGAGGCGGGCGACCCCATCGCCACGCTGACGACGCCGCTGGGCTCGGCCGACAGCCCCATCACGACCGTTCCCGTCTCGGACCTCACCGTGGAGGGCACGACCAGCGCCACCACCGCCGGCACCTACAACGCCAAGGCGAGCGGCAAGGGCAACTACACGGGCACGATCTCGGGCACGTGGACGATCGAGGAGCCGCCCCCGGTCTACACGGTGACCTTCGACGTGGGCACCACCGGCTGCACTTGGCAGGACAACAAGACCATACAGAAGAAGTACGACGCCACCTCCGGCACCAAGCTCGCCGAGAGCAAGGTCCCCACCGACGTGAAAGCAAAGAGCGGAACCGTCTTCGTCGGCTGGTCCACGAACAAAGACGACGTGGACGGCAGCACCACCGTCTACACGCCGGGCCAGATCGCCGACATCGAGGTCACGGGGAACACGACCTACTATGCGATATGCACGACGGGCTATGTCGTGAAGTACCACGCCAACGGCGGCACGGGCGCCGAGCAGGTGCAGTCGATCGCGGTGGGCGCGAAAACCGCCACGCTCAGGTCGGTGGACAGCATGTTCTCCGCGCCGAGCGGCAAGCGCTTCGGCTTCTGGACGCTGGGCAAGACCGACACCGACGTGACGACCGGGAAGTTCGCGTACGACAGCCTCACGACCCTCACCTACATCGACGGGCACAGCCTGGCGGCCTCCGGCGAGGAGATGTGCACCGATTCCTCCACCTCCACGTCCAAGACCGAGGCCGGCTCGTGTGCCGTCGTCAACCTCTACGCCCACTGGATCGACGCCTCGCTCGGCTCCTACTGGATGGCCCCTGCCAAGAAGTACGTGACGGGCAATGCGGCGGCCAAGGAAAACGACGACTACAGGAACCCCGAGACCTATACGAGCAAGAATGCGGAGACCATCGCGGCCGAGGTAGAGGCGATACGTGCCGATGCGAGCTGCGAGACGGCGAGCGCCTGGAAGACCATCATGGACGAGGACAAATACCACCTCTACACTCTGTTCAAAGACGACTCCGCCCTTGCCTACGACGACCGCTACATGGAGTTCCGCGTGGTCGAGGTGGGCGCGCACCTGAACAGCTCGGGTGACGCGAGTTCTGCCGACGGCTCGACCGTCACCTTCATGGCGACCCACTCCCTGCCCGAGGCCAAGGCGATATATGCGGATAAAGAGGACATCATCGCCAACCCCCGCGGCTGGAATGGCTCCGACATGCAGGCGGACGTGATGAAGAACTACGTGCTGGGCAATTTCGAGGACGACTTCAAGTCGATGCTGGCGACGGTGAGCAAGAAGAGCATCAACGGAAACTACAGCGATTGGGGCGACCCGACCGTGACGAGCGAGCAGGCCTGGCCGATGTCCTACATCGAGGTCGAGGGCAAGGCGGGCTCTGGCAGAGCTGTCGAGGGGACGCAGTACACCTGGTGGAGTGGCAAGAAAAAGGCGTACACGACCCTTTACCAGACGAGGTCCGGCGCCACCCCGAAGGATATGACCTCTGATTCGACAGGCGCGTGGTATCGCTCGCTCAACACGGAAACCCCCGAGGGCTTCTACTATATGGCCACGAGCACCACCTATGTTGAATGGGCCTACTTCTACGACAAGCTCGGCGTCTGCCCGGCTCTCGCCATGTAGGTCGCGCGAGGGGGCGCTGCAGGACCTGCGGCGCTTCGCGGCTGTGTGAGTTGTGCGCGTGTCGCATATGTGCCGCAGGCTCGTCTTCTCGACGGGCCTGCGGCATTTTTCGTCCCGCAGTTGCCCGTTGGCGTCCGTTGGCATCGGTTGGCGCCCGTTGGCGTCCATTGGCATCGGTTGGCATCGGTTGGCGCCCGTTGGCGTTATACTATAGGCAAAGCCAGCGAACGGAGAGTTCTCATGAGCGAGCAAGACGAGCGCATCAACCCTTTCACCCCGCTTTTTGGGAAAGTGCCGCCCATTATCGCTGGCCGCGAGGACATCATCGCGAGCCTTTCCGAGGCGCTGGACTCCGGCGCTGCGAGCCCCGAGCTGTGCTCGATCATCACCGGCGTCAGAGGGTCGGGCAAGACGACGCTTCTGCGCTACATGGGCCTTCGCGCCGAGCAGATGGGGTGGATTGTCGCCAACACGACCGCCGGCGCGGGCATGCTCGACGACCTTCTGGTGAAGGCCGCGACGTCTGCTGCCCATCTGGCCGAGAAGAAAAGCTCGCGCAAGATCACGCAGGTGGGCATTGCGTCGCTCGGATCCGTTTCCTGGCAAAACGACGCCGAGGAGGCCACGAACTGGCGCTCGGAAATCACTTCGCTGCTTGACGCACTCGAGAAAAACGACGTAGGCATCCTCTTCGTGGTCGACGAGATTGACGGCACCCTCGACGAGATGGTTCAGCTGGCGACGGTATTCCAGCTGCTCGTCGGAGAGAATAGAAAAGTTGCCCTGTTCATGGCGGGGCTGCCCTACCACGCCTCTTCGCTTCTGCTTGGAAAAACGACGTCGTTTCTGCGGCGGGCCCAGCAGTTCAAGCTCGACCCCATCCCCGATTACGCGGTCAAGGAGGCATTTCGGGCGACGGTGCAAGAGGCGGGGAAAACCATCGACGACGACGCGCTTGACTGCGCCGTCGGGGCAATTGGCGGCTTTCCCTATCTTTTGCAGCTGGTCGGCTTTCGCGCATGGAACGCGGCGCGGGATTCGCGAGTCATACGCCTTGCAGACGTCAAACAGGGTGTGGAGCTCGCGAAAGAGGAGCTCAAGGACAGGGTCTTCGCAGCGACGCTGGGGGAGCTTTCCAATGGCGACAGGGAGTTTCTCGCCGCGATGGACAAAGATAGTGAATACACGTCCCGCTCCGAGGTCGCGCAGGCGACAGGGCGCGATTCCAGCTGGGTGTCGCGCTACAAGAAACGGCTTCTGGAAGCCGGGGTCATCGAGGAGCCGCGCCAGGGCAAGCTCCGGTTTGCCTTGCCCGGTTTTGCGGAATACCTCGCGGAGGAAGAGCTGTAGAGCCCCCGTTTGCCCGTTTTGGTTAAGTGGAAATGGTGCGAGTTAAGTTATGCGGAAAACCCGCCCAGAAACAGGGTCGGGAAAACAGGA
>CAVAWX010000108.1:0-5013 GCA_963592385.1 Acidaminococcaceae bacterium | reverse complement strand
CGCCTAGCTGCCCGAAGGGCTTCTGCCCTGCCGTCATAGAGCGCTGCATGGAGGACATCGGTATGGGCGACGGCCTGCCGCAGGTCGCCTACCAAAACCAGACAGGCGACATAAAGGCGCTGCCGCAGCTTCTCACGATGAAGCGCGCGGGCGAGGAAATACGCGCCCTGAACAAGCAGTCCGGCTCCACCGCCCGGCCTTACGGCTCCAAGAGGCCCGCCATGAAGACGGGCAGATACAGCACCCTCCCGTCGCGGAAAAGGTTGGTTTCGGCGAGCACAAGGGCTTGATCGACCCCATACCCTTTTGCCGCAAGCGCATTGTCGAGCGCCGCGTGCGACCTGAAGCGTTTTCCCGATTTGACCTCGATGGCGAGCACGTCTCCGTCGCGCGTCTCCTCGACGAAATCGAGCTCCCCCACCTTTTTTGAGGTGAAATAGCGCAGCTCCCTTTTGCGCACGGTCCTTGGCAGGAACTACACTTTTCCTGAATTCATCACCTCGGATTAAAGCACTTTTCCGTATTCTAGATGCTGGATATACGACACTTATCCGAATTCAGGGTGAAAGGGGCACGCCAAATGTCGCCAGCCTCACTCCGACAGGCAAGCTGCGGCAAGCCTTCGCCCAGCCTTGCCGTTAGGCCCCGCGAAAAGCCCGTTATTCGCTGTAGACGATGAGCAGGGCCATCTTGAAGCGCCCGTCGGCTTTCACGTAGTGCTTGCCGCCCTTGTCGAACTTGAAGCTCTCACCTGCGGATATGGCGTGTTCGGCGCCCTCGTAGCCGATGATGCCCCGACCCTCGAGCGCACACACGATGGCCTCGCCCGGCGCCGCGTGCTCGCTTAGGCCCGTGCCCTCGTCGAAGGCCATGACCATGAACTTGAGGTGGTCGTTTTTGACGATGTCGAGGTTGACGATGGAATCCGCTTTGTAATCGAGCAGCCCGCCGAGCTGCACGGCCTTGCCCGCTTCGAGCAATTCGTTCATGACGCTTCCCTTCTCCAGCTCTATCTCGGTGTAGACGCAGCCGTCCGCGCTTTCCACACCCGTGGCCACGCCTTTGCGCATGATAGAGCATGCGCCCGCACGCAGGTGCTGCTCGCGCCCGTCCAGGTCGAAGACGCGCGCCTGGCCGCCGTGGCAGAAGAGGAGCTTGTCTGCCGGATGCATCTCGGGGCTGATGTCGGTGCCGGCCGCCAGCGAGAAGCATATAAGCGCGGGCTCGCCGGCCTCGCTCATGCACGTCGAGACGGTGCAGCCCGGCATGGGCGCGTTGTCTGCTGCCATGTTGAACGTGCGTCCGGCTGTCCCTTTCACCATCTGCCTCCATATCTCCGGCGCCTTGCCGACTGCTTTGCGTGCCGGGCGCCTCGTGCGCCGCCGTGTGCCATCGTGCGCCGCTGCCTCCTGCAGGGGGCACATCCTGCGTTTTCTCCGTCCAATCCGCCGATTGCGGAGTTTCCAAGCGGCCGATTGCGAGGATTGTACCCCGCCGGGCGCAAAGCCTTGGCCATGGCGCTCCCCGCGAAAATCTCCACAAAAGCTTCGCTTACGACGGGCGGGCGTTTTGTGCTTGAATGGGCGCAGCGCGTCAGAAGAGGCGGACTTCACATACCGCTTGCGTACGAAGCGCTCGTCCATCTCGAATGCGGCGGGTGCTTTTTTGTTGCCTTTCGGCACTCGGACGCAAGGGGGCTGCGCACTCCGCACGGCACTTCACGCACCGCGTGTGCATGCGCACGCGGCACACGTCGCACCTGCGCTGCGTGAAATTTTTCACCACGCCTCGACGTGCGCGCTCCAGCCCGGCGCATGGACCGGGACCCGTTTGAAAGGAACCATTCGTGAACCAAGCTCCAAACGCGGCCGCCGCGCGCGCCGCCGCACCCGACGTCGCCCAGGCCACCGCGTCCACCGACGTCGCCCAGGCCCCGCAGGCTCCGAGCGCCCGCGCCGCGCACCCCCACCCCTATCTGGCCATGATGGGACTGTACTTGGGCGGATTCACCGGCATGTACAGCGAGACAGCCCTCAACGTCGCCCTGCCGCAGCTTTCCGGCGCCTTCGGCGTGGAACTGTCCGTCGTGCAGTGGCTCGTCGTGGGCTACATGCTGGCCATCGGCATCGTCTTGCCCTTCTCCGGCCTGCTGCTCAAATGGTTTTCCGCCCGCAGCGTCACCGTGTTCGCGCTCGCGGCCTTCTTCGTCGGCGCGCTTGTCAGCGGATTCTCGGCAAGCTTTCCCGTGGCGCTTGCCGGCCGCGTGATCCAGGGCGTGGGCACCGGGCTGGTCCTGCCGCTGATGTTTTCCATGGTCGTCGAGGTCATGCCGCCGCAGAAAATCGGCGCGGCCATGGGCATAAACGCGCTCGTCATCATGTCGGCCACCGCCATAGGACCTACGCTTGCGGGCGTGCTCGTGGGTTGCCTGTCCTGGCGCTGGGTTTTCTTCAGCTTCGCGATCGTCGTGCTCGGCGGGCTCGTCTTCACCGTGAAATTCCAGCCCAGCCCCTACGAGCTGACGCGCCCCAGGATCGACGCCCTCTCCGTGGCAAGCTCCACGCTCGGCTTCGGCGGCATCGTCTTGGGCGTGGGGATGTCGAGCTCGTTTGGCTGGGCTTCGGCGCCGGTCGTGGCCGCGCTTGCCGTCGGGGCCGTCGCGCTCGTCGTCTACGTGCGCCGGCAGCTGTCCATGGAGGCGCCCGTCATCGACCTGCGCGTCTTTTCCATCGACGGCTTCCGCGTCGCGGCGCTGGCTGTGACCTTGAACTTCTCCATCACGCTGTCTGCCATGTACATCCTGCCGCAGTTCTACCAAAACGCCATGTTGATCGCCGTGAGCGTGACGGGGCTGGTGATGCTGCCGGGCGGTGTGGTGAACGCCATCGTCAGCATGCTGGCCGGACGCGTCTACGACCGCGTCGGAGCCAAGGGGCCGGCCATCGTGGGCTTTGCCATCTCCATCGTCGCCTGCGTCATGCTGCTGTTCACCACGCCGGACTCGCCGCTCGGGTATGTCGTGGCCTGCCACATCGTCTTGGTCGTGGGCGTGCCGCTGGCCATGTCGCCGTGCCAGACGCATGCGCTTGCGAGCCTGCCGCGCGAGCTGTCGCGCGACGGCAGCACCATGCTCAACACCCTGCAGCAGGTCGCGGGGGCCATCGCGACGGCCGTGGCCACCTACCTCGTGACGACGGGCACGCAAATTTCGGAGGCGGGCGGCACGGACGCGGTGTCCTCGTTTACGCAGGGCGCGCATTGGGGCATCGTCTTCTCCCTCGTGCTGGCCGTTGCGGCGCTGTGCCTTGCGCTGCGCCTGAAGGCGCGCCCCCGCGAGGAGGAGCCCGTCGTCATCGACACGCGCGAGGAAGAGCGCGCAAGCAGCGGCGCGGGCGCTACAAGAACTGCGGGTGCTGCGAGTGTCGCGAGCGCAGCGGGATCTGCGAGTGCCGCGAGCGTTGCGGGGACCATGGGCAGCATAGGTGCTGCGAGCGCTGCGGGCTCTATGAGCAGCGTGGGAGCTACGGCCGTTATGAACAGCGCGGGTGCTGCGCGTGAAGGGAAGTGTGCTGGCGTACGGGCTTAGGAACGCGCGGTGCGCGCACGCCCCTGAAAATAGGGGACGGTTCGGCTGACTTCGCAATTCAAGTGCAGGAAATCGCGCTGGATTCAACTCGATATGGGGCGTAAATTGAAACGAAAAAGCTCTCGTCTCAAGTTGCGCCTCATGTTCTGCCGCTACATGTCGGGGCTTGACGGGCTTACGCGGACGGAAAGGCGCGAATTTCCTCGCTCGCCCGCTTCATCGTGAGAAGCTGCGGGAGCGCCTTTATGTCGCCGATCTGGTTTTGGTAGGCGACTTGCGGCAGGCCGTCGCCCATGTCCATATCCTCCATGCAGCGCTCTATGACGGCAGGGCAGAAGCCCTTCGGGCAGCTAGGCGGTGGGCGCCCTCCGAACCGTACTACTCGACGCCGGTCTCCGCACCCAACCACGGATCCGATTCGCGCCAGTCGTCGCAGAACCCGATTTTCTCCAGCGGGATGTCGTTGAACTCGGCAATCAGCGCGTCGAGAGCCCGCCTCCAATTCTGTGCGCCCCCGATGCGCTCGAGCATGTAACAGAGGACGGACAGAACCGCAAAGGTTTTGTCGTTAGAGCCGCCGAATCCATCCCATGCCTTGGGGATCATGGGTTTTACGCCCCATGTCCTGCTCCAGACCCGGGAGTGATGGCAACATGCGTTCCTGGAGACGCGGAGCACGGCAATCCAGCTTTTGAGGACAGGGACCTTCACGCCTAGCTCGCCGGCAATCGCCGTCCTCGTCTGCGGGGTCACCTTCGAATAGAGCAGCTCGACCGTGCCCATCGTGGCGCATTCCATCATCATCCAATAGGGCGGCAGCTCGTGCTCATCGCCGTATTTCGCGGCGAAGTGCCTGATGTACTGTTCGCTTTTCTTGGCCGCGGAGAACTCTCTCTTGAGTCTCGCCACGACGCTCTCCGGGTATCCGAACGGCCCATCCTTCATAGAGGCAAGGTGGGCAAGCCTGCTCCTGAGGTAGACCTCGATCCTGCCCACCGCGTCGAACATCAGCTGACGGAGGCGCCGGTCGAACTCGTAGGACCGCAAGACCATCTCGAGCGTGGTGCCGTCACGAAAGCGGGTGCGGCCATCCCTGCCAAGAGTTTTGTATGGGAACCAGTAGGCCGAGAGCCTGTAGTAGCCGATTTCGAGCAACACGCATTTGAGCCTCGTCTCGTCGGCGCATATGAGTCCCTTGCCGACGGTCAGCTGTTCCGCCTGCTCCTCGATGCTTTGCCACGGCTTTTCGTATCTCATAGCCTTCCTCGGATATAAAAAGAGCTGGAGTTGCGCTTCTTCGAGAGGCTTTCCAGCTTTAGTGGATCACATTTTACGTGTCCCGCCCAGTTTCGTCAAACAGGAGTCGGCGTAAGTGCGAGTTAAGTTATGCGGAAAACCCGCCCAGAAACAGGGTCGGGAAAACAGGA
>CAVAWX010000107.1:0-5120 GCA_963592385.1 Acidaminococcaceae bacterium | reverse complement strand
GGCGCGCGCGTGCGCCGGTGAAGACCTGGGGCGCGGCACGGAGGCGTGTGGGGTGAAGGTGCGCGCCGGTGAAGTGGGCGAAGATACGCCCGGGTGCGTGGTATTGCATTCTTTTCGTTGACAGCCTCCCTTTCACGAGGTACTATCTTTGACCGCTGTGCAGCGGGCGTGTGTCCCTTTGCGCAGCGTGCAACTTGAAAAGCGCACATAGCGAGTTTCATCACACGATGGGCGCGTGCCGTAGCGGTTAATCGGGGCGGACTGTAAATCCGTTGGCTTTGCCTACCATGGTTCGAATCCATGCGCGCCCACCATCGTGCCTGTGTAGCTCAGGGGTAGAGCACTTCCTTGGTAAGGAAGAGGCCATCGGTTCAATCCCGATCACAGGCTCCATTTTCACCACCCGGGACACGAGTCCCGGCTTTGGCGGCAAAAGCCGCCTTGATGTAATGTTTTTTTGGATGGGATGAGTGCGGCAGATGCAAGGAAGGGCATCGAGCACCGAGGGAGCGGCCTTCGCGCCGTGACCGAGGCGCGCAGGTGCCCTGACGCAGCAGATGTCGTGCTCAGCACATCCAAGAATGGCGGCGTAGCTCAGTTGGTTAGAGCACACGGTTCATACCCGTGGCGTCACTGGTTCGAATCCAGTCGCCGCTACCAGGCACCATCCGCCGCATGCGCGGCGTTGCACGTAGTTATATAGGTCATGCGCTTCCGCCTTTTTGTGCGGGGGCAACGAAGCGAAAAGGCATTAGGAGGAAACATGGCAGAGAAGGAAAAGTTTGAGCGCACCAAGCCGCATGTGAACATCGGCACCATCGGCCACGTCGACCACGGCAAGACCACCCTGACGGCGGCCATCTCCAAGACCCTCTCCGAAAACGACGGGTCCCACGGCAGCGCCACCGCCGACTTCACCGCCTTCGAGGACATCGACAAGGCTCCCGAGGAGCGCGAGCGCGGCATCACCATCTCCGTCGCCCACATCGAGTACGAGACCGACAAGCGCCACTACGCGCATGTCGATTGCCCGGGCCACGCCGACTACGTGAAGAACATGATCACGGGCGCGGCGCAGATGGACGGCGCTATCCTGGTCATCGCCGCCACCGACGGCCCCATGGCCCAGACCCGCGAGCACATCCTGCTCGCCCGTCAGGTCGGCGTTCCCTACATCGTCGTCTTCCTGAACAAGTGCGACATGGTCGACGACGAGGAGCTCATCGACCTGGTCGAGATGGAGACCCGCGACCTGCTGACCGAGTACGAGTTCCCCGGCGACGACGTGCCCGTCATCCGCGGCTCCGCGCTGAAGGCGCTCGAGGGCGACAAGGATTGGCAGGACAAGATCTGGGAGCTCATGGACGCGGTTGACGAGTACATCCCCACGCCCGAGCGCGACGTCGACAAGCCCTTCCTGATGGCTGTCGAGGACGTCATGACCATCACCGGCCGCGGCACCGTGGCAACGGGCCGTGTCGAGCGTGGCGTGTGCCACATGAACGACGAGGTCGAGATCGTCGGCATCCGCGAGACGCAGAAGACGGTCGTCACCGGCATCGAGATGTTCCGCAAGCAGCTTGACGAGGCAGTCGCCGGCGACAACGCGGGCATCCTGCTGCGCGGCACGAAGCGCGAGGAGATCGAGCGCGGCCAGGTTCTGTGCAAGCCGGGCTCCGTCACCCCGCACAAGAAGTTCAAGGGCCAGGTCTACGTCCTGACCAAGGACGAGGGTGGCCGCCACACGCCGTTCTTCACGAACTACCGTCCGCAGTTCTACTTCCGCACGACCGACATCACCGGCACCGTCACCCTGCCCGAGGGCACCGAGATGGTCATGCCCGGCGACAACGTCGAGATCACCGGCGAGCTCATCCACGGCGTCGCCATGGAAGAGGGCCTGCGCTTCGCTATCCGCGAGGGTGGCCGCACGGTCGGCTCCGGCCGCGTCACCGAGATCATCGAGTAAGACGCGCGCGAGCTTGCGAGTTTGACGCATGACACGAGCCCGGCGGCTCTTCATATGAGGGTCGCCGGGCTGGTTTGCGCTTTAGGAGGAAGAAATGGTAGCAACCCTGGTCACGCTGGCCTGCACCGAGTGCAAGCGCCGCAACTACACGACCAAGAAGAACAAGCAGAACACTCCCGACCGCATGGAGAAGAAGAAATACTGCAAGTGGTGCGGGCATCATACTCTGCACCGCGAGACCCGCTAGGTGTGCTAATCTGTAGCACTGTTCGCGTACGGCACACAGGCCAGTAGCTCCAATTGGTAGAGCGCCGGTCTCCAAAACCGGATGTTGGGGGTTCGAGTCCCTCCTGGCCTGCCAGACGCGCGACGCGGGACATAGGCGAGGAGCCGCTTGGGCTTTTCGCTGCACCACGAAAACGACGCGTGCCCGTGCGGCATGCGTTTGCAAATGCACGACGGATGGAAAGTTTTCTACTATGGCTTTGAAAAAGAACGACGACGCTGCCAAAGAGGCCAAGGACGCCCAGGGCAAGGACACGTCGAAGAGCGCCAAGGGCGCGAAGACGGCCAAGGCCAAATTCGGGAAAGCCTCCAAGAAGGACGGCAAGACCGGCACCGAGACTTCCATCTACGCGAAGAAAAAACCCACGCAGAAGGCGACCGCCACGTCCGCTTCCAAGCAGACGCCGGCGCGCGACGCCAACGGCAAGCCGAAAAAGGTCGGCATCTTCACCCGCATGAAGAACTACCTCGGCGAAGTGCGTGCCGAGATGCGCCGTGTCACCTGGCCGACGCGCCAGGAGCTGACCAACGCGAGCCTCATCGTCGTGGCCGCGCTCATATTCTTCGGCGTCTACATCGCTATCATCGACAACATCGTCGTCATTCCGCTGGACTGGATCGCCAGCCTGGCGTAGCGGGGAGTAGGTTTTCATGTCAAAGAAGTGGTACGTCGTCCATACCTATTCCGGGTACGAGAACAAGGTCAAGCAAAACATCGAGCGCATGATCGCGACCCAGGGCTTCGAGAACAACATCTTCGAGGTGCTGATTCCGACCGAGGAAGTCACCGAGATCCGCGATGGCGGGCGCCGCGTGACGACCGAGAAGAAGATTTACCCTGGCTACGTGCTGCTGCGCATGGACCTCGACGACCGCACGCAGGTGGCCGTGCACAACGTCAACGGCGTGACGGGCTACGTCGGCGCCGAGGGCCAGCCCGAGCCGCTGTCGCGCGAGGAATTCGACAAGATGACCAAGCGCAACGTGCGCGCGAACGGCGCCGCTGCCCCGAAGAAGACCACGACCGATTTGGTGGAAGGCCAGGTCGTGCGCGTCGTCTCCGGGCCTCTGGCCGACTTCGACGGCACGATTTCGGAAGTCAGCCCCGAGTCCGGCAAGGTCAAGGTGCTCGTGAGCATCTTCGGCCGCGAGACCCCCGTCGAGCTGTCGTTCGAGCAGGTGGCAAAGATTTAGGTTGAAAGAACTCGCGCACCGTTTCGCGTGCCGCCCATGTGGAGGGCGGGCTTCTCACGCGAAGGGCGCGTTTTCCATAGAGAGTGAAAGCCGCGCGGGGCTGGTCGTCCGGCGCGAACGAGTAAGGACAAGGCAATGGCAAAAGAAGTAGATAGCATCATCAAACTTCAAATTCCCGCGGGCCAGGCAAACCCGGCTCCCCCGGTCGGCCCGGCTCTGGGCGCCCACGGCGTGAACATCATGCAGTTCTGCCAGGCGTTCAACGCGGCGACGCAGGACAAGGGCAACACCATCATCCCGGTCGAGATCACGGTCTACGAGGACAAGACCTTCGACTTCATCACCAAGACGCCGCCGGCGGCCGTGCTGATCAAGGAGGCGCTGAAGCTGAAGAGCGGCTCGGCCGTCCCGCAAAGCGAGAAGGTCGGCCAGCTGTCCAAGGCGCAGCTGCAGGAGATCGCCGAGACGAAGCTCCCCGACCTGAACGCCAACGACGTGCAGGCTGCGATGAAGATCGTCGCGGGCACGGCGCGCTCCATGGGCGTGACCATCGAGGAAGGCGCGCTCGACTAGCGAGGCGCATGCGGGCAGGCGCGCTGCCGCCGTCGGGCGGGTGCGCCGGCCCCTTGTTTTTAGCGCACGGGGTGTGGCGGCACGCCGCCTTGCGCGCATGAGGTAATCCGCGGCCCTTCACGAGGAAAGGCCGCATGAGGGTGGGAGAGTTTCGCGGGTAGCGCGGCTCGTTTGCACCACAGAGGAGGTTTTTGGCATGGCAAAGCACGGAAAGAACTACCGCGAGGTCGCGGGCAAGGTCGAGGCGGACAAGCTCTACACCCCGCTCGAGGCTGTCCAGTTCGTGAAGGACAACGCGAAGGCCAAGTTCGACGAGACCGTCGAGGCGCACTTCCGCCTGGGCATCGACACGCGCCAGGCCGACCAGCAGGTGCGCGGCTCCATCAGCCTGCCCAACGGCACGGGCAAGACCGTGCGCGTGGCGGTGTTCGCGGAAGGCGAGAAAGCCAAGGAGGCCCAGGCGGCGGGCGCCGACATCGTGGGCTCCGACGACCTGGTCGCCGACGTGCAGGCCGGCAAGATCGAGTTCGACGCCACCGTGGCCACGCCGGACATGATGAGCAAGGTCGGGCGCCTGGGCAAGGTCTTGGGCCCGCGCAACTTGATGCCCAACCCCAAGCTCGGCACCGTGACGCAGGACGTGGCCAAGGCCGTCGCCGACCTGAAGGGCGGCAAGGTGGAGTACCGTGCTGACCGCTTCGGCATCTGCCACGTGATCATCGGCAAGGCGAGCTTCGAGCCGGCCAAGCTGGCCGAGAACTACGGCACCCTCTACGACGAGATTCTGCGCGCGAAGCCGAATGCGGCAAAGGGCCGCTACGTGAAGAGCGTGTCGGTGTCGTCGACCATGGGCCCGGGCGTGCCCGTGAACCCCGACGTGACGAAGGGCTACACCGAGGCCTAAAGGGCGCGGGAATCGTGCGTCGTGCCTTTTGGCGCGGGTGCGTACACATAACCCTGAAATGAGGCGCGGGCTGCATATGCAGCCCGCGCTTTTTCGTGCGTGGATCTGCTGGCTCTCGTGCAGCGTCATGCGAGGGTTAAGTTTCAAAAAGTGTGTCTGGGGCATCGGTCAGCGCCGGTACTCCGTGGGCATGTG
>CAVAWX010000106.1:0-5241 GCA_963592385.1 Acidaminococcaceae bacterium | reverse complement strand
CATCATCCCCTCGGGCGCGGCGGGTGAAGCTGCGGGCACGGCGGGTGAAGCTGCTGCCGGTGCGGCAGGCGGCGTTCCCGCGGGCAGGGGAGCCGTCGGCGATGCAGGTAGGGGGACCGCCCGTGCCGCGGACGCCCGCTGCGGCCACATCGTCGATTGGGAGAAGGCCATCGTGGGCGAGGCCACGCGCGACGTCGCCTACTTCCTCGCGCCGACGACGACGATATGGGACAGCGAGTTCATCTTCACCGCCGACGCGCGCGACGCCTTCGTGGAGAGCTACTGGGACGCCGTGGCGGGGCGCTTTTCCCGCGACGGCTTCGACGGGCGTTTCGCGGCCTACACGATGGCCAACTGCCTGCGCGGCGTCACGTGGAGCGCGCAGGCGCGCGTGCACTACCACGACCCGGCGCATCCGCTGAAAAACGAGAAGACCGCGCGCAAGCTCGACGTGTACCTGTCCCGGGATTTTCTCGAGCTGCTCGCGCGCGACTACTACCACCTGGCTTGACGCTTTGAAGGCTTGAAGACTTGAATCCTTGAAGGAGGCGATTTCGACTATGAAGCGCGTCATCCTCGACTGCGACAACACCATGGGCACCGGCGCCGACGTCGACGACGGGCTTGCCCTGCTCTACCTGCTCGGGCACTCGGACGAGGTCGAGCTGGCGGGGATCACCTGCACCTACGGCAACAGCGACATCGAGACGGTCTATGCCAACACGCGGCGCCTGGCCGACGAGCTGGGGCTGAACGTCCCGGTCGTGGCGGGCGGCGCGGACGGGGCGCACGCCGACAGCGAGGCCGCGCGTTTTCTGGCCGAGGCGGCGCGCGGGGCGGGCGGCGAGCTGCACCTGGTCGCGACGGGCTCGCTCACGAACCTGAAGGGCGCGGCCGGCGTCGCCCCCGCGTTCTTCGAGCATCTGGCCGGCGTCTACTTGATGGGCGGCATCGAGCACAGCCTGTTCGTGAACGGGCGCCCCATGGACGAGCTGAACTTCTCCTGCGACGCGGCCGCGACGCACGCGGTTTTAGGCGCGTCGTGCCCCGTCGCCGTCGCCACGGCGCAGGCCTGCCTGCCCGCCACCTTCACCCGCGAGCTGTTCGCACAGGAGATGGGGGAGAGCTCGCTGCTCATGCGCGAGTGCGAGAGCTGGTTTGCCTGGATGGGCGAGAAATACGGCATGGAGGCCTTCGTGTGCTGGGACGTCGTGGCTGCCGCCGCGCTCGTGGAGCCGCAGCTGTTTTCGTTCGAGGAACGCGAGGTCTCGTTGAACGAGCGCCTCTTCTCCGTGGGCTATCTCGAGCGCCCGCCGGCCGGCGCGGGGGTGCTTGGGGACGCGGATCTGGCGGCGCTCGACGCTGCAGCCTCGGCGGCATCCGGCGCTGCGGTCCCGCCCGCCGTCCGCGCGCGCATACGCGTCCCGCGCATCAAAGACCCCGCGGCTTTCCGTGCCGCCTGCTTCGCCGCCTGGAAGAGTGCCGTTTGCTAGCATCCGCCTAATAGGCGCGAAACGTCGCCGCCGTCTAGCCGCGCCGTTGCGCCATCCCTCGCGGTTTTTTGGTGAGTTGCGCGGCGCTGTGCGCATGGTCCGCGCCGTAGGGTTATCCTGTGCCTTCGCATGGTGAAGCTGCATGTGTGCCGCGACGTGCCGACATGGTGAGGCTGCGCGTGCGCGCTGTAGGGCGCGACGTGCCGCGACACGAGGCAGCGCGACGTGCCGCGAAAGGCGCCCCTCTTCACCCGGATGAAGGGGCGTGCCGCGCACCGCCGAGCCGCAGCCACGCCATGCCCGCCGACACACGACCGAGAGGACACGCGAGGTGCCTTCGCCAGAGATACCGCACGACGTGAAGGAGCGCGCCGCCGAGCTGCGCGCCATCATCGAGCGCGCCCGCGAGCAGTACTACCAGCAGGACGCTCCCGAGCTCTCCGACGCGGCCTACGACTCGCTGGAACGCGAGCTCGAGGAGCTGGAAGCCGCCTGGCCTGCCCTCGTGGACGCGGACAGCCCGACGCAAAAAGTCGGCGGCGGGGTCTCGGCCAGCTTCGAGCCTGTGGAGCATGCGGTGCGCATGTACTCGCTCGAAGACGCGATGGGCCTCGAGGAACTCGACGCCTGGCTTTCCCGCACGCACGAGGCGCTCGGCTTTTCCCCGCGCTACTGCTGCGAGTTGAAGATCGACGGCTCCTCCATCGCGCTCACCTACGACACGGGCCAGCTCGTCCGCGCCGCGACGCGCGGGGACGGGCGCGTGGGCGAGGACATCACGGAAAACATCCGGCGCGTGGACGACGTGCCCGCCCAGCTCTCCTTCGAAAGCGGCGCACTTGCCTTCACCGCACCCGTAGAGCTGCGCGGCGAGTGCTATATGCCGCGCGCGTCCTTCGAGCGCTTAAACGCGCAGACCGCCGCCGAAAACGACGAGATCCTCGAGCACAACGCCCGCGTCGAGGCCGGCGAGCTCGTGGGCCGCAAGCTGAAGCTGAAGCGCCCCTTCGCCAACTGCCGCAACGCCGCCGCCGGCTCGCTGCGCCAAAAGGACCCGGGCGTCACGGCCGGGCGCGATCTGGCCACCTTCCTCTACGCGGCGGCCGACCCCGCGCAGCTGCCCGTGGAAAGCCAGCACGAGCTGCTCGACTGGCTGCGCGGCGCGGGCTTTTCCGTGAACCCGAACATCCGCCTCGTGGACGACGAGCAGGCCGTCCACGACTTCTGCGCCGAGGCCGCCGAAAAGCGCGACGCGCTCGGCTACGACATCGACGGCGTGGTGGTGAAGGTGGACGAGTTCTCCCTGCAAGAGCAGCTGGGATTCACCGCCAAGGCGCCGCGCTGGGCCATCGCGTTCAAGTTCCCGCCCGAGGAGAAGACCACCATCTTGCGCAGCATCGCGGTCCAGGTCGGGCGCACCGGCGCCCTCACCCCCGTGGCCGAGTTCGACCCGACGAGCGTGGACGGCTCCATCGTCTCGCGCGCGACCCTGCACAACTACGACGAGCTGGCGCGCAAGGACGTGCGCATCGGCGACACCATCGTCATCCACAAGGCCGGCGACGTGATTCCCGAGGTCGTAGGCCCTATACTCGAGCTGCGCCCGGCCGACGCCGAGCCCGTGCCCGTGCCCGAGGTCTGCCCGAGCTGCGGGGCGCCGGTCTACCGCGACGGCGCGTTCCTGCGCTGCGACAGCGCCGAGTGCCCGGCCCAGGTACTCACGCGGCTCGCGCACTGGGTCAGCCGCCCTGCGCTCGACATTGACGGCTTCGGGCAAAAGCTCATCGAGCGGCTGGTCGAGGCCGGCATGCTTTCCGACGTTGCCGATTACTACGCGCTCGATGAGGGGCAGCTGGCGCGCCTCGTCGTGGGCGAACCGCGCGCCGACGGCAGCCCGCGCGTGCTGGGGCACCTGATGGCGGGCAAGGCGCTCGCGCAGGTGCAGGCCTCGAAGGAGCAGCCCTTCGCGCACGTGCTGTTCGGGCTGGGCATCCGCAACATCGGCGCGACGACCGCCGAGGCCATCGTCGCCACCTTCACCGACATTGATGCGCTCATGGCCGCCGACGTCGAGGCGCTTGCCTGCGTGGACGGCGTGGGCGAGGTCGTGGCGCAGTCGGTCGTGGACTTCTTCGCCATCGAGGCCAACCGCAAGCTCGTGGAGCGGCTGCGCGCCGCCGGGTTGCAGATGGAGGCCGCGGCGGGCGGGGAGAAAAAGCCGCAGACCCTGGCCGGCCTCACCTTCGTCTTGACGGGCACGCTTTCGGCGTACGCGCGCACGGACGCCGAGGAGCTGCTGCGCAGCTGGGGGGCCAAGACTTCCGGCTCGGTGTCGAAAAAGACCTCGTATGTGGTGGCGGGCCCTGGCGCGGGCAGCAAGCTGGCCAAAGCCGAGCAGCTGGGCGTGCCCGTGCTCGACGAGGCCGCGCTCGTGCGCATCATCGAGACGGGTGAAGTGGGGGAGAGCGCCTAGCCGTGGCGGAGTTGTCCGACAACCGACGCGCGCAGCTCGAGGCCCTGCGCCGCTCGCTTGCCCACGAGGGGGGCGCGCAGCATCGCATTGCGCCCACCGAGCAGGAGCTGCGCGATGCCGTGCGGCGCGCGGCGCTTTCCAGGTTGAAGGGGCGCGCCGACGGCGAGGTCGGCGGGGATGCGCCTGCATATGGTGAAGCGGGTGCTCCCGTTGGTGAAGCGGGCGCTTATGCCGGCGACGCGGGCGTTCGCGCTGGCGAAACGAGCATTCAAGCTGGTGAAGAGGGTGTTCGAGGCGCCGAGCCGGGGGTGTGCGGCGCGCACAGTGTCGCTCCCGCCCTCGGAGCGCATTCCGCTGCGGCTGCCGCCGCAAGGCCGGCTGGCGCCATGTCCGCCGCGTCTTCACCTGCGACATCTGCGCCCGCGGCCTCTGCGGCGCCGGCGCCGCTTTCACCCGCCGCGCCGTCTGCCGCGCCCGCGCCCCCTTTCACCATTCCCACGATTTCTGCCCGCGCCGCCTCCGCGCCGGGCGCACCGTCTGCCGCGCCCCGCTTTACCCGCAGGCCCGCTCCCGACTTCGCCCCCGAAGCCGCCTCGGCTGCCTCCGCCTCGGCTGCCCCCACAGCTGCCCCTGCCGCCGCTCCCGCGTCGACCCGCTCCATGCGCGAGTACGTCTCCGAGCTGCTGAACCCCAAGGCCGACCGCGGCGCCAACGTCTTGACCGAGCCCGACCACGAGGCCATCGCCCAGGGCAAGGGGCGTCACTACGCGAAAACCGGCGGCCACGCCCGCGCGGTCCTCGCCTTTTTCCTGGAGTTCCTCCTCATCTTCGTCATCGCGCTCGCCCTGATCTTCCCCCTGCGCGCCTTCGTGGCCGAGTACTACTACATCCCGTCCGGCTCCATGGAAGACACCCTGCAGGTGGACGACCGCATACTCTCCGAGAAGGTCAGCTACTACTTCGACACGCCCAAGCAGGGCCAGATCGTCACCTTCAACGGCGTGAAGGAGGAGGAAGGCCAGATGCTCATCAAGCGCGTGATCGCGGTGGGCGGCCAGACGGTCGATCTGCGCGACGGGGCGGTCTACGTGGACGGCGAGAAGCTCGACGAGCCCTACACCGAGGGCAAGCAGAGCAAGCCGCTGTCCAATTCCAACGGCATCACCTATCCCTACAAGGTGCCCGAGGGCGAGATTTGGGTGATGGGCGACAACCGCACGAACTCGCTCGACAGCCGCGTGTTCGGATCGGTGCCCGTGGAAAACGTGACCGGGC
>CAVAWX010000105.1:0-5462 GCA_963592385.1 Acidaminococcaceae bacterium | reverse complement strand
TGTTGGATGTGCAAGTTTTGTCGATGCGATAGTCAAAACTTGCACGCAAGACAAGGTCCGTCGTCGCCGAGCTCAAGGCGTCGGGGCTGTTGAAGCGCAGCGGCAGCCCGCGCGGCGGGCATTGGGAAGCCGTCCCGGAGAGCTAGCCTTTCCAGATTGCCTTGCGCGTCACGTCCAGACGGCCATCGCGAGAGTCGAGGCACAGATCAAGGCGAGGCCGAGGGCGGCACGGCGTCGGCGGAACTTACCCGATGTGCAAGTTCCGCCGATGCTGCGCCCTGTTGCTCTAGCTCCTTGCCACCACATGCCTCGAGTCGTTGATGGTGGCCGTCTCGTTGGAGCTCAAAGACATCTGCTCCCATAGCCCCTCGGACGCGCTCACTTCTTCGTCCTGCCCTTTCACGTGCGTTATCCGCACATCGCCGACGCAGCGCGTGTAAGTGGGATTCATGCAAAGCAGTTTTCCGACGAACCTCTGCACCGGGCTGGCGAGTTCTAGAAGGCTGCGGCAGAAGATATCGCCGTGCCTGATGAACTCGATGGAATAGGATTCGTCAGCAGAGATTTTCTGCGTGAACGTCAGATGGTTGTCCATGAACTTGCCGGTCACGGGATGCACTATGCTGTCGGCGCGGTCGATGAGCACGTTGTCCTGGTCGTCCGAAATGATCTTCCCGTCCTTCGCGAGCAGAAACATCGGAAGCCGCGTGTACCCGAATTGCTTGGCAGCGACTATGTCGGAGCAGATGACGGTGTAGCCGTCGACGGACGCCCGGCACCAGTACCAGTGGTTCATCATCTTGTCCATGCTGGCGTTGCCCCAGTTGTGGTCGTGGTACCCCGTCCCCTTCAGCTTTATCGTCTTGCCCTTTTCCGTCAGGGTGGCTTCCACGTTTGCCGAGGGGGCGGCGACGAACCATCCGAATTCGAAGCGCCGGTCTTCGCCGAACGTCGTGATGCCCGACTCGGGGCGCCACATGGGAAGCGTGGGCTCCATCACGGCGTCGTAGACGATGTCTTCTTCCTCGTAGTGGATGAGGTACTTTCCGTCCACGTAGCGGAAGGTGGATTTGTTGACGCGCACGTCACATGCGTCGCGCTTGGCATCGAGCACCGTGCCCTTGCTGCCGAACGAGGACACGAGGCGTTGGGTGCCGTCCGGGTAGTCTATCTCGATGTCGGCGAGCGGCTGCGCCGGGCCGTCCACATCGAAGTGCTTCTTCGAGTAGAAGATGGGCACGACTTTCATGCCGTTGTCGAACTCGGCGTCCGCGTACCACCATTCGAAGCTGCCGGAAAGCCCGTTCGTCCTCATGCCGTCTTCGCAAGGCTTGGCGCCGTCCTTCTCGATCCCGTTTTGCTTGTAGAAGCTGTCGCTGCGTTCGAGTCCAGCTCGTTCATCTGCCATCGTGAATCCTCCTCTTATTCGATTGGCTTGCCGGCGGCCGGGACGCGCGCTTTGTCGTGAAGATTTCGCGGCGGGTCGAGCTTTTCATGTTCCCGCAGCGCCTCGTCTCCGCAAAATGTCATCGCGCGGTCGCCTGTGAAAAGGTCGATCTCGGAAACGTCGGCTTCCAGCTCCATCGGCGCGTAGCCGTCCGCCTCGATGCCCACCCGGTAGGAGCCGGGCTCGATCTGGTCGAATTTCCAATCGCCCATATAGTCGGTCTGCGTATGTGCCACGATATCGCCGGCCGCATCGAACAGCGTCACGTCCGCCCCCTCGATGACATCGTTTACGTCCGCGTCGTACACCGCGCCTGCCACGAAACGCTTGGGGAGGTTGCGGTAGTACACGCGCGGGCCGAGCTTCGCGATAGGGGGCAAGAACTCCGTGCCGTCCAAGTCCAGCTCGGATTCCTCGGCAAAGCGTATCGCCTTGTGGGCGCACGAATCCACGCAGCGGGGCACTTCCCAGCCGTCGTCGAGCAAGTGCGCGCATCCCGTGCATTTCTGCGGCAGCTCCAGCTCGTCGTTCCAGTAGACCGCTCCGAGCGGGCACGCGTCGACGAGGTTGCGGCGCCCCTTGGCCTTTTCGGGGTCGATGATCACCAGCCCGTCCTCGCGGCGATACACCGCCCCGCCGCCGATGCGCATGAGGACGCAATCGTCGCAATGCCCGCAGATGACTGGCGTGTACGACACCGTGACGACCGGCACCTGCCCGCGTTCCTTCTCGTCTACCCTGCACCAAAAAGAGCCGGTGAGCGGCTGCGCCTCGGAATACGGCAGCCAGGGTTGCCCGCAGAACTCGTCTTTGCACGAGACCTGGCAGCCGTGGCAGCCCGAGCATTTCGCCGCGTCTATGAGAAAAGCCTTCGTCATGATGATCCCCTCCTACTGTTCTTCGGCATCGGCCAGCGCCGAGGCCGCAATCTGTCCGCACTCTGCGCTGAACGGGCGCGAGAACGCCTCCGGGTACTCGCGGGCTAGCTCGAACACGTCTACCTTCTCGATGCCCACCAGATAGCCGCTCGTCACCTCGCCGGGGCAGTTTTCCGAGGTGCAGGCATGGGGCGAGATGAGGTTGTTCGCGCCCCCGCGGTCCAGGCCGCCCCAGCCGGGGATCACCGCGTCGCAACGTGCGCCGTGGTCTTGGTACAGCGTCCCGGGGATGATGCGCTCGCTTACCCGGACACCGCCGAGGACCCGGCCGCGCTCGTTGAACAACGCGGCGATGTCGCCGGATTTCAACCCGAGCTCGGCGGCGTCTTTCGGATGCACCCAGATGGGCTCGTAGCCGTAGCCGTCAGGGCCTATGACCTTGCATGTCTCTATCTCGCGCAGCCAGGGAAGGTCGTCGTGCTGCGCATGGACGCGCCAGTGGGGATGGTTCGAGCACAGCAGGTAGGGATACATCTGCGCCCGCTCGTGGGACAGGCGCTCGTGGTGGCCACCCCCGTCCTCGACCCAGCGGGGGTAGGGCGCGCGTATGTCGTCGTCGGGAAATTTCTCGGCAAGCATCGGGGAGTAGAACTCCAGAAGCCCGCTCGGCGTCTGCAAGGGGTGTCCTTTCGGGTCCTCGACGAACGGCTCCAGTCCGATGGGCATCTTTTGCCAGTCGTGCTTGGGCGGGCTCATCCAGAACTTCTCGGCGTCGCCGTCGAACAGCTCCTCGAAGGAGTAGGTGCCGTCGTCGGCGCCCGAGAGCGCGTACGCCTGGCGCATCCATCCCTCGTAGTCCATCCCCTTCGTGTACGCGTCGCAGACGTCGGCGTACACGCTGTCGGTGCCCTTGAAGTGCTCGAACACGCGCAACACGCACTCGTAATCGCCCACGGCCTCGCCGATGGGCTCGCATGCCTTCTTCTCGAAGTAGAACATCGAGTACTGGCCGTTGTTGTTGTCCGTCCCCATGTCCTCGAGCTCGAACGTGGTCGCGATGGGCAAGATGATGTCGGCGAAGCGCGTGTCGTTTTCCATCCAGGGGTGCTGCACCATGACGAACTCGACTTGTTCGCTGCGCAGCATGTCCTGGTCGAGCGCGCCGCAGTTCCAGCATGTGGACCAGCACGGCGCGTCCGACCATATCATGCGCAGCCCCGCTTCTCCGGGCGCCGGGTATTCGTAGCGGTCGAACTGGGAGTCGCGCGGGGCTATCCAGACGCCCTGGCTGTACCAGTCCGCACGCCCGTCGAGCACCACGTCGGGCAGCATCGTCTTCACGATGAAGCTGGGGCCGTTGTTGTAGAGCCAGCCGTGATAGGCGCCGCGTTGGGTTGCCGTGACCTCCGCAGGAGGCAGCGGGTTGCAGCTTTCACCCATCACGCCCATATCGGACATCTTCAGCTGGTGTCCGCCGGGGTAGGCCAGCCCCTGCATGGCGAGCAGGGTGACTTCGAGCCGCGCCGGCTCGTGCGAGTAGGCGGCGCGGATCATCGAGCCGCCGTTGTTGTGGGCGATGGAGACCGAGCTTTTCGCCCAGTACCTCGCAAGTCCGCGTATGCGGTGCGCGGGGACGCCGCATTTCGGAGCTGCCCATTCCGGCGTCTTCTCCACCATGTCGTCGACACGACCCATCACGTACGATTCTATCCAGTCAAAGCCGATGGAGTGCGAGTCCAGGAAATCCTTGTCGTAGGTGCCGTCGTGCAGCCACACGTTGATGATGGCGAGCTGGAGCGCCGCGTCGGTGTTGGGTAAAACCGGAATCCACTTGTCGGCATAGGCGGCGGCGCCGTAGTTGAGGTCGGGGCAGATCCAGATGCGTTGAACGCCCACCTCGCCCAGAAACGCCGTCATGCGCCCGCATTGCTGGCCGCCCCAGCCCCAGGGAGCCGTCTCCGGGTCGCACCCCCAGTACAGCACGGCGTCGCCGTATTCCACGATGTCCTTGAACACGTTGTTCTGCCCGGTGGACTCGCCGACCGGCTCCATCCCCCAGACGTGTTTCGCGCCCCATACCCAGCCTTCCCAGCTGTCCGGTTGACGCGCTTGCACAGCGCAGCCGTCGGCAAGCTGGAACGCGTTGATCTGGCAGCCGTGGGCGCCCGCGTAGCAATTGCCTTCTCCGTGCCCGTCACCTTCGCAATAGATGGAATGCGGGCCGTAGGTGTCGTGGATGCGCTGTATCTCCTCCGCGCATATCTTGGTCGCCTCGTCCCAGCTGATGCGCCGGTATTTGCTCTTGCCGCGGTTTTGAGGGTTGCGTTCGCCATGCGGGTCGAAGTCCTCGCGGATGAGCGGGTAGAGCACGCGGTTGGGCGAATAGGCCCGCATCTTGTAGGCCAGCGAAAGCGGCGGCGGAAAAGTCTGGTCGCCCGCTTCGAACACGTGGCCGTCTTTCTCGATGCTCCACCTGCGCAGCGTGTCGTCCGGGTAGCACTCGTCGAAGTGGATGGGCCGGATGCGCACGATGCGCCCGTCGAGCGAGTCGACGTGGCACGCGTTTGACCCGCCGCCTCCGCCGAGCCATGCGAGCGACTTGTTGACGGTCTTGTCTCGCGTCTTCATGGATTCCTCCTCTTCTCGTCGCGAACGGGGACTTTTTGCCCTGCTCGCACTTTCAGCATGGGCCAACGGCGTTTCGGGCGAAACGAGCAATGCTTTGGATGTGCTACAACTTGCGGTTGTAACGTCCTATAATCTGGGGAATGCATGACGAAGGGGGAGGCCATGCGAATCGAATCGCTGGAATACCTGATCGAGCTCGACCGGGCAGGCTCGCTGAACAAGGCGGCGAAGAACCTGTACATCTCGCAGCAGGGGCTGAGCCATGTCATCGGCTCGCTGGAAGCGGAGCTGGGGGTCAGGCTCGTGAACCGCACGCGCCAAGGCTCGGCATTCACCCAGGCGGGCGTGTGCGCGCTGGAGTTTGCCAAGTCCGTCGTCCGGGAGCGTGCGGAGCTCGAGGCGCGGCTGGGGCCCCTGCGTCTTGCGCACCGCGGGAAGGAGGCGGCAAACGGCATCGAGCTCGTCGTGTCGTCCTATGCAAGCTTGACCCTGCCCGCGATTGCCATGGC
>CAVAWX010000104.1:0-5505 GCA_963592385.1 Acidaminococcaceae bacterium | reverse complement strand
CCATCCCGCGCAAGATCCGCTCGCGCGAGGTCGTGCGCCGCGGCTTCATGAGCGATTTCCTCTTCAAAAACATCGCCAACGTGTTCCGTGCGCCGGCGGAAGTCATCGAGCTGCTGCAAAAGCTCGAGCCCTACAAGGCGCCCAACGAGGACCTGGGCATCAGGCGCGACACGGCCGACGAGCTGGACTTGAACGCCGAGGGCGAGGTGGAGGTGCCGTCCGAGGCCGTGCTGGGGCTGGCCGACGGGCTGTTCGGCGACAAAGTGTATGCGAGCATCAACGACGAGCTCGAGTGCACCATCGAGTCGCTTGCGGCCTTGGGCGGCGTGACGGACGAGGACAAGCTCATCGACGAGCTGACCAAGACCTTCAGCGACGCGATCGCCGTGCCCTTGGTGGATACCGCCAAGCAGCACTACGAGAAGGAGGACTTGAAGCCGTCGCGTCAGAAGACCATCGAGCGACGCATCAAGGCCGACGTCGACATCAAGGTGAACCGTCAAGCCGGGTCGTTCAAGATCAGCCGCAACCGGATCAACAAGGAGCGGGAGGCCGCGCTCGAGGAGGCCGAGACGCAGGAGGCGGCAGACGCCATCAACGCCGAGGCCGACGCGAAGATCGACGCGGCGTTCGACGAGCTGAAGGAGAGCCTGCGGGCCGCCAAGAGCGAGCTGGTGAAGAGCGCCGGCGGGATCGTGGTCCGCGAGGTCGAGACCGCGAAGCGCGAGGCCAAGAAGCAGACGCTCGAGGGCGGCATCCGCGACCACCTGCGCGGCTTCTCGCGCACCATCCCGTCGTTTCTCATGGCCTACGGCGACGAGAACACGACGCTCGAAAACTTCGAGGAGGGCATCTCGCCCGAGGTGTTCTTGGAGGTCACGAGCATCACGGTGGACGAGTTCCGTTTCTTGCGCGACGGCGGCGATTTCACCAACGACCAGAGCGGCGCGGTCGAGCACTTCGACGGCCATCTCTTCGACGAGGTGGTGTTCGACGATTCCGTGCGCGAGTTCATCGACCTGCGCGGGCGGCTGGCGAACTACTTCGACGAGACGCTCGAGGAGGACATCTTCGACTACGTGCCGCCGCAGAAGACGAACCAGATCTTCACCCCGCGCAGCGTCGTGGTGCAGATGGTGGACCTGTTCGAGGAGGAAAACCCCGGCTGCTTCGACGACCCGGAGCACACCTTCGCCGACTTGTATATGAAGTCGGGGCTCTACATCACCGAGATTGTGAAGCGGCTGTACAAGAGCGAGGGGATGCGGGCCGCCTTCCCCGACGACCGCGCGCGGCTCGACCACATCTTGGAGCGGCAGGTGTTCGGGGCGGCGCCGACGGAGATCATCTACCGGATCGCCACGAACTATATCCTGGGCTACGACGGCGAGGTCGGCGGCGGCTGCGAGACCAACTTCGTGTGCGCGGACACGGCCGAGCTGGCCAAACGCGGCGAGCTGGCCGAGTGGGTGGAGAAGACCTTCGGCGGCAAGCTGTAGATGCGGACGCCGGCGCCCGCAGGCGGCGCCGACACTCCCCGCGCACCTTTGTCGCCCAGATGCCCGCCGCGCCCCGTTTCCCTCGTCGCGAACGCTACGCGCGTGCTATATTTCCTAGTTCGTGGGAAAACGAGACGAAAGTTCCCCTGATAGCTGTTCGCGGCTGCGGCGCGCATCGTGCGGGTCGCGACCTGCGGCAGGCGAAGAGAGGATGGGCATGGCACTGACGGATGACTTGGCGAAGCTGCGCGACGACACGCTTGCCGCGGTCCGCACCGCAGCCGACACGGCGGGCCTCGAGGAGCTGCGCATCGGCGTGCTGGGCAAGAAGGGCACGCTCACGGCGGCGCTGCGCGGCATGCGCGAGCTGCCCAAAGAGGAGCGCCCCGCGGTGGGCAAAGTGGTGAACGAGGTGCGCGAGGCCGTCGAGTCCGCGCTCGAGGAGCGCAAGCAGGCCCTGGCCAGCGCCGAGCTGGAGGCCGCGATGGCCGCAGGCGCCGTGGACGTCACCCTGCCGGGCCGCGCTCAGACCATCGGCAGCGAGCACCTGATCACCCACATCATCCGCGAGGTCTCCGACATCTTCGCCGGCCTGGGCTACGAGATCGAGGGCGGGCGCGAGGTCGAGACCGACTGGTACAACTTCACCGCCTTGAACGCCCCGAAAGACCACCCCAGCCGCTCGATGCAAGACACCTTCTACCTGCTCGACCGCTCGGGCGACATCGCCGACGTGCGCGGCGAGTCCGACGTGCTGCTGCGCACGCAGACCTCGGGCACCCAGGTGCACGTCATGGAGGAGCAAAAGCCGCCCATCTACATGATCTCGCCGGGCAAGGTCTACCGCCGCGACGTGGCCGACCCCTCGCATCTGCCGCAGTTCCACCAGATAGAGGGTCTGGTCGTGGACGAGGGCATCAGCTTCGCGGACCTCAAGGGCACGCTCGAGCATTTCGTCCGCGCGTTCTTCGGGCCGGACCGCAAGACGCGGCTGCGCGCGCATTTCTTCCCCTTCACCGAACCTTCCGCCGAGGCCGACGTGTCGTGCGGGATATGCGGCGGCACGGGCGAGGTGGACGGCGCGCCCTGCCGGTTCTGCAAGCACACGGGCTGGGTCGAGGTGCTGGGCTGCGGCATGGTCGACCCCAACGTCTTCGAGTACGTGGGCATCGACCCCGAGCGCTACACGGGGTTCGCGTTCGGCGTGGGCGTCGAGCGCCTGGCCTGCCTGCGCTACGACGTGCCCGACCTGCGCATGCTGCTGGAAGGCGACATGCGCTTCCTGCGGCAGTTCTAGAGTCTGGTGAAGAGGGCGAACGCGGCGGCGCGGGTAAAAGGCGCGGCGGCGATGGCGAACGCGGGCGCGGAACGCGCGCGTGCGACGGCAAAGGATACGGCGCTGCGGACGAAGGAGGCGGCGCCGACACGATAGCGCGACGAGCAAGAGCGTGACGAGAGGAGAAACCGCATGCTGGTTTCGTTGAAATGGCTGAAGGAATTCGTCGAGGTGCCGGACGGCCTGCAGGACTTCTGCGACCGCCTCGACCTGACGGGCGTGGGCGTCGAGGGCGTGAAAAAGCTCGGCGACGCGCTCGACGGCGTGGTCGTGGGGCACGTGGAGACCTGCGAGCCGCACCCCGACTCCGACCACATGCACGTCACGACCGTGGACGTGGGCGCCGACGAGCCGCTGCAGATCGTGTGCGGCGCCCCGAACGTGCGCGCGGGCCTGAAGGTGGCCGTCGCGTGCGTGGGCTGCGTGCTGCCGGGCGACGTGAAGATAAAGAAGAGCAAGCTGCGCGGCGTCGTGTCGGCGGGCATGATCTGCTCGGCGCGCGAGCTGGGGATCGGCTCCGACCACGAGGGCATCATGGAGCTGCCGGCCGACGCGCCCGTGGGCGTGCCCTTTGCCGAGTGGCGCGGCGCGGGCGACACGGTGCTCGACCTGGAGATCACCCCGAACCGCCCCGACCAGCTGTCCATGCGCGGGTTCGCCCGCGAGGTGGGCGCGATCTACCACGTGCCGTGGCACTACGAGCCGCCCTGCGAGGTGCCGGGCGCGACCGGCGGCGAGGACGTGGCCGACTTGGTGGACGTCGAGATAGCCGACTCCGAGCTGTGCCCGCGCTACACGGCGCGCGTCATACGCGGGGTGAAGGTGGGCCCCAGCCCCGAGTGGCTGGTCGAGCGCATCACCGCCGTGGGCGCGCGCTCCATCAACAACGTCGTGGACGTGAGCAACTACATCCTCTTCGAGCTGGGCCAGCCCCTGCACACCTTCGATCTGCGCGCGTTTCCGAAGGGCGCCGACGGCAAGCACCACGTGCGCGTCGAGGCGGCCCGCGACGGCCAGAAGTTCACCACGCTCGACGGCGAGGAACGCGAGCTGACGAGCGACACGACCCTCATCTCCAACGGGGAGGAGGCCGTGGCGCTCGCGGGCGTGATGGGCGGCCTTGCCAGCGAGGTGGTCGACGACACCACCGACATCCTGCTGGAAAGCGCGACCTTCTCCACGGCGCACACGAGCCGCACGAGCCGCAACCTCGGGCTGGTCAGCGAGGCCTCGCTGCGCTACGAGCGCGGGGTGGACGCGCGCACCTGCGACGAGTTCGGGCAGATCGCGGCCGCCCTCATCGCGGACGTGTGCGGCGGCACCGTGTGCCCGGGCCTCGTGGACGTGTACCCGACGCCGGCCGCCTGCCCGCGCATCACGCTGCGCCCGGATCGCCTGCGCGCGCACGTGGGCGCCGACATCTCCGACGACGAGCAGTTCACCATATTGCGCGACCTGGGCTGCGAGGTCGAGGGCGCGACGGGCGATGAAAGCGTCGTGGTCGTGGCGCCGAGTTTTCGGCCGGACCTGACGCGCGAGGCCGACCTCTACGAGGAGGTGCTGCGCATCTGGGGCATGGACCGCGTCGAGTCCACCTTGCCGGGCAGCGCGCACGCGGGCGGGCGCACGCAGGCCCAAGACCGCGCCGAGCTGGTCGCCCGCACCCTGCGCGCCTGCGGCCTGAACGAGACGCTCACCTACTCGCTCGTGCCCGCCGACGACCAGGAGCGCCTGCGCATGCCCGACGACGGGCTGGGCGAGGCCGTCGAGCTGCTCAACCCCATGAGCAGCGAGCAGTCCGTCATGCGCCGCAGCATCGTGCCCGGCCTTCTGCGCTCGCTGGCCTACAACGAGTCGCGGGGCGTCTTCAACGTGCAGCTCTTCGAGCGCGGCGTCGTCTTCGGCGCGGCCGACGGGCGCAAGAACCCCAAGGAGCGCACCCGCATCGCCGCCGTGCTCGCGGGCGCCTTCCACGACAAGGCGTGGAACGACGAGCCGCCCGCGCTGGGCTTTTTCGACGCGAAGGGCGTCGTTGAAAACCTCCTGCGCGAGCTGGCCGTGCCGCGCGTGCGCTTCAAGGCGTTGTCCGCCGACGAGGCGCCGTGGCTGCAACCGGGGCGTGCCGCGCAGGTGCTGTCCGGCGGCGCGGTGCTGGGCTGGGTCGGCGAGATCCACCCTCTGGCCGCGCGCGACTTCGACGTGGAGGGCGCCGTCGCGGCCTTCGAGCTCGACGAGGGGCAGCTCCTTGCCTGCGCGACGCCGCAGCGCCCCTATGTGGACGTGCCCGAGTTCCCGCCCGTCGAGGCCGACCTGGCCATCGTCGTGGACGAGGACGTCGCCGCCGAGCGCGTGTGCCAGTGCATTGAGAGCGCGGGCAAGAAGGCGCATCTGGAAAGCGTGCGCCTCTTCGACGTGTACCGCGACGAGCGGCGCGTGGGCGCGGGCAAGAAATCGCTGGCCTGGCGGCTGGTGTTCCGCGCGGCCGACCGCACGCTCACGGGCGAGGAAGTGGAGAAGGCCTACGCGCGCATCGTGAAGAAGGTGACCGGCGCGACGGGCGGCGAGGTGCGCTCCTAGAGCGCCTGAGCTGGGGAAATCGTGGGGGCGCCAAAAATTTTTGAAATTTCTCAAAAAAGTTCTTGACACCCCCCCACACGATGCGTAGTATAT
>CAVAWX010000103.1:0-5554 GCA_963592385.1 Acidaminococcaceae bacterium | reverse complement strand
GCCCGAGCCGCCGCCGTCTGCGCCCCCGCTGTCGCTGTAGAGGGTCGGCAGCTTGATGTAGTAGAGCGCGAGCAGGAAGGCGAATCCCACGAACACCACGACGGAGATGATGCGCACCGTGTCCTTCGGCATGCGCACGAGCAGCCCCTCGAGCGCGGGGTAGACAAACCAGGTGATGACGCTTGCCGCGACGCCGAAGGCGATGGCGTTGGCCAGGCAGATCTGCCCCATGAAGTTGAAGGGCAGGCTGCGGTAGTCCCACAGCGGCAGCGAGCCGTCGGGCAGCGGCTGGTTCAGCATCAGGCCCATGGCCAGCTCGATCCCCGCGCACACCACGGCGTTCACGATGAAGCTGATGACGAACGGGATGCCGCGCACCCGGATTTTCTTCTGCAGCCAGTTCTTCAGGGGGAAGAAGACGAGCGCGCACACGACGAAGCCGATGCCGTAGACCATGAAGGGATAGAGCCAGTCGCTCCAGATCTGCGAGTTCGGGTCGTAGACGCCGGGCAGCAGCCCGAAGCGGATGAGGGTGCAGTACCCCGCCTCCATCCAGTGCCCCACGACGGAAAAGACGCAGAAGTAGATGGCGAGGTTGCGCCAGTACTCCAGCTCGCGCGGCCTGAACAGCTCTATGTCGCGCTCGACCGCCCGCTTGCGCTCGGCCTGCGTCCAGGGGCGCACGAGCACGGCGCGGGCCCGGCGCGAGGTGGCGAAGTAGCAGATGATGATGACGTCGTAGAACGAGAGGAAGATCTGGCTTGCCAGGTCGAAGTTGCCGGTGGCGATGTTGTAGGACGTGCCCGCGACGATGTTCAGGGCCGAGAACGTGATGGCGATGGCGCGGGTGTGCGCGCGGCGCTGCCACATCAGCCAGAACAAGACGGCGTTGAAGAGCAGGTCGATGAACATGAGCACGCTGTCGAAGGAAACCCCGATGTCGCCTTTGTGCGCGCCGGACAGGCCGACCAGCGTGAAGAAGATCTGGAGGGCGATGATCACCATGATGAAGCGCATGAAGCCCAGGTGGTGCGGGTTGGAGAAATCCTTTTCCCGCGAGTCGCCCTTGGGCGGAATGGGCATGCCGCGGGCTGCGGGCGCGTCCTCCGACTTCGTATGCGCCGCTTTTGCATGCGTTGACTTCGAGTGCGCCGGCTTTGCGTGCGCCGCTTTCGACTCCGAGTGCGCCGGCTCCGTCTTCGCATGCGCCGGTTTCGCCTTCGTCTTCGAGTGCGCCCCGCGCACCGGTGTGATGTCCGCCGCGTCCTTTGGCGAGACGGGGTCCGCCGCCGCGTCTGCGGCCTTCGCGCTGTCCGCGCCGTCTGTGCTCTTCACCGCATCCTCGCTGTCTGTCGTCTGCATGGGGCTCCTCGTCGTCTCGAAGGCATGCGCTGCCTCTTTTCACCGATTATGCCATGTGCCCCGCGTGAAAAGGGGTGAAAGCGAAAAAGCGTGCGCGTAGCGAAAAAAGCGCGCGCATGCGGGCGCGTGCGGGGAGTACCATGTGCGGACATGCGCGAGAGATGAGAGGGGAATGCGGCGGCTGCGAACGGCGGCGCCGCAGCTTGCAAGCGTGGCGCCACGCAGCCCGCATCGGCGAGGCGCGAGCCCGCGCGCACGAGACGGTATCCGACGACGAGGAGGCTTTGGGTCCATGGCAGACGAGGAAACGGTGAAAGGCGCGGCGGCATCCGGCGCGGGCGCCGCAGCAGGGAAGGACGCGGCGGCCACGGCGCAGGCCGCGACCGCAAAAGACGCGGGAGACGCGGGCTACGCCAAGCAGCTCAAGCCCCGCCACATCTCGATGATCGCCATCGGCGGCTCCATCGGCACGGGGCTGTTCCTCGGCGCGGGCGGCCGCCTGGCCCAAGGCGGCGCGGGCCTCATGTTCGCCTACGCCATCTGCGGCATCTTCGCCTTCCTCATGGTCCGCGCCCTGGGCGAGCTGTCCGTGCGCCGCCCCTCCTCGGGCGCCTTCGTCTCCTACGCGCGCGAGTTCCTCGGCGAGAAGGGCGCCTACGTCACGGGCTGGCTCTTCTTCCTCGACTGGTCCACGACGGTCATGGCCGACATCACGGCGGTGGCCCTCTACATGCACTATTGGGCCATCTTCGTGCCCGTGCCCCAGTGGGTCATCGCGCTCGTGGCGCTCGCGCTCGTCTTCGTGTTGAACATGATGAGCGTGAAGATGTACGGCGAGGCGGAGTTCTGGTTCGCCGTCATCAAGGTGGCCACCATCGTCGTCTTCATGGTCGTCGCCATCGCCTGCATCATCCTGGGCGCCCCGGTGGGCGACACGCACGCGGGCATCTCCAACATCACCGAGCACGGCGGGCTTCTACCCACGGGCCTGTCGGCGGTGTTCGCCCTCACGCTGGGCGTGGTCTACGCCTTCGGCGGCACCGAGATGGTGGGCGTGGCCGCAGGCGAGGCTTCCGCCGACGCCGTCAAGCGCCTCCCGCGCGCCATCAACTCGATGATCATACGCATCTTCGTCTTCTACGTGGGCTCGGTCATCCTCATGGCCCTCGTCTTGCCCTACACGGCCTACTCGTCGGCAGAGTCGCCCTTCGTCACCTTCTTCGCCGGCCTGGGCGTGCCCTACGCCGACACCATCATCCAGATCGTCGTCTTGACGGCGGCGCTGTCGTCGCTGAACGCCGGCCTCTACGCCACGGGCCGCACGCTGCGCTCCATGGCCATCGCGGGCTCCGGCCCGAAGTTCGCCGCGCGCATGAACAAGCACCAGGTGCCCTACGGCGGCATCGTCATCACCTCGGCGCTGGGGCTGGTGGGCGTGCTGCTGAACGCGTTTTTGCCCGAGGACGCCTTCAACATCATCATGAACCTCGCGGGCATCGGCATCGCGGGCACCTGGACGATGATCCTGATCACGCACCTGGCCTTCCTGCGCCGGGTGAAGAAAGGCGAAGAGGAGCGGCCGGCGTTTCGCATGCCGGGGGCGCCGGTCACGAACTGGCTCGCCATCGCGTTTTTCGTCTTCGTCGTGCTGTCGAACCTCACCGACCCGTCGGGGCGTTGGACGCTCGCGCTGTTCGTCGTCGTGGTCGTGGCGATGGTGGCCGGGTGGTTTTACGTGCGCGGGCGCATCAAGGGCGACCTGATGGACAAGATGCTCGACACGGACGTGGAAGAGGTCGGCACGGGTGAAGCCGCTGCGGGCGAAGCTGCCGTCGGCGATGCGCCTGCCGCAGACGGTGAAGCGGACGGCGCGAACGGTGAAGCTGCGGCCGCTACGAGCGCGGCCGACGGAAAATAGGGGAGGCGCCATGCGCATACACATCACCTACGCGGGCGGCACCATCGGCATGGTGGACTCGCCGCAAGGCCTCGTGCCGGGCGCGGACCTGAAGAGCTGGCTGTTTCGGCTGCTGGCCGACACGCAGATCGACCCCGAGCAGGTCAGCTTCACCGAGCTGTCGCCGCTGATCGACTCCTCGAACGCGACGCCGGCCAACTGGCAGGCGATGGTCGACGACCTGCGGGCCAACCGCGATACGGCCGACGCCTTCGTCGTCTTGCACGGCACCGACACCATGGCCTATTCGGCCGCCGCGCTCAGCTACGCGCTGTGCGGCTTCGGCAAGCCCGTCATCTTGACCGGCTCGCAGCTGCCCCTGGGGCTGATCGAAAGCGACGCGACCCCCAACGTCACGGGCGCCATCAACGCGGCGGCCTCGGGGCGCGCAAGCGGGGTGACGCTCTTCTTCGGCCACCACCTTTTCCATGGCGCGCGCGTGACGAAGAACTCGTCGTGGGCCTTCGAGGCCTTCGGCTCGCCGGCCACCGCGCCCGTCGCCTTGACCGGCGCGCCCTGGCGCTGGTTTCCCGCGAAGCGCCCCGGCTGCGGCTGGGACAACCCGCTGCCCTACCGCGTGTGCGACGTGGCCGTTCTCGACATGGCTCCCGGCATCAGCGCCGCGCGCCTGTCCGCCATGCTCGACCCCCTGCCCGAGGCCGTGGTCTTGCGCGCCTACGGCGTGGGCAACATCCCGGCCGACGAGCCGGGGCTGGTGGACGTGTTCGCGGACGCGATCGCGGGCGGCTGCCCCGTCGTCATCACCTCGCAGTGCCAGCAAAACGTCGTGCTGGCCGGGCATTACGAGGCGGGAGATGCCATCATGCGGGCGGGTGCGGCAAGCGCCGTGGACATGACGCTCGAGGCCGCCTACGCCAAGCTCGTCTTTCTGCTCTCCCAGGGGCTGGGGGGCGGTGAAGTGGCGCGTTGGATGGGCGTGTCCATCGCCGGCGAGCTGACGGAGCCGGGCGACTAGGTCTCTTCTCGCCGCCGCGCCGCGCGACGCTCCTCTCGCGCGTTGTGTCGTTTTTCGCGCCGCGTCGCGCATGCCGTGTGGTGAAGCGGCGCGGCGCTTTGTTTCACCCTGTCGTGCGTTGCCTTGCAGCCGCGCCCCGTTTCACCATGCGCCGCACTTCGCTTCAGCGCGGGCGCACTATGAGCTCGAGGAAATCGCTCGGCACGCTCTCGCAGGCGCGCGTCGTGCCGTCCAGGTAGATGCGCTTCACCTTTGCGCGCAGCTTCTCGGCGGCCTCGAGTTCGGTGTGCTCGAAAAGGGAGATCTCGACGCGGCGGTGTGCTGCGGAGAGCAGACCGTAGAGCGTGCGGGCGTTCTTGCGGCGCACGCCGGGCTGCCGGTCGAGCATGGTCACGGTCGTGTCGAAGTAGTCGTAGTCCGGGAAAAATCCGTTCACGAAGCCGGTGACGAAGAGCGCATCGGCGCTGCAGCCCGCAAAGGCGCTGTAGGGCGCGACCGGCACGGCGGATGCGTCGAGCAGGCGCGGCGCCGTCATGAGGGATTGCGCGCGCTCGCACATGCGGGCCGCGAGTTGCCGCGGCGTTTGGGGCGCGTCGGCGTCTGCTACTCCATCCGCGTCCATGTCGTTTGCGCCGGCGCCGAGGCACAGCTGCGCGAGCAGCGGGCCTGGGCCGTTCTCGCGGCCGGGATTTGCCAGCTGGGCGGCCCGTTTCAAAAGCGCGCGCTCGTCGTGCAGGTCCTCTTCGGCCAAGGCTTCGACGGCTTGTCGGGTCTTCTCGAACAACCCGACGGTCTCGCGCAGCCCGACGCCGCCGTCTGCCGGCCATGTCTCGGCGCCGGCAAGACCGTCGAGTGCCTGGTAGAGGGAAAGGGAGCGCTCGTGCGCGTAGTCGGCCAAGGCGTTGAAGGCGCCGCTGCGGGCAAGATGGTCGCCGAAGCCGCACCAGTCGCGCCAGGCGAGCGCGTCGCTCTCGTCGGCAAGGAGGCGCAGCAGGCACAGCGTCCGCGCGTCGGCATCCGACGCGGGGCTTTTCCCCGACGTGCAATGCGCGCGTGCGACGGGCGCCTCGCAGGAGATGCCCCGTGTTCGAAGCGCGCGCATGCAGTTTTTCGTCCACGTGGAGTTGGGGGCGGCCACGGCGAGGGCGGGGGCGTTCTCGCCGCCGCCGGCACCCTGCATTTCCGCAACGGTCTCGGCGAGTTTGGTGAACTCCTCTGCGGGGGTCTTCGCGCGATGCAGCGCCACGCCGTCGTCAGGA
>CAVAWX010000102.1:0-5568 GCA_963592385.1 Acidaminococcaceae bacterium | reverse complement strand
CCACGCCCCGCGCGTGACGGGCATCGTCTCGTAGGCGGTGGCGCGCCATGTACGTCGTCGACACGAATATCATATCGGAGCTGTTGAAACGCCAGCCGGACGCGCGCGTCATGAAGTGGCTGGACACGCACGCCGACCATAGAAGACCTCATGATCGCGGCCATATGCACGTGCGGGCGCCACACCCTCGCGACCAGGAACGTCCGCGACTTCTCCTACCTCGGCCTGCCCGTCGTCAATCCATTCGAATGAGCCACCGCGTGCGGCGCCGCCCTGGCGGCCGCCGCCCTCCTGGCGCTCCTCCTCACCCGCCGCAAGAAGAGCGCAACCTAGAGGTGCGAGCAGCACAAGGGCGCGCGGGAATCTGCGCTGAAAAAGGGCGTTGGCATTCGCGGCGGCTGTGGTATCATGTGCGGGTTTGTCGCGACCGAACGAAGCGCCGATGCGGCGCACCTCGCTCGGACGCAAGAAAGATTTTGACCGAAAGGGAACGCGAACAAGATGGCCAACATCAAGTCTCAGAAGAAGCGCATCAAGACCAACGCCAAGGCGACGCTGCGCAACAAGTCCGCCCGTGCCGAGCTGAAGACGGCCGTGCGCCGTGTGCAGGAGGCTGTGGACGCCGGCGACGCGACCAAGGCGCAGGAGGCCGCGAACAAGGCCAGCCGCCTGCTCGACAAGGCGGTCAGCCGTGGCATCATCCACAAGAACCAGGCGGCCAACCGCAAGAGCGGCGTGCAGAAGCTCGTCAACACGATTGCCGAGTAGGCGGACGCGTCTGGGCGCAGCTTGGTGAAGCCGGGCACCCCCGCGTGAACCCGGCGCGCTGGCTGCACACTTGCACCACCTGCATCACCCGCACCGCTTTGCCGCCCGCAGGGCGCCCGCGTCCGGGCGAGAAACCGGGCACATCGCCCGAAAAAGGCATTTACTACAGGGGCAAACTCCTGTAGTCTAGCGACCCGCATCGTCGTTTCCTCTATGGGCATCCGGCCGCATACGAAACGCACGGCTTGACAGAAAAGGAAGAGATTCATGGACTACATCCGCGCAATCGAGCAGCAGCAGATCCGCGACGACATCCCCGATTTCCCCGTGGGCGCGCACGTGAAGGTGCACTACCGCATCAAGGAGGGCAACCGCGAGCGCATCCAGGTCTTCGAGGGCGACGTCATCGCGCGCAAGGGCAAGGGCAACCGCGAGACCTTCACCGTCCGCAAGGTCAGCTTCGGCGTGGGCGTCGAGCGCACCTTCCCCGTGAACAGCCCCAAGATCGACCACGTGGACGTCGTGCGCATCGGCCAGGTGCGCCGCGCCAAGCTCTACTACCTGCGCGACAAGGTGGGCAAGGCCGCCCGCCTGCGCGAGAAGGGCTTCTAGGGCAGCCGCGAGCCACGAACGGGCAGCCGCGCGCGCCACGGTGCACGCGCCGCGCCACGCAGGCGACTCATCCCCTTGGGACTTTCGAGAAAAGAGCGAGAAGAGCTCCGTCGGGCGAAAACGGCGGAGCTCTACTCTTGTATGCGCGAGCTGGGCGGTGAAGGCGCCGGCGGCGGCGCGGGCGTCGTCGTCGGGCTGGATGAAGTGGGGCGCGGGCCTCTGGCAGGCCCTCTGACCGTCGCGGCGGTCGTCTTGCCCGACGAGCCGCAGATCGCCGGCCTCGACGACTCGAAGAAGCTGTCCCCGAAACGGCGTGAGGAGCTGGCCGCGCAAATCGGGCAGACGGCACGCGCCATCGGCCTGTGCCACATCGAGCCCGCCCGCATCGACGCCGACGGCATGGCCTCGTGCCTGCGGGCGGCCTTCGCCGGCGCGCTCGCGCAATGCGGCGTCGAGCCGGACGCGGTGCTCGTGGACGGCAACCCCCTCCACATTCATCCGAACGAGCGCAATGTGGTGAAAGGCGACGGCAAGGTCGCCTGCATCGCGGCGGCCTCCATCTACGCGAAGGTGGCGCGCGACGCCCTCATGCTCGAGCTGGCCGAACGCTACCCGGGCTACGGCTTCGAGCGCAACAAGGGCTACGGCACGGCCGAGCACATCGAGGCCATACGCGCACGAGGCCCCAGCCCCGCCCACCGCATGAGCTTTCTGGGAAACATTCTTTCCCGGAGCGAATGAACTTTGTTGTAGAATTTCCGTTTGTATGTTTGAGCGGGAAAGCCCGTCTTCGAGGGGCTTTCGGACATGCTGTGCAACAGGAGAATGATAGATGGCAGAAAAACGCAAAGAGCTTTCCGACGCGGACTTGGCAAAGGTCAAGGCCCAGCGCGAGAAAGAGCGGGCACGGCGCGAGAAGAAGCGCGAGAAGGACAAGTCGCGCCAGGAACGCGACGCCAAGCGCTACGAGAAGGCCGCCGCGGCCGCGCGCAAGAAGGCGGCCGACGAGCGCGCCGCCGCAGAGAAGCTCCAAAACGACCCGAAGTACCAGGCCAAGCTCGAAAAGCAGGCCGAGCGCCTGAAGGCCAAGGGCAAAAAGGAGATGGAGAAGAACCGCAAGCGTTCGGCCAAGAAGGCTGACAAGGCGGCAAAGACCCGCGCCAAGCAGGCCAAACGTGCTGAGAAAGAGGGCTTGGCCGCTGTCGACGCGAAGAAGTCGCGCCGTGGTGGCAGCGGCAGCGCCGGCCGTCCCGGCTCCGCGCAGGGCGGCAGGTCCGCAAACGACGCCGAGGCGCGCTCGGCCTCCCTGGCCGCGGCCGCCGGTTCCAAGCACCGCCGCAACGCGCGCATCTGCCTCGTCGTCACCCTCATCATCGCCGTGGGCGCGGCCTTCATGCTGTGGCCCCCGCAAGACAAGATCACCATGGGCCTCGACATCCAGGGCGGCCTGTCCGTCAGCCTGACGGCGGCCACCTCCGACGGCGGCACCCCGACCGCCGACCAGATGGACGAGGCGCGCCAGGTCATCACCTCGCGCGTGAACTCCTCGGGCGCGTCGGCGGCCAGCGTGCAGACCCAGGGCTCCAACGCCTTCCTCGTGCAGGTGCCGGGCGCCGAGGACTCGCAGTCCATCATCGACACCCTGTCCAGCCAGGGCGTGCTCGAGTTCGTCCGCGTCGACCAGATCGAGTCCGAGGACGTGCAGACGGCCATCGGAAACGGCCTGTGGGGCATGAACCTGAAGGAGCAAAACGCCAGCTACACCTGCTTCATGGACGGCAGCCACGTCACGAACACGACGGTGGACCGCCCGCAGGGCTCGGCCGACTACGCGGTGAACCTCCAGCTCGACTCCGAGGGCGCCAAGGCCTTCGGCGACACCACCAAAGAGCTCGCCTCCGACAACGGCAAGATCGCGATCGTCCTCGACGGCGTGGTGAAAAGCGCGCCGGCCGTGCAGTCGGCCATCACCGACGGCCGCGTGCAGATCACGGGCAACTACTCGTCGGAGGAGGCCAACAACCTGAAGGCCATCATCGACTCCGGCTCGCTGCCCGTGTCGCTGACCGTCGAGTCCTCGAGCATCGTCGGCCCCACGCTGGGCTCCAACGCCTTGATGGTCGGCATCTTCTCGGCGCTCGTCGGCCTGGCCGTCGTCTTCATCTGGCTGCTGCTCTTCTACAAGGGTCTCGGCCTGCTCGCGGGCGCGGCCATCCTCATCATGTCCATCATCTACCTCGGCCTTCTGGCCATGCTCTCGCAGCTCGGGTGGTTCTCCATGACGCTTCCCGGCATCGCGGGCATCATCGTCAACATCGGCATGTCGGCCGACTCCTCGATCCTCATCATGGAGTGTTTCCACGAGCAGATACGGCGCGGCAAGTCGGTGAAGAGCGCGTCGGTCTCCGGCGTCCACGAGGGCATCTTCACCTCCATCGACGCCGACCTCGTCACGCTCGTCACGGCGCTCGTGCTCTACTTCGTCGCGGTGGGCGACGTGCGCGGCTTCGGCCTCACGCTCGCGCTCGGCATCATGTGCGACCTGCTCGTCATGGCCCTGTTCGCCGGCCCCATCATCCGCATCCTGGGCCCGCGCGTCATCGCGCGCCATCCGGGCTTCTGGGGCACCATGGACGACGTGAACGAGGGCGCCTACATGAACAAGCTCGTCGCCGCGGAGAAGCAGGAGAACGCCGCCAAGGGCAAGGGCGTGCAGAAGAAGGCGCGCGGCCCACGAGGCGTCTCGGCGCGAAAGGGGGTGGAGTAGCATGTACTCGCTCAGACCCCACAAGCAGTTCAACTTCGTCGGGATGTGGAAGTACGGCTTCATCATCTCCGCCATCCTCATCGTCTTGTCCATCGCAGGCCTCGTGGCCAGCTACGCCACGACCGGCTCGGCGCTCACCTTGGGCACCGAGTTTTCCGGCGGCACCTCCATCCAGGTCTCCGACGCCGGCGACCTGACGGAAGACACGCTCGTCTCGACCTACAACTCGACGGCCTCCGAGCTGGGCGTGGACTCCCAGATTTCGTCTGCCCAGACCACCAGCTCCGGCGGCATGAACGGTTTCCTGCTGCGCACGACCGATTCGGACACGTCCAGCGAGAACAGCGTGATGAGCAAGGTCCAGGAGACGCTGAACATCAGCTCGGACAACGTCACCATCCAGACCATCTCGGCCAGCTGGGGCGCGTCGGTCATCTGGAGCTCGGTGCTCGCCTTCATCCTGTCGTGCATCGCCATCCTCATCGTCATCGCGCTGCGCTACCGCGAGCCGCGCATGGGCGTGGTCGCCCTCATCACCTTGTTCCACGACATGTTCATCGTCGTGGGCATCTACGCGTGGGCGGGCATGTTCTTCCACATGGAGATCACCGCCGACGTCATCGCGGCGCTGCTGGCCATCATCGGCTACTCGCTCTACGACACCATCGTCGTGTTCCACCGCATCAACAAAAACGCGAGCCCGAACATGCGCATGTCGATGAAGACCTGCGCCAACATCTCGATAAACGAGATCATCGTGCGTTCGTTGAACACCTCGATCACGTCCATCATCCCGGTGTTCTTCATGCTGCTGCTGGGCACCGACACGCTGCTCGACTTCGCGTTCGCCATGTTCATCGGCATGCTGCTGGGCGTGTATTCGACGCTGGCCATCTCGGCGCCGGTCTACACGCTGTGGAAGTGCCGCCAGCCGGAGTACGCGCGTCTGGAGAAGAAGTTCCCCTACGTGGTCGAGCAGTCGCCGTTCACCAAGGCCATGTTGAAGCAGGCGCGCAAGGACTGGAAGAAGGAGCGCGCGGCGGAGAAGGCGCAGGAGGCCGAGGCGAAGAAGCAGGCGAAGGCGCAGGCGGCCGAGGACAAGAAGGCTGCGGCGGCGGAGGCTGCGGAGAAGAAGAAGGCCGCTGCGGCGGAGAAGAAGGCTGCTGCCGACAAGAAGGCCGCTGCCGAGGGCAAGGAAAAGGGCGCCGAGAAGGCCAAGGCCGACGGCGGGACAAAAGCTGCGGACAAGGCCGAGGAGAAGGCCGATGAAGCGGCTGCGGGGAAATCCGACGAGGCGGCCGCGCCCGAGGCGGAAGAGAAAGACGCGGTGAACGAGGAGGCCGCCGACGAATCCGCAGGCGACGAGCCCGCGCCCGAAACTGCCGACGAACCCGAGGAAGGGCCTGCCGAACCCGAGGAAG
>CAVAWX010000101.1:0-5574 GCA_963592385.1 Acidaminococcaceae bacterium | reverse complement strand
GACCTTTGGGTACTGCGGGACGCGTGGTCAGCTGCCTTGTGGCAGGCTCGCTCGCGTTTCTCTCGGTGCCCACGGCGGCCATCGCCGCCACGGCTCAGGCGTCTGCGCAAGGCAGCAGCAGCTACACCCTGCGCGCGACGCAGGAAGTGACCGTCGGAGATTTGAAGTACCGCATCGACACGTCCGCGCATACGGCGGCCGTCATCGATTACGCGAACTACTCCTCGCGCCCCGACGACCTCATCATCCCCGAGAAAATCGAAGTGGCCGGCACCGCCTACACGGTCACGACCATCGGCGATATCAACGACGTGTCGGCGGGGCAGATCTGCGGCAAGAAGTCGCTCACCATCCCGGCGACGGTCGTGAAGCTCGAGGGCATCCCCTTTGCAATGGAAGGCGACTACTACTTCCTCGGCGCGGCGCCCGAAGCCGAGTCCGATACCTACTTCCAGATGTGGGGCGGCGACCAGTGCCTCATGGAAGGCGTTTTGTATTGCCAGAGCGCCTACATCATGGACGACACGAACTTCTACTCGTTCAACGATTGGGTGAACAGCGTCGAGTGCATCTTCTACTACGAGACCTTTGTCGCGCCGACCTCGCTGACCTTGGCCGACGCAGACGGCGCCGACCAGACGGGCAAGACCATTGAGGCGCCCGCCGGCCGCGTTTTCACCCTGACGGCCACCAACCAGCCCGTGGCCAGCGCGGCCAGTTTCATCGCCGCCCATACGAAGGTCGCGTGGACGAGCAGCGACACGAGCGTCGCCACGGTGGACGCGAGCACGGGGCAGGTCACCATGGTCGCAGGTGCTGCGGCAGGCGCCACGGCCACGATCACGGCGACCAACGCCATCGGCAAGGCCGCTTCCGCTACGGTGAAGGTGGCGGCGGCTGCCAAGAAGGACGTCGCGAGCCTCGACTACACGCCCGCGGCCATCGACGACATGTACATCACGGCCATCGCAAAGCCCGACATCATGGTGAAAGACGGCGCCTACACCCTCGTGGAGGGCAGCGACTACACCGTCTCCTACGAGAAGGCCGACGGCACGGCGCTCGCCTCCTTTGACGAGGTGAACGCCGTCGGCGAGTACAAGGTGGTCTTCACCGGCGCAGGCGACAACTACGAGGGCACGTCCTCGATCTCCTTCAAGGTGGTCGACGAGCTGTCCTTCGGCGACTGGAAGTACAAGCTCGACGCCGACGGCAAGGCGCGCATCACGGGCTACACGGGCACCAAGACGAGCCTGTCGGCCCTTGTGGTCCCGGGCAAGCTCGCCGGCATCGAGGTCGCCTCGATCGCATCCGGCGCCCTCGACGGCGTGAAGATGTCCACCGCATGGTCGGCCAGGGTCGTCATCCCCGACACCATCGCCTCCATCGACGCCGACGCCTTCGCGAACATGACTGCCAAGAAGTTCAAGTTCCTGGGCAACGCGCCCACCCCGACCTCCGGCTCGACCATCGCGCTGCCGAGCGGCGCGTCGGTCTACTACTTCGGCGACTACACGAAGCGCTCCTTCGCCAAGTCCTTCGGCACCACGCCGACCTACACCGAGATCGCCGCGACGGACGGCTACAACAAGACCCCCGAGCAGCTGTGGACCTACCGCCTCGAGCTGTCCGGCGACAAGAGCGCCCCGACCAAGACCGGCCTCATCGTCTCGGCCGACGAGAAATGCGGCTATCGCGGCACGGTCGACGACCAGGCGCTGCTCTCCATCCCGGCCTCCATCGACGGCGTGGCCATCAGCGGGCTGGGCGAGTGGGCCATCTACGGCGCGGACGGCCCTGTGACCGTCGGCCTGCTCGACATCCCCGCCAGCATCACGCAGATCGACTACTGCGCGCTCGACGGGCTGTCCGGCCTCGTGCGCTTCGGCGGCGCCATGCCCGCCGCGGCAAACGGCGTGGGCGACACCTCGAAGGCCTCCATCTGGTACCCGAACACCGAGACGGCCAGCTGGAAGACCTGCGCGTGGAAGAGCTTCAAGGCGGCCAACACCTACGACCCCGCCTGGACCATGGAGTACAAGCCGGCCACGAAGACCTGGACGGTGAAGGGGTACACGGTCAAGGACGGCGCCCTCGTGCTGCCCACGCGCTACTGCGCAAGCTCCGGCAGCAACGTCGACCTCGTCGGCTGGGGCGCGTTCACGAACTGCGCCGGCTACACGTCCATCACCATCCCCGCCAACATCACGGGCATCACCCCGAAGGCCTTCCAGAAGCTCGCCTGCGAGGTCACGTTTTTGGGTGCGCCTCCCGCGGAGGTGACGGGCACCAACAAGAGCGACTACAAGACCGAGTTCACCGATTCCAGCATGTACACGGCCACGAAGCAGCTGCTGCGCTACCCCGTGAACTACGCCTCGGAGTGGGAGGCGTCCGGCTGGGTGACCAAGAAGAACTACAACATCAAGGTCTACGGCGCGTGCGACCCCGCCAACTACGTCTACGAGAAGACGGGCGACGGCGAGTACACGATCACGAGCTACAAGGGCGGCTCCGGCACCACCATCGAGATCCCCTCGACGCTTGACGGCTACGAGATCGAGCTGAAGGACGGCACGAAGGAGACCGTGGCAAGCGGCAAGGTCGTGGCCATCGGTGGCGGCGCGATGTCGTCCACCAACGGCATGCCCACTCTGAGCATCACCGACATCATCATCCCCTCGACGGTGAAGAGCATCGGCGACGCCGCCTTCCAGGGCAACCGCAAGCTGGCCAACCTGCTGATCCAGGGCGAGGGTCTGGAGAGCATCGGGCACTTCGCCATCGCGGGCTCGGCGCTCCAGACGGTGAACCTGCCCAAGAGCGTGAAGAACATCTCGGCCGGCGCCTTCATGTCCGCCGTCGTGCAAGACGTCGTCGTGGCCGACGGCTGCGCGGCCTACAGCTCCGTGGACGGCGTGCTCTACACCGCCGACATGAAGACCCTGCACACCTACCCGATGGGCCGCGACGCCGACAGCTACACCGTGGCTGACGGCGTGACGAAGATCGAGGAAGAGGCCTTCCGCTGCGACCCGAACTCCACGCGCGTGAACGAACACGGGGTGAAGACGGTCGTGCTGCCCGAGAGCGTCGCCGAGATCGGGTGGGCGGCGTTCCGCTACGCGAAAGACCTCGAGACGGTCAAGCTGCCCGAGGCCGCGACGACGCTGGGCACCTATGTGTTCGACTGCTGCTACAAGCTCGCCGACACGAACCTGCCCAGCGCCATCACCGAGATTCCCGACGGCTTCTACTACGGCTGCGAGGCGCTGACGAGCGTGGACATCCCCGCGACGGTCACGAGCATCGGCGAGTACGCCTTCGACCGCGTGCCCCTGACCGAGGTGGCGCTGCCCGAGGGGCTTCTCTCCGTCGGCCAGAAGGCCTTCGAGAACACCAAGCTGGCCAAGGTCGATCTTCCCAAGAGCCTGACGACGCTGGGCGACCACGCCTTCTACAGCATCGACGAGCTGGCCGAGCTGAACTTCGCCGAGGGCGGCGCGCTGGAAAGCATCGGCACGGGCTGCTTCGCGCAGGCAGGCGCCCTGGAGCACGTCGAGATCCCCAACTCGGTCCTCGAGGCCGGCAACGCGGCCTTCGGCACCTGCCCGCAGCTGGCACGCGTCACCTTCGAAGACGGCTGCCAGCTGGCCGAGATCGCGCCGGGCATGTTCCAAAACGACGCGCTCATCACCGAGATCGTCATCCCCGACTGCGTGACGAGCGTGGGCAGCCTGGCCTTCTGGAACTGCCTCGGCCTGAAGGGCGCCGACGGCGGCAAGGTCATCTTCTTGAACCAAGGCGAGTGGGAGCTGGGCGAGAACGCCTTCACCTACGGCTACACCTACGACTCGCTCGAGATCGACGCCTACGGCTACAAGAGCTCGAGCACCGCGGCCAACTTCGACGCCGAGCATTTCTTCCCGATCGACGTGACGACGACGCTGCCGGCCACGATGGACGCGACGAGCGGCCTGCCGCTGACCCTGAAGTCGGGCGCCGAGACTGAAAACGGCGACCTGAGCTATGCGTGGACGCTCGACGGCGAGGCGATCGCGGACGCGACGCGCAAGGACCAGCAGGTCCGCTTCATGAAGCCCGGCACCTACGAGGTGGCCGTGCAGGTGACGAACTCCTACGACCCGAAGCACCCGACCTCTGCCACGTGCGTCGTCACGGTCACCGGCGACGACCTCTCGCTGGTCGATATCGCCGACGCCGTGGTCGAGCCGATCGCCGACCAGACCGCGACGGGCAAGGCGATCTGCCCCGAGCCGACCGTCACGCTCGACGGCGCGACGCTGGTGAAGGACACGGATTACGAGCTGTCCTACGCGGACAACGTCGAGCCCGGCACCGCGACCATTACCATCACGGGCAAGGGCGACTACACCGGCACGAAGGAGGTCCAGTTCACCATCCTGGACAGCCAGCTGTGGAAGCGCCTCGCGGGCAACGACGCGCTGGGCACCATGAAGGCCGTCGTTGACGCGGGCTGGGAGAGCAGCGAGTGGGCGGTCCTTGCCACGAACAATGGCTTCTACGACGCGCTGGCGGCTGCCGGCGTGGCGGGCCTGCTGGAGGCGCCTGTGATCACGACCGATCCGAAGTCGCTGTCCAAGCAGGCGCGCACGCTCCTCTCCGACAAGGGCGTGAAGAAGATCCTCATCGTGGGCGGCACTTCCGCCGTCTCCGAGAACGTGGAAAAGCAGGTCAAGGCCATGGGCCTCGAGGTGGACCGCGTGGCCGGCAACACGGCCGTGGGCACCGCGAACAAGGTCTACGAGTACGGCAAGAAGGTGGGCACCTGGGGCAGCGATGCCATCGTGGCCACGGTGTCTTCCTACCAAGACGCGCTGTCCATCGCGCCGTACGCCTACGCGAAGAAGGCGCCGATCTTCCTCGCGGGCACCAAGGCCGACAAGGGCAAGGGCAATGCGATTTCCTCCAGCGTCGCCTCCAGGCTGAAGGCTGGCGGGTTCACCCGCACCATCATCGTGGGCGGCGAGGCTGCCGTGGCGAAATCCGTGGACGCCCAGGTTGTAAAGCCGGTGCGCCTCGCGGGCAACACGTCCTACGGCACCTGCAAGAAAATCGCCGACTTCTGCCTGGCGCAGGGCATGACGGCCACCCACATGGGCGTGGCCACCGGGCGCAACTACTGTGATGCGCTGGCCGGTGCGGCGCTGTGCGGCAAGAACAACTCGGTCCTGATCCTGGCCGACGACGGCAACTCGAACAACATCGACAAGGTCGTGAAGGCGCACAAGGAGGCGCTCGTGCCGAACTGCTACATCTTCGGCGGCACGCAGGCGGTCTCGCAGAGCGTGGAAAAGAAGCTCGAGGCGGCGTCGAAATAGCACGTGCGCAGCTCGGCGGGGCGCGATCGATGCTCCGCCGGGCACATGTGCTGACGATGCCGGCATGTGAAGGGGAAGCTGCACTTCGTGCGGCTCCCCCTTTGCTATCACGAGGAAAAAGGACAATTCGCATGAAGAATTTCACGAAGAAGAAGGGCGTGTTCGCGTGTGCCGGCGCCGCCCTCGCGTGCGCGGCGTTCGCGTTGTGCGC
>CAVAWX010000100.1:0-5630 GCA_963592385.1 Acidaminococcaceae bacterium | reverse complement strand
GCCGCCGCAAGCGGAACCGACAGCCCCGCTTACGAGAAAAGCGAGCTCGAGAACAAGACCTACACCGCCTTTCCCGCACTCGACGCCCAAACCTTCCTCGCGGGCGAGCTCCAAGGCGACATGGAGACTTGGGCGGCGCAGCACGTGCCCGCACGCGACACGCTCCTTTTGGCCAACGCGTCCGCGCAGCGCCTGTCCATCGAGTCGGCGAACCTGCTCTTCGACTTCGAGTGCTACCCCGCCTTCTTCGGCAGCGGCAAGGTGAAGGTGCCCGGCCACGAGGCAGTGCTGTCCACCCTGCCCGAGGCCACAGACGACGACGCGCAGGCCGCCGAGGAGCTCTGCGCCAAGATAAACGCGCTGGCGGCCGACCACCCCGACGTGGCCTTCGTCTACGACGACCTCATCACCCCGAACGCGAGCACTTGCAACCCCACCTCGCCCCTCGTCACGAACGCCCTCGACGAGGACTGGGCGCGCGCACACATAGAGGAGCAGCTCTCGGCCGACGTGCGCGTAGTCTCGGATGCCATCGCGTCCGAAGACGAGCTCTACGACGCGTGGAACGCGACGGACCCGCACTGGCACATCGACCGTGCGCTGGAAAGCTACGCGCGGATGGCGCAGGCGACCGGCCTTGCGCAGGCGCAACCGGGCGAGGAGGCCTGCATGGTCGAGAGCTGGCAGGGCGCGAACGCCCGCTCGGGGCTGTGCCTGGACTACAGCGACACGCTCTACGACCGCACGACGCGCTTTCCCACGCTCAGCTGCACCATCGACGGGAAGGAGACGCAGCGCGGGCGACGCGCATCGTATCTGGACGCCTTGGAGCAGGGTGAACGAGACGGCGGCGCGGACAATGCGGGCAACGCTGGAAGCACCGGTGCCGCAAGCAACACAAGCAGCGCGGACGCCAGCTCGGACATGGCCTTCGAGGCCTACACGAAATACTACGGCGGGGTCGTGGACGAGGTCGTCTGGCACAATTCGGACGCGACCGCGACGGGCAGCTGCCTGCTCGTGGGGCGCTCGTATGCCACCTGCCTGGAACCCTATATCGCGCAAAACTTCGCCACGACGGTGCGCCTCGACCCGGTGAACAAGACAGTGGACACGCCCATCGAGTCCTACATCGACGAGTACGACGTCGACACCGTCATCTTCCTCTTCGAGCCCCACAGCAGCGTGCGCACCATGCTGCAAAACTCCCCGGATTTCCTCTAGGGGGCTGCGCGCGATGGTCTTTTCCTCTTCGACGTTTCTGCTGCTCTTCTTGCCGGTCTTCCTCGCCGTCTACTTCGCGCTGCCGTGGCGTGCGGCCAAAAACATCTGGCTTCTGTGCGCCTCGCTTGTCTTCTACGCATGGGGCGAGCCGGTCTACATACTCCTGATGCTGTGTTCCATAGCGCTGAACTGGGCGCTTGCCCTCGGGGTGGAACGCGTGGCCGGCGCGCGCGCCCGCACTGCGCTGTTCGTCGTCTGCATTGCCGTAAACCTCGCCATCTTGTGCTTCTTCAAGTACGAGGGCTTTCTCGCGCAAAACGTCAACGCCGTGGCCGGCACCGCGCTCGTGCCCGACCTGGACCTGCCCCTGCCCGTCGGCATCTCGTTTTTCACCCTGCAGGCGCTCTCGTACGTGGCAGACGTCTACCGCCGCGAAGTGCCCGTGCAGGCAAACCCCCTGCTGCTCGGCATGTACATCGCGATGTTTCCCCAGCTGATCGCCGGCCCCATCGTGCGCTACTCGACCATCGCCGACCAAATCGCGTACCGCAAGGAAAGCCTCGCGAAATTCAGCCAGGGCATGCGCATCTTCATCGTCGGCCTGGCGAAAAAGGTGCTGCTAGCCAACACCATGGCCATCCTCGCCGACAAGATGCTGGAGCTGGGCGGGCCGCAGATGGGCGCCGTGGGCGCATGGGCCGGCCTCATTGCCTACGCCTTCCAGATCTACTTCGACTTCGCGGGCTACTCCGACATGGCCATAGGGCTGGGCAAGATGCTCGGCTTCGACTACCTGCGCAATTTCAACTACCCCTATACCGCGAGAAGCGCGCAGGGATTTTGGCGACGCTGGCATATCTCGCTGTCCACGTTTTTCCGCGACTACGTCTACATCCCGCTGGGCGGCTCGCGGGTGAAGACGGGGCGCTGGGTGATGAACATGGCGGTCGTGTGGACGCTCACCGGCGTGTGGCACGGCGCGGCGTGGAACTTCGTCTTGTGGGGCGTGTACTGGGGCGTGCTGCTCGTGGCCGAGCGGCTGTTTCTGGGGCGCCTCGTCGAGAAGCTACCCGGGGTGCTGCAGCACGTCTACGGCATCGTCTGCATCTTGTTCGGCTGGCTGGTCTTCTGGGTCGAAGACCTTGGCGGCCTCGGCGGCTGGCTGGCGGCTTTGTGCGGCGCCTGGGGCGCGACGGGCAGCTCGACGCTGTGGGAGCTGACGGCATGGGAGTACCTGCCGGTGTTCGCGGCGTGCGCCGTCGCGTCCATGCCGGTCGTGCCCTATGTGCGCGCGCGTCTGGCCGCCTGGTGCGAGGGGCGGACCTGCACGGTAAAGGAGTTCATGGAACGCGACCTGCCGAACCCGAAGCTGCTGTCCACGGACGCGCTATGCGCCTTCGACCCGGACGCCCTCGCCGGGCCGGCCGGCAGAAAGCGCGTGCTCCGGACAGTCGCGCTGCTGGCCGACCTCGCGCTCGTGGCGCTGCTCGTCGGCTCGGTCGCCGCCGTGGTCTCCGGCTCCTTCAACCCCTTCATCTACTTCCGCTTCTAGGCGAAAGGGGCCTGCGCAGCCGGTCGCGCCGGTTTGTCGGCTAGCTGATCTGCCAGGGGGTACATCAGGTAATCGCACTCGTCGATGCCGACGATTTTAATCCTGTTTGCAGGTGTCACCCGTTCCGGAGGCAGCGTGGTGGTGCAGTCGAGCGAAAGGTCGATGAGCACGGGGTCTTTCTCCTCCACGCCCACGAAGGTGGCAAATCTCAGCCTCAGGAGCCTGGAGTATCCATTCTCGTCCATGGCCTCCTCATGTTTGGTCAAGACGAATCTGCACCAGTCGCCGAGATCGACGGCGGCCATCCTTTCCATCTCGGCAAGGGCGTCGGCGGCCGACCCCTTTTTGCGCATCGCAAAATCGATGTCCTTTGTCGTTCGCACGTCGGGGATACGAGCAAGAAGGCCGCTTCCGCCCTTGAGGACAAACGTCTCGTTTCCGCCCGAGAAGACGCGGCAGAGAAATCTGTCGCGAAGTGCCTGACGATACCCCGCACCTGCATCTGAGCCGGATTGCTTCACCGCTTTCTTAAGCGCACGGTCGAAGGCGTCCGGCGAGGCGTACGCATGCTCCATAGCTCACTCCTTCCGTAGAAACGCGTAAAGGCCGAAGTCTTCGCCAAACCCGCATTTCATCGTGCGCGAATCGACTTCGTCCTTGATATCCATGTCCGGGTCGGCAAGCTCCGCATCACGAAGGACGGAAGCCACGAGGCTCAGGTCCTCGCCATAATCAATCAAATCGAGAACCGTGCGCTTCGGCGTCGTCGTGGGAATTCCCGCAACCATGCATACGTCCTCATCGGAAAGCTCGCGCTTGAGAAAGCGGAGAGAGGCCTTCCTCGACTGCTTTCTTTTCGGGCAGGAAAACGTGATGGGCTCCGGCTTGAGTTCCCCCAAACTATGCAGCCAAGCCGCAGTGGCAAGCCACTCGGCGTAGACGTCTTCCTCGCGAGGCGACGGCGCCCCTGCGGCTCTGAATACGCCGCGCACGACAGATTCGATGTGCCCATGCGCGGCGAGACGAGAAAGCGACATCCTGTCGACTCCCAGGGAGGTGGCCTGCGCAGAGGTGAACAGTCCTTTTTGCGAGGAGCTGATTTTGTTGACTATGTTCAGAGCATCTAGCGCTTTCATGCTGCAATTATAACAGTAAAACGTTACAATTGCAGATGCACCGAAATCTTTTTCGGCGAACAACTGCGAAGGGCCAGGGTATGTCGTGATGGTGGGCAGCTCGTCGATATCCGCACCGGCCCGGTTTCACCGGGTCTCGCCGTCTTTTACGATTGACGCGCTGCGAAGCTCAGGGCGCGTCCGTGCCGCCGGACAGCGCGTCGACGGTCGCGTCGAGCTTGCCCTTGTAGACCGAATCGGCGGTGTAGAGCACGGCGCAGGGGTTGTTCGCCGCGAGGAAGTCCTTGGCCACGAGGGTGACGGCGGGCGCGTCCGAGTACTTCGCGAAAAGCGCGTCGTGGCCCACGCATATCCCCATGAGGATGTTCAGGTCGCATTTCGCCTCGTTCAAGAGCAGCGCCTGCATGATCGGGTTGCAGACGACGCTCTCGCCGATGCCGCACGAGGCGTCCACCCCCAGGTCGGCGGCGCGGTTTTCCTGGATTTTGCAGCCGAGCGCCTTCACCTCGAAACCGGCGCGGCGCAAAAGCCGGGCCAGGACGGCGGTCTCTTGCAGCATGGCGGTGCAGGTGGCGATGCCGATGCGCGAGGCGCCCATGTACGTGGCGAACTTGATCGTGTCCTGCACCCGCGTCGAGTTCGCCGTCCCCGCGCTCACCCGCGCGGCCGCCTCCATGATCTGGTGGTTGGCGGGCTCGTCGTAGAGGCGCAAGACGCGCGCGCGCATCTCGGCGGAGATGTCCGGCTGGGGGCAGAAAGTAGGCGCCGTGCGCTCCGCGTGCTCGCAGGCCGCCACGTTGCAGCTCTCGCAGCCCAGGCCCTGCGCCGTCAGCGCTCGGGAATCGTTTTTGGCCGCATCGCTTTTGCCGTCCATGTCACGCCCCTCCCCATCCGTGAAACCCGCGCCGTCCGCGTCTGCCCGCGTCCTGCCGCCGTCGCAGCCTTTTGGCCGCCTTCTCGCCGCCCATGGTACACGACAGGAGCGCACGCCTGGCGCCCATGGTGAAAAGGGCGATGTGCTCAGACGGCCAGCGCGGCGTAGGCGGCGAAGAGGTGGGCGACGATTTTCTCCTCGTCGCCACCGAAGGCCACGCCGTAGGCCGCCTCGACAGCCGCGTCGAGGGCGCGATGGGCGGACGCGAGGCGCGGATAGAGAAAGTCGTTGTCGGGGTCGTACATGTTGGCCAGGCAGCATTTCTCGCCGGCCGCACGGGCCTGGTCCTCGTAGAAAGCGCGGGCGTCGAGCACCTCCCGGGCGCACGCTTCCACACGCGCGCGGGCCTCGGCGTCCACGCAGTCCTCCACCGGCACGTCGAGCGTCTCGGGCGTGACGCCCGGCCAGACAAAGCAGTTGTAGGCCATGCTGGCGGCATATTGGTAACGCATTTCAAGGCGGCCGCTAACCATGCGCATCCAGGCATTGTGGAACTGGGATTGAAGCACTCCGTAGTGGTAAAGCAGCCCGTTCGGGACAAGCCGCAACTTGTTGCTGCAGAAAATCTCCGGTTCGAGAAAGCCCATGGGGATATAGAGGCGACGCTCTGAAGACACTTCAGGCACAGCGATGGAATTACTCTCGGCGATAATCTCCGTCCCAAAATGCGCCGGGCGCTCCGCCGCGTCCCGCGTCTGCTTGCGTTTCGAGGACAGACGGAACTCGCGCACCGCGCGTACCCGCTCCATGCAGCGCGGCATCGCCTTTACCCGAGCCGCAGGCC
>CAVAWX010000099.1:0-5720 GCA_963592385.1 Acidaminococcaceae bacterium | reverse complement strand
GGTGAAGATGCGCGGGGTGAAGGGGGAGAACTGGTGCCCCCGGACGGAATCGAACCGCCGACACTCGGTTTAGGAAACCGATGCTCTATCCCCTGAGCTACGAGGGCACGGCCACGCATTGTAGCATTTGCGCCCCGCCCTACAAGCTGCGCAGGCGCTCGAGCACCTCGTCGATCTGCTCCTGCGGCGTCGACGCGCCGGCCGTCACGCCGACCGCATCGCCGTCGCGAAACCACGCGGCCTCTATCTCCGCCGCCCCCTCTATATGGTGAACCCGGGCGCAGCCCTTCGCGCTCGTCTCGGCCAGGCGCCGTGTGTTCGCGGAGTTGTGCCCGCCCACGACGACCATCACGTCGCTCTTGCGCGCGAGCTCCGCCGCCGCCTCCTGGCGTTTCTCGGTGGCGCTGCATATGGTCTTCTCCACGCGCAGTTCCTCCACGCGCCCGCGCACCGCGGCCAGCACCGCCTCGACGCGCGCGGCGCTTTGGGTGGTCTGGATGACGACGCCGAGCTTTGCCGGCAGCACGTCGGGCAGCGCGTCGGGGGTGTCGCACACCGCGCACACGGCATCGCCGCCCCACGCGCGTATGCTCTCGACTTCCGCATGCCCGGGTTCGCCCACGATCAGCACGGCGTAGCCTTCCTGCGCGAGGCGCCGCGCCTGCTCTTGCACCTTGCTCACGTAGGGGCAGGTGGCGTCCACGACGTGAAAGCCCCGCGCATGCGCCTCTGCGACGAGCGCGGGCGCCGTGCCGTGGCTGCGCAGGACGAGGGTGCCGCCGTGCGCCTCGTCGATGGTCGCGGCCACCTCGACGCCGCCGCGTGCCAGCGCGTCCACCACGCGCGGGTTGTGGATGAGGGGGCCCAGGGTGTGCACGGGCAGCGCCGCCGCGTCGCCGTGCGCCGCCTCTTCGGCTCCCGCAGCCTCGTGCGCCGCCGCGGCGGCCTCGTGCGCCATCTCGATCGCCCGCTTCACCCCGTAGCAGGCGCCCGCGTTGTCGGCCACGTGCAGCTCCAGCTTCACCGTCCAACCTCCTTGGCCGCCTCGTCGCGCAGCTTGAACACCTCGGCCATCACGTCGTCAAGCACGCGCTGCGTGCGCTCCTTCTTGGACAGCGCGGCGTACTTCTCGTCTTTCGGGTCGATGGGCTCGCCCACCTTGCAGCACACGCGCGGGAAGCGGAACAGGCGCTGCCCCGGCGGCTTGATCAGCTCCGTGCCGCTGCATCCGATGGGCACGATGGGCGCCTTGCCCATGTTCGCCACGAGCACCACGCCGGCGTGCGGACGGTATTCCTTCTCGGGGCGGTTCATGCGCGTGCCCTCGGGGAAGACCCCGACTTTCTCGCCGCGCTTCAGCGCCGCGGCCGCCCGCTTCAGCGCCGTGCGGTCGGCGGAATCCGGGTCGATGGGGATGGCGCCGGCGCGTGCGAGGGCGCCGCCGGCGACGGGGCGAAACAGCGAGCTGCGGGCGAGGAAGCGCGCCCCGCCGTGCGCGTAGAGCGCGACCCACAGGAAAAGCGGGTCGGCGTAGCTCACGTGGTTGGCGGCGTAGACGGCCGGCTGGCCGAGGGCGGGCAGCTTGTCGGCGCCCACGAGCTTGTAGCGGAAGAGCAGCTTGCACAGGGGGCGCAGGAAATACGCGGCCACGTAGACGAACCAGTTGCGCGGGCCGCTCTTGCCCCAAAAGCAGGGGTTGTCGTAGAAATGCTCGCGTTGTCTCCAGATGGCCATGCGCCGCGCTGTCCTTCGCCTCGTCGTGATGTGCCCCGTGCGTGCGTGCCGCCTTTAGGAGCGCTCGCCCGTTTCACCTGGCTCGTTCGTCGCGCCCGCCTCGCCCGCGCCGCGCACTTCGCGTGCCCAGGCGGCGATTCTTGCCACCACCTCGTCGATGGACAGATCCGTGGTGTCGAGCTCGCGCGCGTCGGCCGCCGGGCGCAGAGGCGCCACTTCGCGCGTGGAATCCTGCAGGTCGCGCTCCTTGATTTGGGCGCACAGCACGTCGGCGTCCGTCTCGCCCGCGCCGCGCTGCGCGTTTTGGAGCGCGCGCCGCTTCGCCCGGCAGGCGGCATCCGCCGTCAGAAACACCTTCAGCTGCGCGTCGGGGAAAACCACCGTGCCGATGTCGCGGCCCTCCATCACGATGTCGTCGCCTGCCGCGATGGCGCGTTGCTGGGCCACGAGCGCCTCGCGCACGGCCGGATGCGCCGACACGACGCTCACCACCGCGTCGATGGGCGCGGTGCGTATCTCGCGGGTGACGTCGCGGCCCGCGATGGAGACGCCCGTCGGCATGGGCGAGCCCGGCTCGTGGGCAAACGCGATGGCCTGCTCGCGGGCGATGCGCGCTACCGCAGCCTCGTCATGCACGTCCACGTCCGCCGCCAGCGCCGCCGCTGCCACGCTGCGATACATCGCCCCCGTGTCGAGGTAGTGAAAGCCCAGCTCGCAGGCCACCTGCTTGGCGACGGTGGATTTGCCCGAGCCGGCCGGCCCGTCGATGGCGATGATCATCTCGTGTCCTCCTCGGCGCCGCGCGTGTTCGGTGCGCGGCCTTCGTCTTGCGTTGGTGAAGCTTTCTCTCGTGCCCCTTATCCTCGCACAAATGCGCGCCCGGCACGCGCGGTTTTCTGCCGTGCCGCGCGACGTGCCGCCGCGCCGCTTCGGGCGTGCGGTGCGCTGCGCCGCCGCGCTGCCTCAGGGTTGGTGACGCTGCTCAGCTTCGCGCCGCCGCCCGCCACCTTCACCCTGCGCACGCTCTCAGGCGTGCTCCAGCGAGCCCATGTCGGTGAAAAACCCGGGCCAGGATATGCGCACGCAGTCCGCGTCGTCGAGCTGCGCTCCGCGCTCGAAGATGCGCCCGGCCACCATCCACGTCATGGCAAGGCGGTGGTCGTGGCGCGTGGGCAGGGCAAGCGGAGCCGCGTTGTCGCGCCGCCCCGCCCGGCTGCCGCGCTTTGCCGTCGCGCCGCCGCAGCCGACGATGTGCAGGTCGTCGCCGTCCACGAAGGCCTGCGCCCCCAGCTCGGCTGCCGCCTCGACGATGGCGGCCAGGCGGTCGCTTTCCTTCACCCGCAGCTCGCCGCAGCCGCGAAACACCGTCTCGCCGTCCGCACGGCAGGCCAGCACCGACAGCACGGGGATTTCGTCGATCAGGCTCGGGATCTCCTCGGGCGCCACCTCGACGCCGACGACGTCTTTGGAATAGCGCACGTGCACGTCGCCCACCAGCTCGCCGTCGCGCTGGCGCTCGTGCTCGTAGTAGAGGTCGCAGCCCATGCGGCGCATCAGCTCGAAGGCGCCCGTGCGCGTGGGGTTCAGCAGCACGTCGGCCAGCACGATGTCGGAGTTTTTCACGCAGGCGGCCGCCACGGCGGGAAAGGCCGCAGAGGACGGGTCGGCCGGCACGCGCAGGTCGTGCGCCCGCAGCCGCGCGCCGCCCGTGACGCTCGCGGACAGCCCCTTCACCTGCACGTCTGCGCCGAAGGCCCCCAGCATGCGCTCGGTGTGGTCGCGGCTTTTCGCCGGCTCGACGACCGTCGTCGTGCCCTCGGCGAAAAGGCCGGCCAAAAGCACGGCGCTTTTCACCTGCGCGCTTGCCTTGGGGCTGGTGTAGGAGATGGCGGACAGCCGCGTGCCGCCGCGCAGCTCCGCGGGCAGGCAGCCGTCGCGTTCGGTGAAGTGGAAGTCCGCGCCCATCTGCGCGAGCGGGTCGGCCACGCGGCGCATGGGGCGGGTCTGCAGCGAGGCGTCGCCGCTGAAACGCGCCTGCACCCCGAGCCCTGCGCATATGCCCATCATCAGACGCGCCGTCGTGCCGGAGTTGCCGCAGTCGATGTGCACGGGGCCGCGGGCCGCCGCGCCTGCTGCACCAGCGCCGCCGGCTTCACCCGCAGCGCCGCCGGCTTCACCCGCAGCGCCCGCGCCGCTCGCAGCGCCCGCGCCCGCAGGACCGCTCGCGCCGCCCCCGTTCACCGCGCCCCCGATGCCCTCGACGACCAGCCACGGCTCGCCGTCCACCATCTCGGTCCGCAGCTTCGCGCCGATGCGCTGCACCGCCTTGGCCGTCGAGCGCACGTCGGCGCTCGGCAGCACGCCGCCCAGCCGCGAGCTGCCCTCGGCAAGCGCCGCGAACATCAGCGCGCGGTGGCTGATGGACTTGTCCGACGGGCAGCGCAGACGTCCCCGCAGCGCCATGCTACTCACCGCCTTCCAGCGAGCGTATGGAGAAGTCGTAGCCCGCCTCGATGAGCTTGCCGCCCAGGCCGCCCATGTCGCCCTCGTCGGTCAGTATCAGCTCGAGCACGGCGGTGGCCTCGTTGATGTGGTCGATCTCGATGGATTGGATGTTGCAGCCCGCGTGCCCCGCGATGCCGCAGACCTCGGCCACGACGCCCGGGCGGTTGCCCATGGGGATGCGCACCTGCGTGAGCTTCGCCGACATCGGCACCCACTGCGCGGGCAGGCTGCGGCGCAGGTCGGCGCTCTCGGCCAGCAGCTTCGTCAGGCCCTCCTCGTCGGCGTCGCGCACGCACTCCTCGAAGCGGCCCAGTATCGCGCCCAGCTCGTGCAGGCCGTCCGCGAGCGCCTCGCGGTTGTCCATGGCGATGCCGCACCACAGCGCAGGAGAGCCGGCGGCGATGCGCGTCGTGTCCTTGAAGCCGCCCGCCGCCAGGCGCAGCAGCTCGCGGCGCTTGCCCGCGTGCGCGCCTGCCAGCTCGACCAGCGCGGAGGCCACCATGTGCGGCACGTGGCTGACGATGGCCACGGCCGAGTCGTGCTCGTCGCGGTCGACGGAGATGATGCGCGCGCCCAGCTCGGCGAACAGCGAGTGCAGCGCGAGGAAGGCCTCGGGGCGCGTCTCGTCGTCGGGGCACAAGATCCAGTAGGCGCCCTGGAAGAGGTCGGCGCGGGCCGCGGAAAAGCCGCCCGCCTCGCTGCCCGCCATGGGGTGCCCGGGGATGTAGCGCGTCATGTCGCCCAGCGCCTCGCGCGCCGCCGCGACGATGGGCGCCTTGGTGGAGGCGGTGTCGGTGATGATGCCGTCGAAGCCGCCCTCGTCCATGAGGGAAAACCACGCGCCTGCTGCACTCGCCGGCGTCGCCACGACGACCAGGTCGCTGCCGCCAGCCGCAAGCCACGCGCGTGCCTGCGGCGTATCCGGCAGCGCGTAGGCGTCGAGCGCCCCGCTGTCCTTCGCGCGCGCGAGCGTGTCCTCGTCGATGTCGATGCCGCGCAGCTCGGGCGGCTCGGGCAGCGCCTTGCAGGCCGCGGCAAGCGAGCCGCCTATCAGCCCGACGCCTATCACGGTGATGGTGTGTATCTCGCGTTGTGTCTCGCGTGCCACGAACAGCAGTCCTTTCCTTGGTGAAGACGCGCGCGGCGCATGCTCGCCCGCGCCGCATCGTGCGCCTTTGCATGGTGAAAACCTGCGCGGCATTATAACCGCGCCACTTGCGCGCATCGCCCGTGTTTGCGCCCGCGTGTGCCGCCCCCGCCTCGCGTTGCCCTGCACCCGCCCCGCCGCTTTCCCTTCTGCAAGATTGCGGCTGCATCTTGCAAAAAGTGCGGAAATGCGCAAAATCGCGCTTTCAAAAAGTGCGGAAATGCGCAAGCTAGTACGTTTACGTGTGAAAATGGATTATGACGGAGGAAGGTGTGCTGCGCGGCGGGATGGGGCGCGGCGGGGGGCTTTATCTATTTTTTATGCAATTTACTTC
>CAVAWX010000098.1:0-5747 GCA_963592385.1 Acidaminococcaceae bacterium | reverse complement strand
GGCAGGCGATATGGCACAGGAGGGCGACGTGCGGGAAAACGAGGCGCAGGCAAGCAGGGCGCAGGAGAGCCAAGCGCAGGCAGACGAGGCGGCGAAGGCGGTGCCGGGCGGGCTGGCCGCGGGCGTGGCCGAGCACGAGGGCGCGCGCGACGGGCACCTCACGCACGTGGACGAGCGCGGCGAGGTGCGCATGGTGGACGTCTCCGCGAAAGACGAGACGAAACGCCAGGCCATCGCCGAGGGCTGGATCTTCATGCACCCCGACACCCTGGCCATGATCGTGGACGGCACGGCGGCAAAAGGCGACGTCTTGGCCTGCGCGCGCGTGGCCGGCATCATGGGCTGCAAGCAGACGAGCGCGCTCGTGCCCATGTGCCACCCGCTCAACATCACGAAAAGCGCCTGCGAGCTCGAGCCTGTGCACGCGGGCGCGCGCGAGGACGGGCGCGTCGGCATCCACGCGCGTTTCACCTGCGGCGTCACGGGCAAGACGGGCATCGAGATGGAGGCCCTGACGGGGGTGGCCGTCGCGCTGCTCACCGTCTACGATATGTGCAAGGCCGTGGACCGCGGCATGGAGATATGCGACGTGCGCCTCGTCCGCAAGGAAGGCGGGCGCACCGGACTTTGGACGAGGGAGTAAAGGTCATGGACATCAGCTTTGCCATCATCACCTGCTCGAGCACGCGCAGCCTGGCCGAGGACACGGCCGGCGCCGCGTTGGAAGACCTGATCGGCGAGAACGGCTGGGAGTGCGCAAGCCACGTGGTGGTGAAAGACGACGTGGACCAGATCGCCGCCGCCATCGAGGAGGCCTGCGCGGCGGGCACCGACATCGTGCTCACCTGCGGCGGGTCGGGCCTCAGCTTGGCCGACGTCACCCCCGAGGCCACGCGCAAGGTCTGCGAGCGCGAGGTGCCGGGCGTGGCCGAGGCCATGCGCGCCTACTCGATGACCAAGACGCGGCGGGCCATGCTCTCGCGCGCCGTGGTCATGCAGAAGGGACGCACGCTCGTGGTGAATCTGCCGGGCTCGAAGAAGGCCGCCGTCGAGAACTGGGAGGGCGTCTACGACCAGTTCGAGCACGTGAAGCAGATGATGGCTGGCGAAGGGCACCCGAGCGCGAACTAGCTCGCGGCTGCGCGCCACGTGCCACGTAGCGCGGTTCACGTCTTCAATTAAACGCTTTCCCCAGACGCGGGGCGCCCCGCAGCGCGGCCGTCGCGCCCGCGAGCTCGCGCGCTCCTCTTCACCCCTGCTCGCTTACCCCTGCTCGCGGAAGGCGACTTTCTCCAGAAGCGAGCCCCCGCAGCTCGAGCCGCTGCCGGCCGCGCAGCTGTAGCACACGGAATGCACGCGCACCTCGCGCACCTCCAGCGGCACCGCGGCGATGTCGTGCACGGTCAGCACGCGCCCGTCCGCGTCCACGATGGGCAACCCCAGCACGTGGTTGCACTCGCAGTCGTAGAGCCGCCCGTCGAAATCCACGTTCACCTGCGCGCGGCACATCATGTGCGCCACGACCGAGGCGTTGTAGTTGTCGGAGAGCAGCTGCAGGTAGTAGTCCATCTTGCCCTGGCGCTCGAGCTGGGCCGCGAAGCGCCCGAGCGGGTAGTTGTTGAAGGCGTAGAGCGCGTTGAAGGCCACACCCTGGGACTTCTTCAGCTGGTAGGCGTAGAACTCCTCGAGCTCGCGCTGGTCGGGCGGCAGAAACGGCCCGTCCACGTTGTAGACGAGGTCTATCTGCAGCTCGGGCGTGGTGGCATACCCCCGCGCGTTCAGCTCGCGCAGCTGCGCGACGATTTTCTCGAAGACGCCCTTGCCCCGCTGCTCGTCGCAGTAGTCGGCGTCGTAGTAGGGCAGCGAGGCGACGAGCTTCACCTTGTCGCGCACGTAGACCTCCTTGAAGTGCGCGTACTTCTCCTGCCCCAATACGACGAGGTTGCTGCGCACGATTGTCTGCTCGGCCAGCTTGGACGCCTCGTCCAAGAACCACTCCAGGTGCGGGTTCATCTCGGGCGAGCCGCCGGTGATGTCCATGACGGAGTAGCCGCCCGCGGCAAACGCCTCGAGGCAGGCCGCGAGCGTCTCCTTGGACATGGTCTCGGGCCTGTGCGGCGCGCATTCGAGGAAACAGTGCGTGCAGGCCAGGTTGCAGGCGTAGCCGACGTTTATCTGCATGGTGTGCAGCGCGGCGCTTTGCAGCAGCTCGGGGTCGTGGACACGCGCGGCGAAATCCTCGATGCCGAGCTGCGCGCAGCGCTCCTCCAGGTCGTGCAGGGTGAAGCTCGCCTTCCCGCGCGAGAGGGCAAGCGCGCGCTGCGAGCGCTCGTAGTCGTAGCGGCCCACATGCGCCCCGGCCGGCGTCACGCGAAAATGCGGCGCGTAGCGGCTGTTTTGCAGCAGCGCGGCCATGTTGCCGGACACGGCCACCTCGCGCCCCTTGATGCAGCGCACCTCGCTGCTCAAGTCGAAGTAGCGCGGGTTTTCCGGCATCGTGCCCAGCTACGTGGCCGTCTGGCCGTAGTCTTCCTCGACGTCTTCGAAGGCGTCCGATTTCACCGCGCGTATCGTGTAGCTGTAGAAGGTCGCAAACCCCAGCTTCGTCGCGATGCGGAAGTCCCCGATGTGCAGCTCCTCTTTGGCCACCTCGCAAAACGCGCGCACCCCGCACGCGGCGAGCATGCGGCGGAAATCCTCGATGTAGAGCGCGCCGGAGAGGCACTCGCCGCGCAGCACCGGGTCGTCGTAGAAGCCTTCCGGCACGCGGCGGTCGCAGAAGACGTCGGAGAAGAACAGCTCGCCGCCCGGTTTCAACACGCGGAAGACCTCGGAGAAGAGCTGCTCTTTGAACGGCGAGAGGTTCACCACGCAATTCGATATGGCCACGTCCACGCTCTCGTCGGGGATCTGGCTCATGTCCTCGATGAAGCTCTGCTGGAACTCGACGTTGCTTTTCGCGTAGCCGAAGCGCCGCATCTGCGCGTCCTCGAAGCGCCGCGCGAAGTCGAGCTGCGAGGCGGACATGTCGATGCCGATGACCTTGCCGCCCTCGCCCACGAGCTGGCTGGCGATGTAGACGTCGCGCCCCGTGCCGCAGCCCAGGTCGAGCACCGTGGCGCCCTCGAGCGCGGGCGGGATGGGCGAGCCGCAGCCGTAGAAGTGCTCGACTATCTCCGGCTCGACGTTTTTCAGCGCGTCGAGAACGTATTTCGGGGGCGCGGCCGTCGCGCAGGCGCAGGCGTCCGTGCTCAGGTCGTCGCTGTCGCGCAGGACCTCCTCGTAGTAGCGGCGGACCTCCTCGCGTATGGCCTCGCGGTCGGTCGCGCCGTTTCCCTTGTCTCCAGCCGGCACCGCGCCCTCCTTGCCGTCGCGCCGTTTCACCCTTTTCGGCCAGCCCGCACACCCGCGCGGGCGCACCGTTTCACCCTCCTAGCGGCCCTCGTCGCCCATGCCGAAGCATTCGGTGAAGAAGACCTGCACGTCCAGATTGTACGCGTCGCACACCGCGTCGAGGGCGTCGTCCACGATGCGGGCAAGCGGCCGCGACTCGCACACCGCGCGCGCGTTCACGATCATGGACATCTTCTTGTGGTCGCGGATGAAGAGGTTCGTGTGCTCGATGTCGTAGTCCACGCCGATGAGCGAGCACTTGTTGAAGTCGCCCGCGCCGGCGCTCGCGAAGGTCTTCAGATGCGGCACGTTGCGCTTCTTCTCGATCAGGCCCATGCGTATGCCCTCGATGAACTCGTCGATGACCGCGTTGCAGTCGATCTTGGAGCCGTCGAGCGTCTTGAAGAACATGCGGCGGTTGTACCAGGTGAGCTTCGTCTCGGCCTGCGCGAACTTCTCGTCGTCGCGCACCGAGAAGTTTTTCAGCGCACTCTTGTGCGTGGTGATGAACTCGGCCAGCTCCGCGATGCCCGTCTTCTCGAGCGCCGAGATGGCCAGCACCGGGATGTCCGGGCAGGCCTCCTTCAGGAAGGCCACGTCGCGCTCCACCTCGGCGGCGTCGATCGTGTCTATCTTGTTCAAGACGACGAGGTCGGCCTCCTCGAGCTGGAGCTTCATCAGGTAGACCAGCTCTTCGGGCAGGTTGATGTCGGCCTTCTCCGGCAAAAGCATGCGCAGGCGCTCGGGGTCCACGACCACGGTGAAGGGGGCGAGCACGACCCAGTCGGAGCAGTCCGCGTCGAGGCGGTGGTAGGTGTGGTCGAGCGCGCCCACGCCGCAGCCCGGGATGTCGGACATGACGAAACCGCAGGCGTCGCGGTCTTTCAGGCGGCGGATCTTGTCGATGGTGTTGTCCATCTGGTAGCAGATGCAGCCGCTCGCGATCTCTTCGACCGTGCAGCCGCTCGTCTGCGTGAGGTTGGTGTCGACGAGGTTCGCGCCCAGGTCGTTGGCGATGATGCCGACGTGCTGGCCGTGGCCGTTCATGTACTCGCCGAGCGCGATCATCGTGGTGGTCTTGCCCGCGCCCAGAAAGCCGCTGACCACCATGAAGCGCACGCTGTCGGGGGCGTCGGCCGCGAGGCGCGAGGCGGCTTTCGTCTGCCCCGTGTCCTCGTGCGCGCCGCTCGGCCCGGCAAAGGTCGAAAAGGAATCGTAGGCCATGCGCGTGCCCCCTTCCCTGCTAGCAGCAGCTCGCCTGGATGGGCTGGTCGTCCTCGTCGCGCACGCCCGAGAAGTCCGGGGCGTTCACCACGAGCTCGTCGTAGGCCTTGTGCGTGTCGCCGTAGTGGACCGAGCGCCCGCCCTCGACGTTGAAGACCTTCGCGTAGCGGCTGTGCGAGGCCACGGCCGTGACGTTGCCGCAGACGGGAAAGCCCTTGCCCGTGGGGAACTTGATGTTGTGCTCGAAGAGGAAGAAGTCGGGATAGTCGGGCAGGGAGCCGTCGTAGGTGACGATCTCGCCGTAGTTCTCGCACACGTCTTCGGACCACAGCGAGTTCAGGATGCGGACCGTGAGGGTCGCGAAGACCACGTCGCCGTATTTGGCCTGCTCGGCCTCCGTTAGCGGCGTCTTCCAGTTCATCAGGTAGCGCGGGTCGCGCAGGCCGTTTGCCTGGACGAGGCGGCGGAAGTCGCCGACGAACATGGCGCCCGCGAGGCGATCGGCGCGGCCGGCCACGTCGTGGGCGAGCTCGACGGGGATGCGGCGATCGGCGAAGACGTCGGTGAAGTACCACTCGCCGTTCGGCGCGAGCACGCGGACGACCTCCTTCACGTAGGCCTCCTTGTCGGGCGAGAGGTTGAAGGTGCAGTTCGAGATGACGATGTCGATGCTGTCGTCGGCCACGAAGGAGAGGTCCTCGGGCACGCCCACGTGGAACTCGACGTTGGGCGTGTCGTAGCCGAATTGCTTTATCTCCTGGTCGAAGTACTTCTCCGCCACGGCGATCTTGTCCGCGTCCGGGTCCACGCCGATGACCTTGCCGGACGGGCCGACGAGCTGGGCGGCCAGGTAGCTGTCGCGGCCGGTGCCGCAGCACAGGTCGAGCACCGTGCAGCCCTCCATCAAAGGCGGCATGGGCGTGCCGAACTCGTGGAAGAGGTTTTTGATCTCGGCCGAGATGTTGAAGAGCTTCTCGCGCGCCTGACCGGGGATGGTGCCCTCGGCGTCGCGCGTGCGCGCCGTGGACTGCGGGTCGCGCGGAGCGGCTTTTGCCAGCTCGGCGTAGTAGGCGGCCGGCTCCATGTCGATTGTGTACCACTTCTTGTAGTCGATGGGAGTGTCCATGTTC
>CAVAWX010000097.1:0-5977 GCA_963592385.1 Acidaminococcaceae bacterium | reverse complement strand
CGGGCTCGACCTTCTGGTAGCTCACCAGGTTCTGCGTGAAGCCGTTCGTCTGGAAGTAGGCCAGCACCGGACCGGCGGAGAAGATAAGCGCGGCGGCCACAACGGCGCAGGCGGCGGCAATCACGCGCGAGCGGCGTCTGGGCGAAGACGCGCAACGCGACGCGGCGGCGTCCGCGCTCTCCAGACGGTTTTCACCCGAGGATACGCAGTCTGCAAAAGCAGAGCGATGAAAGCCCCCCCCCTCATGCGTCGTTTTCCCAGCCGGCATATCCTTCGCCCCGTCTCCCGCTTTTACCGAAGTGCCCTGCTTGCGGCACCCGCTCGACTATCGTTTAAACGCAGATATGATAGCAGATTTTCACGTGCCCTCCCCTGCCGCACACGGCACCGCGCCGTCCCTTTCACCGTTTCGATATTGCAAATGTGTGATACATTGATGCAACACGGAAAGGAGATGCGCCGATGAAGGTAATCGTCCTCGACCGCATCGAGGAGCGGCACCCCGAGCTGTCCAAAGCAGACGCCGCGGCAGCGTGGGCGTCCGTCGTGGCCTACATGCCCGACCTCGAAAAAGGCGACCCCCGCCGCTACATCGGCGTCGGTTTCGACGGCAAGGGCAGGGAAGTCGAGGTGGTCGCCGTCAAAAAAGACATGGACACGTGGGTGATCATCCACGCGCAGACGCCCGCGAAGACGGACATAAAACGCAAGCTCGGATTGATGGGAGGCAGGAAATGACGAAGAGGGACGAGGCGATTTTGGCCTCCATGAACATGAGCGCAGACGAGGTGGACGCCATCGCCGAAGCCTGCGAGTCGGGCGACTACGGCATGTGGGACAGCTCCGAGGTCTCCCGCGGCAACCCGCTCGTCGACGAGATGATGACCATCAGCTTCAGGCTGCCGAAATCGAGGGTCGAGGCTCTGCGGCGGGCCTCCGAGCAACACGGGGTGACGCGCTCGGAGTTCGTGCGGAGCGCCATCGAGCACGAGCTGATGGCCAGCGCATAAAGCCGCGCCGCGCGCCCCCGCCGTCCCTTTCACCCTTCGTCGTGGGCGCCGGGAAAGCGCAGCTTCTCCCATCCGTGGCTCGTCGGCTTGTAGAACGCGCCGCGCGCCAGCCCGTCGGGCAGATACTGCTGCTCCACGTAGGCGCCCGGGTAGTCGTGGGGATACTTGTAGACGCCGTAGTTTTCCGCGCCCGGGCGGTGGCGGTCGCGCAGATGCGGCGGCACCTCGCGCGCCGGCCCCGTGCGCACCTCGGCGAGCGCCGCGTCGATGGCCGCCTCACTCGAGTTCGACTTCGGCGCGAGCGCCATGTAGATGGCGGCTTCAGCCAGCGGGATGCGGCATTCGGGCATGCCCAGCACCTCGACGGCCTTGAAGGCCGACGCCGCGATCTGGATGGCGCGCGGGTCGGCCAGCCCGACGTCTTCGGCCGCCAGGATGAAGATGCGCCGCGCGACGAACTTCGGGTCCTCGCCGCCTTCCAGCATCCGGGCCATCCAGTACAGCGCCGCGTCCGCGTCCGAGCCGCGCATGCTCTTGATGAAGGCCGAGACGATGTCGTAGTGGTTGTCGCCCTTCTTGTCGTAGGGCAGCTGGCGATGCGGCACGGCGTCGGCCACGTCCTGCGCCGTGATGCGCTTGCCCTCGCCTGCCAGCTGCGCGGCCAGCTCCAGGGTGGTCAGCGCCATGCGCGCGTCGCCGCCCGCGGTGATGACGATGGCGGACAGCGCGTCGTCGTCTATCGCGTAGGCGCCGCCCAGCCCCCGCTCGTCTTCGAGCGCCCGCCGCACGATGGCCTCGACGCCGGCGGCCCCGATGGGCTTCAGCTCGACGATGCGGCTGCGGCTGATCAGCGCGGAGTTCACCTCGAAAAACGGGTTTTCGGTGGTCGCGCCCACGAGCACGACGACGCGGTCTTCCACAGCGTGCAGCAGCGCGTCTTGCTGCGAGCGCGAGAAGCGGTGGATCTCGTCGATGAAGAGGATGGTGCGCATACCCGAGGCGCCCAGGCGCTGCTCGGCGGCCTTTATCTCGCGGCGCAGGTCGGCGACCGTGCCCGTGACGGCCGAGACCTCGACGAAGGCCGCGTGCGTGGTCAGGGCGATGACGTGCGCGATCGAGGTCTTGCCGGTGCCAGCCGGCCCGTAGAGGATGATCGAGGACAGCGTGTCGGACTCGATGGCGCGCGCAAGCCAGCTGCCGCGCCCAACGGCCTCGTCCTGGCCCACGACCTCGGCCAGGGTCTGCGGGCGCATGCGCACGGCCAGCGGCGCGTTTTCCATGCGCCGGGCCTGCTCGACTTCGGTGAAGAGGGTGTCCATGTGGGCGCTCATGGGATGTGCGGGCGCGCCTTTCTCTCGGAGTGTCGTGTATGCGCGACGCGGGTGCATCGGCGGCGTGGGCGGGCGGCGACGCGGGCGGCGGGCGCGGCGACAGGCGGCAACGGCCGACAAATCGCAGCGGATCGCAACAGCCGCACGCTCCCGCGCAGCGCGCCTGCGAAGGGCGCCTTCGCACAGCGCACCCGCGCAACAGGCAAAAGGAAAGCCCCACCCCATGCCCGGCGAGGATGAACCCACCTGGTGAAGGTGGGCGCCCGCATCGGGTTTTCCAGCTTCCTCACGTTCGAGCAGGATACCTGTACGACCCGAAATCTAGGGATCCCTGAGTGCTGACATCGGTCCATCGCGAAAAACCGGTGCAAGGGATGAAGCTCGCCTTCGACTATAGCCGCGGCCGGCCCGCAAAACCAGTCTTGACTTGCGCCGATTTGCAAAGGAAAATAGATGGCGCACGTCAACGCGACGAGCCGGAGTGGCGGAATGGCAGACGCGACGGTCTCAAAAACCGTTGCCTTCGGGCGTGTGGGTTCAAGTCCCACCTCCGGTACCACGCAATTTCACGGATTTCCCCGCACATATATGTTCCCGAAAGCCTAGCCTGCTGCGCGGCGCATGCGACGCATGGTGAAAATCGGCCGCCGCCGCATGGTGAAAAAGCCGGCGCGAACGCACGGTGAAAGAGGGCGCCGCAGCGCGCGTCGTTTTCACCGTGCACCACTTTTACCCGCACGCGGCATCAGCGGGCAAACCCTCCCCCGCCGCCGCCGAAACCGCCGCCGCCGGAAAAGCCACCGGAGAAGCCGCCGCCCGCACCCGTGCCGCTCGACGGCGAGGTGCCCGCGATGTCGATGGTCTTCGAGAACGTGGTGTCGAAGGCGCCCGTGGCGGGCATGGCCAACCCCCAGTAAGAGCAGCAGATGAAGGTGTCGTCTTGCCACAGGTCGGGCACGGCCACGCGCAGCTTCTCCACCACCTCTTGCGCCACGCCGAACAAGGTGGCGTAGGCCAGAAGCTCGCCCCACACCTTCGCGTCGGTGGGGATGGCCTCCTTCAGGTTCGTGAAGTCCTTGAACCAGCGCTTGAGCGCCTTGGCCTTCGCCACGATCTCGGCGCCTTCCTGGCTGCGGCGCTTCATGTTCACCGCGAGGAGGATGCAGCCCACCGCGCACCCGAGGGCCACGCCCAGCGCCCACAGCGGCAGCTCGAACGCGACCGCCGCGCACACTAGGAAGAGGAACAGCGGCACGAAGATGCCCGCGCACACCATCGAGATGCGCTGGCTGCGGTTTTCCAGGTAGCCGCCGTCGCTGACCAGGTCGCACACCGCGCCGTGCCAGTCCTGCATCACGTGGTAGGACGCCTCCCGGTCCTTCTTCACCGCCTTCTCGAGGCTTTGCGGGGTGAAGGAATCGGAGCGGACGAGCCAGTCGAACACGAGCCTGACGGTCTCGGCATCCAGGCCCGAAAGCTGCGAGGCGTCCTTGAGGCGCGTCACGCGCACCGTCTCCTTCTGCTTGCGGCGCAGGGTGCCCGTCTCCTCCATCGTGCGTTCGAGCGCGACCGCGCCCGTGGCCGACAGGTGCACGAGCTGGGCGGTCACGTCGGTGCCGCTTTCCTTGTTCCAGCTGAGGATGTGGCCCACCACCGCGGGGTCGAGGCCGGGCGCCGGCACGTCGCGCCAGTACTCGTCTTGGAAGCGCGGGCGGTACTCGCGGCCGTAGCGCATGAAGAGCAGAAACGAGACGAGCAGCAGCACGAGGGGCAGGCCGACGCACACGGCGGTGATAAGGGCGCGGTAAAAGCCCTGGGACTCGCGCTCGGCGTTGGCCTGGTCGGCCCACTTCGTCTCCTCGTCCACGATCGAGGACAGGGCGGCGCCGTCTTTCACGCACGAGGCGGCCACGTCGGGCGCCCAATCCGCCGGGAAGGCGACGCGCAGTTCCGCGAATTCGCCCGTCGCCACGCTGGGGCAGATGCACGAGACGCTGCCGTCGCCCACCGAGACGGTCGCGTCCAGCTCGCCGTGGCCCCAGGCGCGCACGTTGTCGCCCGCGACCGTCTGCACGCCTGCCGGGATGGGCAGGTGCACGGCCACGTTCACGTTTTGCAGCGAGACCTCCTCCTTCTTGCCCACGAACTGCCAGTACAGCTCGGCCACGTCGGAATGGCGCACGAGCGCGTTCGTGTAGCTGTAGTGCCAGGTCACGGACGCTTGGCCGTCGCTAAAAGCCGCGAAGGTGTAGATGGTCGAGTTCTCCTCGTCGATCGAGTAGGCGGGGGTGTTCGGCCCGCCCTCGGTGCGCCACTGCACGTCGAAGTCCACGCGCGGCAGCTGCGTGGTCGTGCCGGACGCGTCGGTGATGGAGACGTCGGACACCTGCCGGCTCCCGCCGTTCGGCGCGTCGAGGATGCGGCCCACGAGGGTGAAGTCGCCGTTGAAACTGTAATTGCGCGTCTCGGCGATCGACAGGCTGCCGTCGCCGCCGAGCGTCGCGTCGATAGTGCAGGCGTCCACCTCGTAGCTTTTCGCCTGAGCGGGCGCCGGCGCGCACAGGAAGGCTGCGCAAGCGCACAGGAGCAGGCAGGCGAAAAGCAGGGGCGCGGCGATGCGGGCGGCGGACGCAGGGCCGGGCTGGGCGGCGGGCGCAGCATGCTGCGGCGCGCCGGAGCCGACCGGGTGCGCGGTGCCGAACATGCGCGCCTGCGGACGCATGCGCGCGCAACTGCGGGTGAAGGCGTTCATCGTGAAAGCCCCCTTTCGCAAAAAGTGGGCGGGCGGGGGCGGGCTAGAACTGCACCTTGGGCACGGCCTGGGCGCCTTCCTCGGCGTCGAACAGCTCGCGGGCCTCGAAGTGGAAGATGCCGGCGAAGAGGCTGCCCGGGAAGGTCTGGATGGCGTTGTTGTAGTTCATGACCGTGTCGTTGTAGGACTGGCGCATGTAGCTGACCTTGTCCTCGCTGTCGCGCAGCTGCGCCTGCAAGTCGAGGAAGTTCTGGTTCGCCTTCAGGTCGGGATAGGCCTCGAGGTTGGCGAAGAGGGTCTTCAGCGTGCCTTCCAGCTGGTTAGCGCTTTGCGCGCGCTCGGCCGGCGTCGTGGCCTGCATGCAGGCGGCGCGGGCCTCGGTGACGTTTTGCAGCGTCTCGGACTCGTGCTTGGCGTAGCCCTTCACGGTCTCGACCAGGTTCGGGATGAGGTCGAGGCGGCGCTGCAGCTGCACGTCGATCTGCGACCAGGCGTTGTCCACGCGGTTGCGCAGGCGGACGAGGTTGTTGTACATGCCGATGAGCAGCGCGGCGATCACCACGACAACTACGACGACGATAATGGCGGTGATCATGGGGAGGGCCTCCTTGCTCGCGGGTGTGCGGCAGGCTGGCGTGGCAGCGCTCGGAAAACGCGTGCGCACGACGGCAAAGCCGCTGCTTCAGATAGCACCATTATACGCACGAAGCGAAGGGTGAAAGACGGCAACTGAGCCGAAGGTGAAAACGCAGGGACGACGGGGAGGCGCGCGAACCGGCGCACCCCAGGCATCCATTTCTAGGGCACGCATCTCCTTTTCGGTGAAGGGGGCGCGCGGGGGCGTACCCCGTGCTCAAACAGTCCTCGCTTTGGCGAACAGCCCA
>CAVAWX010000096.1:0-6010 GCA_963592385.1 Acidaminococcaceae bacterium | reverse complement strand
ACGCGAGCTTCTACGGCGGCTCCTCGTCGCGCACCTGCCGGATCTTTCGCGTGGAAAACTACTAGGGGCGCGCACGGCGGGGCGCCCCTAGTGAAAAAATGGGCGCCCCGGGCGGGAATCCCGCACCCGAAGCGCCCTTGCATGCAGCGTGCGCGGCCTCAAGCGCCGCACACACCCGTGCGAAAATCCCCCGCAGCTTAGAACCGCGCGTAGCGCGTGAGGTTCTTCTCCAGCTTGCCCACGTACTTCGCCGCACGCGGCCCCAGCTCGGCGCCCTTGGGCTTGATGTAGCCCAGGTGCAGGCGCTCGCTGGTCTCGAGCGGGATGGTGGTGAGCGTCGTGCCGTCGGATATGCCGACGAGTATGCCGCTCGTGACCGTGTAGCCGTTCAGCGCGGCGGCCAGCTCCGACAGCGACGCGCGGTCCGTGCAGGCGATCTTGCGCGCGTGCGTCGCCTCCGACAAGGCCTCCTCGGCCAGGTAGCGCGGCGCGCCTTCACCCTGCTCGAAATAGATGTAGGGGTAGTCCTCGAGGTCCTCGAGCTTCAGGCTCTTGGCGTTGACCAGCGGGTGGCTCGTGGGCACGGCCACGCGTGGCGCCGACTGCGTCAGCTCGACGAACTCGACGCCGGCCTGCTCGAAGGCGGCCTCCAGGGAAGCCTTGGTCGCGTCCGTCTCCACGAGCACGCCCAGCTCGCTTTTGCCGCTGGCCACGTCGTCGATGACGTCTTGGGTCTTGCCGTCGTAGTAGCCGTACTCGTACTCGTCGCCGCCCTGGCTCAAGACGTACTGCGCGAACGCCTGGACGTTGAACAGGTAGTGCTGGGTCGAGACCGCGAATTTCTTCTCCGCCATTTCCCTTACGCCTCCTTCGCGACGCCGTCTTTTTCCTCGAAGCTGCGCTCGACGGCCTTGGCGTCTGCCGTCGAGTCGCGCTCGTCGATGAAGCGCTTGGCCTTGTGCTCGCTCGACGCGCCGAGCTTGTCGGTATCAAACACGATGACCTTGGCCGGCCGCACGCCGCAATGCGCCTTCAGCTCGGCCTCCACGCGCCGCGCGATGGCATCGAACGCCTCGTCGGAGCCGGACGCGCGCTCCACGGACACCTCGTATTTCGTCGTGTAGTCCTCGTCGTAGACGCGGATCTTGTACTCGCCGGACAGGCCCCTGTCCTGGCGCACCACGTACTCGATGTCGCTCGGGAACACGTTCACGGCGCTGACGATGAACATCTCGTCTTTGCGCCCGACGATGTGGATGCGGCTGGTCGTGCGCCCGCACTTGCACGGCGACTTGTCCACCCAGCCGATGTCGCCGCTGCGGAAGCGGATCATCGGGCGGGCGTGCTTCAGCAGGGTCGTGTAGACGATCTCGCCCTTTTCACCGTCGGGCAAGACCTCGCCCGTGACCGGGTCGATCGTCTCGACCAGGATCTGGTCTTCGATCAGGTGCAGGCCGTCTTTCTCCTCGCACATGCCGGCGCATGCCCCGTAGATGTCGGACAGGCCGAAGAAGTCGTAGACGTCGGCGCCCCACACCTCCTCGATGGCATGGCGCGTCGTCTCGATGGAGCCGCCCGGCTCGCCGGAGATGATGATGGTGCGCAGGTTCGGGAAGTCGGCCTTGGGGTCGTAGCCCTGCTCGATGGCCTTCTGGCTGAGCAGCCACGCGTAGCTCGGGCTGGTCCACAGGTGCGTCGGCTGGTAGTGCTTCATCGCCCACAGAAGGCGCGCCGAGGGCACCGCGCCCACCCAGATGCCGAGCGCGCCGAGGTTTTGCGCGCCGACCACGCACGGCCCGCCCACGTAGAGCGCGAAGTTCATCCCGTGCAGGTAGCGGTCGTTGGGGCGCATGCCCGCCTGCCAGAAGAGCCGGCTTTCCGCGTCCATGAAATCGTCGAAATCGCCCTGGGTGAAGGGGCTCATCGTGGGCACGCCGGTGGAACCCGACGACGTGGCCATGTAGACGACGTCGTCTTCGGGCACGGCGGCCAGCTCCCCGAAGAAGCTGCCCACGCCCTGGCAGTCGCGCTCGGTCTGCTTGTCGATGAAGGGAAAGCGCGTCAGGTCGGCCAGGGTGTCGCAGTGCGGCGCGACGCCCGCCTCGTCGAAGGAGCGCTTGTAGTAGGGGCTGTTGTCGTAGGCGAACTGCAGCTCCTCATTCAGTCGCTCGAGCTGCAGGGCCTCCATCTCCTCGCGCGAGGCACATTCGATTTCGGGGTCGTAGAATTTCTGGTCGTACGGGATGTCTTTTTTAGCCATCGTTCACCTTTCTTTCTCGTAGGTACGGTACTGGCTTGCACGCGCCGGATTTTCCGGGTGCGCCGCGCGAGTATTTCACCACTTCTTTGCAACGAGGTGAACATGAATAGCGCAAGCGGGACTTCGTCACGAAAAACACACGGACGAAATGCTTCATCTGCCCGGCGCCGTCTTCACCCTCCTTTCCTTCATCCCTGCACACATGCGCCGCGAATGCAACAGGCGGGCAACGAAAGCGGGGCAAATTTGAAGCTTGCGTGTTCGTTTCACCCCCTCCCCGACATTTCGAGGCGCACGGGGCTAGGCTTGGGTGCGAAAGGTTGAGCGAGTTCATCGCGAGGTTCGGGCGGGAAAGCCTGGCCTGACAACACGCCGCCATAGGGGATGCCCCGCGCCGGATGTGCGCCACGGCTTCGCTACGCGCTGGCGGTGAAGGCGCCCGTGAAAGCGGGCAAGGACACAGACGTTTGCGAAAGCGGGCGCGAAAAACCAGGTGCCCGCGAAAAAGCGGGCACGCGAGAAACGGACGAAAGGAGAAACGGAGAGACACGATGAAGGGATTGACGAAACAACAACAGATGATGGTGGCGGTGCTTCTGACGGGCGCGGTGCTCGTCGTCTTGTGCGCCACCTTCCTCTCGCCTGCCCTGCCCCACATCATGGGCGACATGGGCGTGGACCAGACGACGGTGCAGTACCTGACCTCCGGCTACTCGCTCGTGGAGGCCGTGGTCATACCGATGAACGCGTTTTTGATCGGGCGCTTCTCCACGCGCAAGCTCTTCATGTCGGGCATGGCGCTCTTCGCCGCGGGTGCCGTCGTGGCCGCCTGCGCGCCGGCGTTTCCCATACTCTTGCTCGGGCGCATCCTGCAGGCCTTCGGCACGGGCGTGGTCATGCCCATGGTCTTCACCCTGATCTTGCTCATCTTTCCGCGCGAGAACCGCGGCGCGGCCATGGGCATCGTCGGGCTGATCATCAGCTTCGCGCCGGCCATCGGCCCGTCGCTGTCCGGCGTGCTCGTAGACTCCGTGGGCTGGCGCATGCTCTTCGTGCTCGTCGCGTGCCTGACCGCGCTCGTCGTGGCCTTCGCCGCCTTCTCGCTCGACAACTTCGAGGGATTCACCCGCGCGCCGCTCGACGTGCCCTCCGTGCTGCTGCTTGCCTGCGGCATGGTCGGCCTGCTCTACGGCCTGTCGAGTTTCGCCAGCTCTGCCACCCCGCTCGTGCCCGCCGCGCTCATGGTCGCAGGCGCCGTCCTGCTCGCGCTGTTCTCGCGCAGGCAGCTGCGCCTCGAGCAGCCCATCTTGCGCGTGGACGTGTTGAAGCACCGCCGCTACCGCACCGCCGTGCTCATCATCATGCTGCTCGAAGCCGCGCTCATCGGCTCGGAGGTCGTCTTGCCCATCTACGTGCAAAACGTGCTCGGGCAGCCGGCCACCGTCTCGGGTCTGATCATGCTGCCGGGCGCCGTGCTGGGCGCGCTCATGGGCCTGGCCGCCGGGCGCCTCTTCGACAAGCACGGCGTGCGCCGGCTGGCCGTGGTGGGCGGCATCATCATCGCGGTCTCGTCGGTGTGCATCGCGTGCTTTCAGATCGACATGTCGCCGCTGCTCGTGTGCGCCGTCTACACCTGCCTGGGAATCGGCATCCAATCGCTGATCACACCGCTGAACACCTGGGGCGTGAACTCGCTCGACAACTCGCTGATCCAGCACGCCGAGGCGCTGGGCTCGACCTTCAACCAGGTGGGCGCATCCTTTGGCACGGCGCTGATCGCGTCGCTGTCGGCGCTCGGGCCGCTGTTTTGCACGGCAGCCGACGAGCGCGTCGTCACCTACACGGGCCTGCACGTGTCCTTCTGCGGCATGTGCGTGATGCTGTGCCTGGTCGCGCTGTTCATCTTCGTCTTCGTGCGCAACCGCAAGGGCGAGATCGCCGCCGAGCAGGCCGCGCGCGAGCGTGCCGTGGAAGGCGTGCCCGGCGTGGACCGCGAGTGGCTGATCGCCGACGTGATGGACCCCGTGCCCGCGCAGATCGCGGCAAGCGCCCCCGTCTCCGAGGCCATCACCATCATGCGCGACCGCCACACCTCGGGCCTGCCCGTCATGGGCGAAGACGGCCGGGTCGTCGGGTTCGTCTCGGACGGCGACGTGCTGAAATACCTCGCGCGCCAAGGCGGCAACTACTACACCGACGGCACGAACTTCTACACCATGCTCGACGACCAGGATTTCGTCGAACGCCTGAAAGGGCTGGTGAAGCTGCCGGTGGAAAACATCGCGACGAAGAACGTGATCGGCCTGCAGGCGCACCAGGCGGCAGAAGACGCGTTCAAGGTGCTCTCGGAGCGCCGCATCAAGAAGGTGCCCGTGCTGGACGAGGACGGCACGCTGCTGGGCACCTTGAGCCGCAACAACGTGATGATCGCGCTCGCGCAGCTGCAAGAATCGGTGTAGGGGCGCGGCGCAGAGAAGGCGGCGGCGCAGGAGCGGTGACGCAAAGCTTCACCGTCCGTCGCGCGCCTGCTCCGCCTTTGCCGGCCATCTTCACCCATGAAAAAAGGCGCCTCCTCGTTTCGCGAGGGGGCGCCTTTCGTGTGCGCAAAAAGCGAGCCGAGCGCTTCAGCGTGCTAGAAGCTGTAGGTGCGCGAGAACTGGTAGGCGCTGTCGGGGGCGTTCACGGCAGCGACGCACAGCGCCACGAACAGCATGATCAAGAGGATGTTGATCACGATGCCGAGGACGAGGGTGACGATGAGGGCCGTGCGCGCGCTCTTGCGCTTGGCCTGCGCCTCCACCGCGTCTCCGCGCTCGATTGCGCTCTTGTAGTTCAGCGACATGACGAACGGCCAGATGGCGATGAGGCCGCCGGCGAAGAAGAACTCGAGCACCGACAAGACGATGAACATGGTGCTTTTGTCCTCGATGCCCGCGGGGTTGCCGGGCTGGGCATAGGGCGCCTGGGGCTGGGCGTACTGGTCTGCTGCGGGCGCAGCGGCCGCCTCGGGCTGCTGGTAGCCACCGGCCGGGACGGGCTGCTGGGCTATCTCGCAGGAAAGCGGGGCGCCGCACTGGGGGCAGAACTGCGCGCCCTCGTTGGTTTGCGTGCCACATTGCGGACAATTCATCGGTCTCTCCTTTACCGTCGAGGCTCATGTACTCCTACAACATACCACACCCCGCCGCACCACACGGCGTGCACGCCCGGGCCGAAACGTGCGGCGCGGGCGCGGCGCGGATGCGGCGACACATGGCGCGGCGTTCAGGCTAGAACCAGCTCCTCTTCTGCGCCACGTAGGTGTAGTAGAACTGCTCGTCGGTCTTCGTCAGGTAGATGATGCCCTCGATCAGGCCGATGAGCGACATGATCGCCGCGGCAAGCCCGAGAGTGATGATGCCGGCCAAGAGAGTGACGAGCAGCATGACGATGCCGGCGCCGCTGTAGCCGAGGTAGAACTTGTGGATGCCGAGCGAGCCCAGGAATATGCCGAGCAGGCCTGCGGCGATCTTGCTCTTCGAGTCCATGGGCGGTTGGGAGAAGCCCTGCTGCGCACCGGGCGCCTGCTGGGCGCCGTAGGGCTGCTGGGCGCCGGGTGCCTGCTGGCCCGCCTGGGGCTGCTGCCAGGCACCAGCCGCCTGCTGCGCCTGCTGCGCGCCGGCCGCCTGCGCTTGCTGCTGCTGCTGCCAGGCCTGCGCCTGCTGCTCCTGGCGCTGCTGGCTCCACGCGGCCTCCTGTTGCTGGCGCTGC
>CAVAWX010000095.1:0-6108 GCA_963592385.1 Acidaminococcaceae bacterium | reverse complement strand
CCTTCATCGTCACGAGTGCGTTGCGGCCGTACAGGCGCTTCCACGCGGCCGCGCCGACGCCCTTGATGGTGAAGCTCACCTCCTTTGTGCCGGCGTAGTTGCCCGTGCCCGTGACGACGACGGTCGCGGTCCCCACCTTCACGTTGTTTTTGTACGACAGCGTGTAATCGGTGCCCTTCGCCAGCGTCGTGCCGGCAAACGTCACGGTCGGCTCGGGGCAGAAGGCCTTGCCCGTGTAGGTTTGCGCGGCAATTGCGGAAACCGTGGCATTCGCGACGTCGGCGCCGGCCACCGGCACGGGCACGTTCATGGTGATGGTGCGCGCCGCCGAATCCCAGCCGGAATACGAGCTGTAGTCCTCCGTGCCCGCCACAGGCCCGTACACCGCCTGGTAGCCGGTGTTCACCACCGTGGGTGTCTTCGTCTTGTCCGCGTCCACCCACGTCCAGCCGCTCGGCAGCGCGATGTCGGCCACCTTGGCGTTCGGGTTGTACGTCTGCTCGGCGATGTTGGGCTCCTCGACCGTGCCGAGTTTTTTCGTCGTCACGTACGCGCTGCTTCTCGGCGTGTACGTCGCGCCCACGTGATTGGCGTCGTCGGCGACACGCGCGAAGACGTAGTAGTCGGTCTCGGGGGAAAGGCCGGAGAAACTCGTCGAGGACTGCCAGCCGGACTCCGGCACGGAAGCTCGCGAGGTGCTGACGGCATACTCGAGCTTGTCGGCCGAGATGCCCGTCACGGTAGGCGGCGTGACGATGAGGCCCGTGGCCGCTATGTTCTCGGAGGCCACGGAAGGCGCACTGTCGATCGTCACCTGCACCTTGGCCACCTCGATTGTCACCGTGTTCGACGTCGCCTCGCGCGCGTCGGCGCCCGTACCGGCCTTCACCACGCAGTAGAAGGAGTAGCTGCCCGCGTCGCGCCCCTCGGGCAGGGCAAACGTCGCGCTCGTCGCGCCCTCGACGGCCTCGCCTTCCGTGGCGCCGGCCGCGATCTCGTACCACTGGTAGCTCGCGTCGGCCACCTCAGGCGTCGTCGCCACAGTCGCCACAAGCGAGCCGGCCGCATACCCGTAGGTGCCGGACGCCCCAGTCGCCTCGGCGGACAGCGCGACGGCGGTCCACTTCGCGTACACGGTCTTGCTGGCGTCAAGCGCCTGGCCGAAGTCGAACTCGTTGCCGTCCGTGCAGGCCTCGTCGGTGTACCACCCGCCGAAGGCATAGCCCGCCTTGTAGGGCGCGCCCGGCTGCGTGGGCGCCGTGCCCGCCTCGACGGTCTGGGCATCCACGGCCGACCCGTCCTTGGAGTCGAAGTTGAGCGTGGCCGTGGGCACGATGATGCGCACCGTGTCCGCGTTGGATGCCGAGCGGTTGCCCGCGTAGGCGTCCGAGTTGCCCGAGCTGTACTCGCCGGATATGCCGAGGAAGGTGCGCAGACAACCAGTGGTCACGTAGACACGGTCTTGCTCGCCATAGTTTTCGGCCAGCGCGCCGGCGGTCGTCTCGCCCGTGTAGGCGTCGCCCGCGTAGCTCAAGGCCAGCGAAGGCGTCACATCGACCGGATCCGTCGTGATGAACTGGTTGGCCTTGTCGTTCGGGTAGAACTTGCCGGACCTGAGCTCGCCCCAGGTGATGGAGAGGTTCGGGAAGAAGTTGCCGTCCTGCCCCACCGTCACCTTGTCGCTGTCGGCGGCCACGAAATCGTCGCCTGCGGCCTCCATGATGTCGACGATCTCCACGCTTTGCTTCGTGACGAAGGACTTGGCGGTGCCCCTCGAGTAGAACTGCATGTAGACCGGGTTCTCGTTCACCATGCTGCGGATCTGCGCGTCGGTCACCACCGCCTCGCGGAACACCGTCGTGCCGGCCGCGTCGGAGACGACCTGCACCTTCACGCTGTAGTCGTTGGCGTACTTCGCGTAGAGGGTGATGTCGTCCGTGACTTGCGTCTTGTCCAGGGTGAAGGCCGCGTCGTCGCTGCACTGCGCATTCGTGTACCAGCCCACGAAGTCCGCGCCGTTGACCTGCGAGACGGCAGGCGCCGCGGAGGCGGGCACCGTCGCGCCCTTGGACACGGAGACAGATGTCGTGGCGTTCATGTCCATCTTGTTGAAGGTCACACGCACCTGCTGCGAGGTCACGAGCACGCCGGCCGAGGTCGCGCCCTTGTAGGTGGCGGTCTCTTCCACCTTGGCGAACACGTAGTAGCTCTTGGCCGTCGTGTCCAGCCCGGTGAAGCTCGGGCTGCTCGTCCAGCTCGTCACCGATTCAATGTCGTTGCTCGTCGCGATGCCGTATTGCAGCGTGTCGGCACCGTGGGTGGCCGTCGCCGCGTCGAAGGTCACGCTGTCGTCCGTCAGATTCGTGGGCAGCCCCAGCACGACCGCGTTCGAGGCCTTCGTCACCTTCAGCGCCGCGTACGGCGAGGTGTAGGTGTGCGTCGTGCCGTCGGCCAGGGTGAAGGTCACGTCGCAGCACACGTAGGTGGTGCCGGGCACGCGCCCGATGGGCAGCGCGTAGCTTTCCTTGGTCGCCCCGTAGATCTCGGAAGTCTTGGTCCCGTCCTGCTTGCAGGTGTACCACTGGTAGGAGCTGATGGTGCCCTGCGGCACCTCCTCGATGTCAAGCGTCGCGCGGATCTGGTCCGAGCCGTACTCGCCCGAAGTGCCAAACGCTCGCTTCACGGGGTTGATCAGGCTGTCGCGGTAGCTGACCTTCGCCTGCAGCGTGATCGAGGCCGACGGGACGGTGTAGGCCGACTTGGCGGGCCATACCTTCGAGCCGTCGCTCCAGCCCTCGAGCGTGTAGTAGGGGCTCAGCTCCAGCTCGGGCAAGACCACCGTGCTGCCGGCGGCCTTGTTCGCAAGCGCCGCGGGCACCTCGCCCGTGACGACGCCGTCGTCTATGAGCTGCGCATCGGCGGCAAAGCTCACCGTGGCGGCGCGGACGATCTTGGCCGTCAGGGTGATGGAGGTCTTGCCGGAAGGCACCGTCCACGCGCCCCACGGCCACACGGTGGAACCGTCGCTCCAACCCTGGAACACGTAGCCGTCCTTCACCGCCAGCTCGGGCAGCTCGACCACAGAGCCGGACTCCTTGTGGGCAAGGCTTGCCGGCAGTCCGGCCGCCGGTGCGCCCGCATCGCCGCTTGCCACCGCGAAAGAGATGGTCACGTCGTCGGCGAACACCGCCGTGAGGGTGCAGTTCTCGCAGGGCATGACGAAGCTCTCGCCCGCCTGCCAGACCTTGCCGTCCGCGTCCTTCCAGCCGCAGAACAGATAGCCGCTCTTCGGGGTCAGGCTCGGCAGGACCACCTCCGCGCCCGCGGTCTTGCCCTTCTGGGCGGCCGGCGCCGACGAGGAGGTCTTGGCCTTGTCCGCGGAGTCGATGGCAAAGCTCAGGTCCACCGTCGTGTTCAGGGTGTGCAAGGTCCAATACGAGCCGCCGATCCACACGTTCTTGTATGCGGTCTCGGTCGGCTCGCCCGTCGACGAGCTCGCCTTGCGCTCCTTGCTGCACGACTCGAGCGCGGCAGCCAGGCTCGTGGCCGTGCTGTAGTAGTACACGTCCGGCCCGAACTTCTTCCCGCACAGGCCGACATACGAAAACGCCGAATTCGTCGCCTTCTTCAGCGACGCGATGCCCTTGTAGCCGTCCGCATAGCTCTCGCTGGCGTCCTTCGCCGCCCGGAAAGCCAACGCGTCGGGGTCTTGGGTCAAAAAGACGATTTTCTTCAGGCCGGCGAGCTTCGTCTCCTCTTTGTCGTAGTCGCTCGCGGAGCGCTCCTCGAAGGCATTCAGGCCGATGTATTCCACCGAGGCGGGCACGGTGAAGCTCGAGAGCTTGTTTTGGGCGTAGAAGGCCTCGCGGTCGATGACCCTGCACTTCGAGGCATACGGGTTGGCAAACGAGACGGATTCGAGCACCGTCTCGCCGGTCGGCTCCGACGCCGAGACCTTGTTGGCGAAGGCCTGCGCGCCGATTGTCTCGACCGTGTCCGGGATGACGATGCTTGTCACGCGCGCCATCACCGACGGCGCGGTGCCCGTCAGCACGCTGGTGTCGCGTCCGTAGACGGTGTAGCCGTTGTCGTCGGTGAAGGTGGCGAGGTTGTTCTCCGAGATCGCGCAAAACGCCTTCTCGCCGATTGCCGTGACCGTGTAGGTCGCGCCGTCGTGCTCGACGCTTGCCGGGATCTCGAGGGAAAGCTCGCGGTCGCCCGTCACGGTGACACCCGTCACGGTGACGGTGTGGGCGCTCGTGTCGGCGCCCGCCCAATCCCAGTGCCACTCGACGGTGTCGCTGCCGGCCACGAGCTCGAAGTTCACGGCCTGCTCGCCGTCGAAGATGCCGTTGGAGCCCGGCTTCACCGTGACGACGGCAGTGCCCAGGGTGTTGTTTTGGGTGTATTCCAGCACGTAGTCCGTGCCCTCGTCGAGCTTGGAGCCCAGGTAGTCCACCGTCACGGACGGCGTGTAGACCTGCCCGGGGGTAAAGGAGTGCTCGGTGTACTCAAGCGTCACGTTCACGTCGGCCAGGCTCGGGGTGAGCGTCGGGTCGATGTAGAAGAGCATCGCGTCGTTGCTCTCGAAGTTCACGGGCGAGGTCGCGTTCGTCGCGTAGGGCTCGATGTAGATGCCGCCGATTTTCTTCTCCGTCGCGCTGCCGATGTTGTCGAGGTTGCCGTCGGCGTCCTTGGAGTACTGGTCCTCGTAGGGGTCGGTCGCGCCGCCGCCGCCGAGGCTGCTGGCCAGCACGCGCTTGCTCACGGTGAGGAGGTTTGCGCGCTCGGCCTTGGACAGCTGGGAGCCCGCGGACTTCTCGCCCACCTCGACCTCGCCGTTCGCGCTGTTAGTCGAGGAATAGGTGTAGGGCAGGACGTGGTCGCGGTAGACGAACTCGACCGTCGGGCGTATGGCATGGCCCGTGTAGGGGAAGACCGCCGTGATGGGACGGTCGCCTTCGGTCTGCTGGCGCGAGCTCTGGTAGACCTGCTCGTAGTCGGTGCCCATGGCCACGCGCGTGCCGTGAGGCGACTTGGCGAACTCGTCGGGGTCGGTGTCGGCGTCGGTGCTGTTGTACTTCACGTCCGCACGCCCGATGCGGTAGGTGCCGTAGACCTGCCCCACCAGCTCGGCGCCGTCGGCCGGCGTCACGAGTATGGGGTAGTCGGTGTCGGACATGGACGCGTAGGTGGGCTTGCCGTCCTCGTCGAAGACCGCGACCTCCTTGTCGTCGTCGCTCATCTTGTCTACGTCGAGCTTCCAGGTGTAGTTGTCGGAGGAGACGACGTTGCCGGCGGGGTCTTTCACGACGATCTCGGCGTCGTCGGGCAGATGTCCTTCCCAGTCGAATTCGTCGTCGCAGGTAAACGACACGGTGCAGTCGGAGAGGTCCATGTCGCCGATGCCGTATTTCACCGTCGCGGTGCCCGAGTAGTCGCCGATGCCGACGACCGTGGCCGTGTAGGCGAGGCGGGTGTCGGCCGTCGTGTGGCCGGTCTTCTCGATCGCGCCTGCCTGCGCGACCAGGTAGAAGTCCACGCCCTGCACGAGCGTCGCGCCGTTCAACGTGCCCTTGACGGTGGGCAGCGCGCCTTCCACGCCCAGATACGAGGCGCATTTCTCCTGGCTGAAGGTGGCCTTCGCCAGGCTCGTCGTCTGCGTGTCCAGGTAGATGTTCAGGCCGGGCAGGTTGGATGCGGTCGTGGTGCCGGACTGCTGCCAGTAGTACTTGTAGTCGTTTTCACCCGCATGCGCGTTCAGCACGCCGAGCAGCGAGCGGGTGTCGCTCGAGTTCTTGTCCACGTCTTTCACCGTCGTGGCCTTGTTCCTCAGCTGCGTCTTCGTCGCGACGACGTTCACGCCGCTCATCATGCCGTCTTGGGCATAGGCCAGCTCCTGGGTCGTGCGGTTCAAGCACATGCCGTCGAGGCCTATGTTGTCGTAGACCGAGATGGTCATCTTATCTTCGGTGTTGGCGCAGATCTGGCGCTCGCGGTAGCCGTCGCCGTTCTCGTTTTTCTGCGCGATGACGTAGCCCATGTTGATGTTCGAGTAGATGTGCGGGCTGTTTACCGCGCGGCCGGCGTCGTCTTTCAGGATGCGCG
>CAVAWX010000094.1:0-6168 GCA_963592385.1 Acidaminococcaceae bacterium | reverse complement strand
CACGCCGCCCGCGCCGAAGTCGTTGCAGCGCTTCACCAGCCGCGTCGCCTCCGCGCGCCGAAACAGCCGGCATATCTTGCGCTCGGCCGGCGCGTTGCCCTTCTGCACCTCCGCGCCCAGGGTGGCCACGCTCTTCGCGTCGTGCGCCTTGCTCGAGCCGGTGGCCCCGCCGATGCCGTCGCGTCCCGTGCGCCCGCCCACGAGCACGACCGCATCCCCCGGCGCCGGCGCCTCGCGGACCACGTTGGCCGCAGGGGCCGCGCCCACGACCGCGCCCACTTCCATGCGCTTGGCGGCATACCCCGGGTGGTAGATTTCGCTGACCTGGCCGGTGGCGATGCCGATCTGGTTGCCGTAGCTCGAGTAGCCCTCGGCTGCCTCGACGCATATCTTGCGCTGCGGCAGCTTGCCCGCGAGCGTCTCGGAAAACGGCGTGCGCGGGTCCGCGGCGCCGCTCACGCGCATGGCCTGGTAGACCCACGCGCGGCCGGATAGCGGGTCGCGTATGCAGCCGCCGATGCAGGTGGCCGCCCCGCCGAAGGGCTCGATCTCGGTGGGGTGGTTGTGCGTCTCGTTCTTGAAGAAGAGCAGCCAGTCCTCGTCGTGGCCGTCCACGTCCACCGCAAGCTTCACCGTGCAGGCGTTCACCTCGTCGGATTCGTCGAGGTCGGCCAGGGGGCCGCTTGCCTTCAGCCAGCGCGCCGCGATCGTGCCCATGTCCATGAGGGTGACGGGGCGGTCCTTGCGGCCGAGTTGTTCGCGCAGGTCGAGGTAGCGGGTGAAGGCCGCCTGCGCCCGCTCGTCGTCGAAGGAGACGTCGTCGAGCTGCGTGTTGAAGGTGGTGTGCCGGCAGTGGTCGGACCAGTAGGTGTCGATCACGCGCAGCTCGGTGATGGTGGGCTCGCGGCCTGCGTCGGCGAAATGCGCGCGCACGCAGGCAAGGTCCTCGCAGCTCATGGCAAGGCCGCGCTCGTCGATGAGGGCGGCCAGCGCGTCGTCGTCCATGCGTGTGAAGCCGTGCAGCACCTCGACGTCGGCGGGGCGTGCGGGGTCTTCGGCCAGGGCCTCGGGCAGCTCCATCGCCGCTTCGCGGGCCTCGACGGGGTTGACGAGGTAGCCTCTCGCCTTCGCGACGTCGTCGGCGGAGAGGGCGCCTTTCAGCAGGTAGAGGGTGGCCGTGCGCACGGTGGGGCGCGCGCCGCCGCAGACGAGCTGTATGCACTCGGCGCACGAGTCGGCGCGCTGGTCGAACTGGCCGGGCAGGTATTCCACCGCGACGATGTGCTCGTCGTCGGCCAGCTCGGCAAGCTGCTCGTGCGCGACGTCGCTTTGGGGCTCGGAGAACACGCCGTTCACGCAGCGCTCGAAATCCTCCTCGGCGATGCCCTCGACGTCGTAGCGCTTCACGATGCGCACCCGCTCCAGGCACGAAAGGCCGAGGTCGGCACGCAGGCGTTCCTGCAATTGGGCCGCCTTGGCGTCGAAGCCGGGCTGTTTTTCCACGAAGACGCGTCTGGGCATGGGAGTGTTCCTCTCTTCAGGCTGTATGCGCGTTCACCATGATAAAGCTTGCGTGATATACTCGCTCGCACATATGCGTGTGTTTTGCCTGTCGGTTTTGAAAGAGGTCGAAAAGCCGTGTCGTCTGCTATTGTCTTCAACATCTGCGTCGCTGTCATCGTCGTCGTCACCATCGTGGTCTTCATCTTCGGCATGATCATGAGCCGCAAGCCCGAACGCCAGATGCCGGTGATCGTGGCCTTCGTGGTGAATGCGCTGGTCATCGTTGCCTTTTTGCTGCTCGTGGCCTTCGGGCGCCAGCAGGTGGTCGCGCCGTACGTGGCGGGTGCCTGCGTCGTGCTGCCGTTTTTGTCGTACTTCATCGCGTCGAAGATCGCCAATCGCCGCCGCGAGGGCGACAAGATAGATGATGTGTGGGGTGCTTACCAGGCGCAGGGTGCGCAGCTCGCGGACCTGAACAACGCGCAAGACCAGGCGCTCTTCAACGTGCAGGGCGTGCAAGGCGGTGTGCAGGCGAGTGCCCAGGGAGCCGCCCAGGCGGGTGGCCAGACCGGCCTCCAGGGCATGTTCGGGTCGCAGGCTTCCGCCGCGTCCGCGTCTGCCACGCCGGCTCTTGGCGGAGCGGCCGCCGCGTCTCCTGCCGCAGACGACGTGCTCGCCGCCGCCCAGGCGGCCCAGGGCATCCAAGGTGCCCAGATGGCCCAAGGCGTCCAAGGCGCCCAGGGTGCGCCGCTTGCCCAGGGCGCTCAGGGTGTCCAGGGTCTTTCTCCTGCGGGCCTCGCGGACGTGTCCGCTTCTGCCGCCGGTGCCGCCGGGCAGCCCCAGACGCTTTCCGCCGCCGAATTCGGCGCGTCTGGCGCGGGTTCCGCGCTCGCAGCTGCCGCTGCCGCAAGCCCCGCTTCCACGGGCGCGTTCCAGCCGCTGGGCGCCGCGGGCGCTTCCGCGTACAACGCGCAGGCCGCCGACAACAACTCGTTCTTTTCGTCTGCCGCTTCCGGCATGCAGACGCAGGTGCCGCAGGTGTCCGGTTTTCAGGACGCGGCCGCAGCAGCGGCGCAGCAGCCTCTGCAGTGGTCGCAGCAGATGCCGCAGCAGGCGCAGGGCCAGCAGCTGCAACAGGGCTGGCAGTCGCCGCAGCAGCCTGCGCAGCAGGCGCAGGCAGGTTTCGGGGCCGACATCACGTCGCCTCTGCCCGCTGCCGGCTCGTCTGCCGCCTCCGGCTTCGCGACGACGGGATTTCCCCCTGCGGCGGCAGGCGCCGACGACACCCAGCCCCTGCCCTTGCTGGCCGCCTACGGCAGCGCGGCCGTGCCCGCGGCAAGCGCCATGATCGCGCAGAAAATCCCCGCTTTGCAGGCCTCTCCCACCGCTTTGCAGGCCTCTCCCACGGCTTCGCAGCAGCCCCAGACTTTCGCGGGCGCGTCCGCTCCGCAAAACGCGAGCTCCGCAGGCGCGTCGACGCCGGGCTTTGCAGCCGAGTCCTCCGTCGCCGCCGACGTCTACCGCGCCACGGCGGCAAACCTCGCCCGTGAAGACGCCGCGCGCGCCGCTGCCGCCGCGGCTTCTCCCGCGTCCGGCTTCGGGCAGGCCGCATCTTCGGGCGCGGCTGCAGGCCAGGGGACGGACGATTTGCGCGCGAAACTGGCCGCGTACCGGCTTTCCCCCAACTCCCAGCCCGGCGCTGCCAACGCCGCCGCGGGCAACGCTGCCTCCGCATGGGGTGCCGGCGGCCAGGCCGCAGGGACGCAGGTTCCGGGCGCGACCGACCGCGTGGAGTTCTACCCCGACATCGACGTGCCCTCCGCGGGCGCCGCTCCCGGCTTTGCCGGCGGCATCGACCTCGAGCAGCCCGACTTCGCGGACCTGAAGGCCAGGGCCGAGTCCTTCCAGCAGCGCGGTGTGCACCTCGTCGCCGCCGGCCTGTTCGCGCAGGCCGCCGCCATCGCCCCCACGCGCGACGCGTGGACGGAGGTGCTGCTCGACGAGATGGCGTGCTACGTGAAGGCCGGCAAGCCCGCCGAGGCGCGCAACATCGCCTTCGAGCTGCGGCGCAGCGGTCTGCTCAACGCCGCGCAGGCCGTCAAGGTGAACGCCGTCATCGGCATGATGTAGAGGTACGCCGGGCCGCGCGCTTCCGCCGTCTGTGCCGCATGCCGCTTGCGGACGCCCTCCTTCACCTTGTCCTGCGCCGTTGCGTCGCGTGCTATGTTTCACGCACGTGATTGCATATCGGCGGCGAGGAGAGGAGCCATCCATGGGATACAAAAAAGTAGTGGTTGCGGGCGGCGGCGTGCTGGGCAGCCAGATCGCGTTCCAATGCGCGTACTGCGGATTCGACACGACCATATGGCTGCGCAGCGAGGGCAGCATCGGGCGCACGCAGCCCAAGCTGGACAAGCTGCTCTCCACCTACGAGGACGCCATCGCCGGCATGGAAAGCGGCGCGGGGGAGTGGTGCGCGGGCATCGCCGACGCCGACGCGTTCGACGCCGCCGCCTGCCGCGAGAAGGCGAAGGCGGCCCACGACGGCCTCGCGCTCGAGCTGGATCTGGCCGCAGCGGTCGCGGACGCCGACCTCGTCATCGAGTCCATGGCCGAAGACCCGAAGGCAAAGACCGACTTCTACGAGAAGCTCGCGCCGCTCCTGCCGGAGAAGACCGTGCTCGTCAGCAATTCCTCGACGCTTCTGCCCTCGCAGTTCGCCCGCTACACCGGCAGGCCCGAGCGCTACCTGTCGCTGCACTTCGCGAACTCCATCTGGAAGAACAACACGGCCGAGGTCATGGCGCAGCCGGCCACAGGCCAGCGCTACTTCGACGAGGTGGTGGCGTTTGCCAACGACATCCGCATGATCGCCTTGCCCGTGTTGAAGGAGAAGAGCGGCTACCTGCTGAACTCCATGCTCGTGCCCTTCCTGCTGTCGGGACTGGACCTGTGGGCGGCGGGCGTGTCGGACCCCGAGAGCATCGACACCGCTTGGACGCGTGGCACGGGCGCGCCCAAAGGGCCGTTCCAGATCATCGACACGGTGGGCCTGAACACGGCCTACAACATCGTCTTGCAGTACCAGAAGGTGCCGGGCCTGCTCAGCCCCTTCCTGAAGAAGATGATGCTGCCCTACAACTACAAGGCGATGGCCGCGCGCTTGAAAGAGATGATCGACGCGGGCAAGCTCGGCATGTCCTCCGGCCAGGGCTTCTACAGCTACGACTGACCCCGCGCCTTTCGCCCGGATGTTGATGTGCACCAAGAAATGACTCGAAGGGGGCGTTGTGTCGTGTCCGGCGCCCCCACGATGCCAAAGCCGCATTTCGCGGTGAAAATCCGCGCAGGTTCTCTGTGAAACTTTTGCTTGACAGGCGGGGGAGGGGCGTTATACTTGCCTTCAACATATGAACAGATGTGCAAATGAGCATGGATGCAGGAAAGGGTTTCACCATGACGAGAAACGAGGACACGCGCGCGGCGGGGGATGAAGTCGCCGGCGGCGCGGAGCCGGATGCGGCGCGCGACAGGACGCATGGTGAAGCACCGGGCGAGATGCACGACGCGGCGCACGGCGAGGCAAACGACGCGCCCCACGACATGCCCGCCGACGAGCTGCTCTACGACCTGGCCGACCTCTTCCGCCTTTTCGCCGACACGACGCGCATCAAGATTCTCTACGCGCTCATGGGCGGCGAGAAGAGCGTCGCGGCGCTGGCCGAGGCCGTGGGTGTGTCGCAATCGGCGGTCAGCCACCAACTGCGCAACCTGCGCCAGGCGCATCTCGTGAAGTTCGACCGCGCGGGCAAGCAGGCCATCTACGCGCTTTCCGACGACCACGTCTACACCATGCTCGAGCAGGGCATGACGCACATCTGCGAATAGGCGCAGCGACGCAAAGCGCGGCAGGTGCGGCGCGGCAGCTGCGGCGCAGCACGGCAAAACGGCGGACGTCTCGAGACGGAGGCGCTGCGCGCGAGAGGGCAATAAAGAGGGGCGCGAGAGGGATGCGCCCCGCGACGACGAGAGGGTGTTTCACCATGAAGAGGGCCTACAAGCTGCAAGGCGAGCTGTGCGGGAACTGCGCGGCGAAGATCCAGGACAAGATCTCGAAGATGGACGGGGTGAACGCGGCGTCCGTCAACTTCATGACCATGCGGTTTCGCCTCGACGCCGACGACGCGCGCTACGACGAGATCCTGGAGGCGAGCACGCGCGTCTTCTCCGACATCGAGCCGAGCTGCACGGTCTGCGCCTGAGCGCACGCAAGCCCGGACCGCCCGAGACCCCCGGACCACCCGAACGCGAAAGGAGGGCGCCCGATCGTGGACGCCGCATACAAAAAACGCCTCTATCGCATACTCGTCGCCCTCGGCATCTTCGCCGTCATGGAGGGTCTTGCCATCGCCGGCGCCTTCGAGTTCACGGGCGGCCTGTGGGTCGAGTTCGCGTGCTTTCTCGTGCCCTACCTCGTCGCCGGCTACGATGTCCTCGCGCGCGCCTGGCACGGCATCGTGCACCGCCAGCCCTTCGACGAGAACCTGCTCATGACCATCGCCACCATCGGCGCGTTCGCCCTCGTCTTTTTCCCCGAAAGCGAGCCGCATATGGCCGAAGGCGCCGCCGTCATGCTCTTCTACCAGGTGGGCGAGCTGTTCCAGG
>CAVAWX010000093.1:5260-6431 GCA_963592385.1 Acidaminococcaceae bacterium | reverse complement strand
GCAGCCCGCGCGGCGGGCATTGGGAAGCCGTCCCGGAGAGCTAGCCTTTCCAGATCGCCCCGCGCGTCACGTCCAGACGGCCATCGCGAGAGTCGAGGCGACGATCAAGGCGAGGCCGAGGGCGGCGCGTCTGGTCAGCCGCTCGCCGAAGACGATGCGCGCGAAGGCGATCGAGACGAGGATCGAGAGCTTGTCGATCTGGACTACGACGCTCACCTGGCCTGCCTGCACTGCGTAGTAGTAGAACAGCCAGCTCGCGCCCGTCGCCACGCCGGAGGCGCAGATGAAGGCGAGCTCGCGTCGGTCGGCCTGCCGGACAAGCGCGAACTTTCCCCGCGCGGCGACGATGGCCCACGCCATCGCGAAGACGACGCAGGTGCGCACCGCGGTGGCGAGGTTCGAGTCGACGCCTTCTATGCCCACCTTGGCGAGGACCGAGGTCAGGGCGGCGAAGACGGCCGCGGCGAAAGCGAGCGCAACTCCGCGGCGCTGCGCGTCCGAGCCGCCCCGCCGCCGCTCGACCATGAGCAGCGTTCCCGCGAAGACGAGCGCCGTCGCGACGAGCTTGACGGCCAAGTGCGAGGTCTCGCCGAACAAGACGATGGCCAGGAGCGCCGACATCGCCGTCGAGGACTTGTCGATGGGCACGACCTTGTTCACGTCGGCCTTCGAGAGGGCCGCGAAGTAGCAGATCCAGCTCGCGCCCGTCGCCAGGCCCGAAAGCGCGAGGAAGAGGTAGGAGCGCGGGGAGATAGCGGCCAGCGCGGCCGGGATGTCGCCTGCCGTGAGGGCCGCCATGACCCAGCTGAACGCGAGGACGACCGTCGTGCGGATGGCTGTGGCGAGGTCCGAGTCGGTGCTTTCGACGCCGATTTTCGCGAGGATGGACGTAAGCCCCGCGCACAGCGCCGACGCCGCCGCGGCGAAAATCCAATTCACGAGCCTGCCTCCCGCCCTTTCCTCTTCGCGGTACCTGAAAAACGTGGATGCCCGCACTTTAGCGCCAATGGCGGCAAGGCACCGGCGGCAATCCGCTTCTTCGCGGCAGCTCGCGCGCCGGATTTTCGGACTACGAGGCCTGCGTGCCTACGAGGCCTGCGTGCCTACGAAGCCTGCGCGCGCCGCCGGCCCGACTTCGGCGCCGGCTTCGCGCGCGCGGGTTCTTCCTCCT
>CAVAWX010000093.1:0-5250 GCA_963592385.1 Acidaminococcaceae bacterium | reverse complement strand
CTCGAGCAGCAGCAGGTTGCGCCGCAGCACCGCCGGCGGGTTGCCGATGAACGATTTCGCCGCGTTCACCATCAAGTCGATCGGCTCCTTGCGCCCGCGCCCGAACCACGATTTCAGCACGTTCACGACGCCGCCCACCATGTAGGCGAACTCGTAGGCGCAGAGCTGCTCGCTTGCGGCGCGGTTGCTCTCGACGATGCCGCGCAGCCTGGCGTCCGCCTCCTCGATGGCGGAAAGCGGCGCGACCAGCTCGATGAAGCGGGCGTGCATGAGGGCGGTGATCTCGTCGAAGAGCAGGCTGCCGGCCTGGCCTTCCGTCAGGACGGAGAAGACGTCCTCGTTGGCGGCGAAGTACTCGAACAGGTCGTGCAGCAGCCCGTCGTAGCTGTCGCACGCGACCTCTTCCGCGTGCGCGTCCACCAGGTCGCTGCATATGCCGCAGAACTCCTCGCGCACGTAGGCGAACATGTCGTAGACGTCCTGGAAGTGGGTGTAAAACGTCGCGCGGTTCACGTCTGCCCGCTCGGCCAGCTCGGTGACGGTGATGCTCTCGAGCGGCTTTTCGCGCAGAAGCGCCATGAGCGCTTCCACGAGGGCGGCGCGTGTCTTGCGCGAGCGGCGGTCGCTTTTGCGGGCGGCGTCCTTGTCGCGCCAGCCCGGCGTGAGGATGTTGTCGGCCATGAGCGCTCCTCCATCGACGAATCTTGGGCAATGTGTCGTGTATGCGGCGCATCTTTCGCACGTTGCCTGCTAAGCGGCACATGCTGCGCATATTGCTCATTGCGCTTCACCAGATGGTACACGATACTTTTCGATTAAACAACACGTGTCGGCTAGAAAACGTCTATCGATTAGGAAACGCTTATCGAATAGGGGACAGGTATCGGCCGAACGCGAGGTGAAGCCGCCGCGCGTGGTCGTCGGGACGCGGGGCCGGCTAGACGCGAGCCCGTGCGGACGCAGTGCCGCCCGCACGCCCGCGCACGAGCCAAAGGAAAGGGAAGGCAAAGGACATGCAGAAGCTGTGCGAAGCGATCGTCGCCCACCGCAAGGTGGTCGCCGCCCTGTTCGCCATGGCCGCCGTGGTGTGCGCGCTGTGCATCCCCCAGGTGAAGGTGAACTACAGCATGTCGGACTACCTGCCCGAAGACGCGCCGTCGGTGCAGGCGCTCGACGACATGGAGGCGGCGTTCTCGGGCGGCATCCCCAACGCGAGGCTCTACGCGCAAGGCATCGACCTCGCCCGCGCCGACGCCCTCTCGCGCAGCTTGGCGCAGGTCGACGGCATCAGCGACGTCATGTGGCTCGGCAGCTCGGTAGACATACACGAGCCGCTGTCCGTCCAGGACCGAGACACGGTCGCCTCATGGGCCGGCGACGACGGCTACCTCTTCCAGTTCGTGGTGGACGGCGGCAAGGGCGTGACGGCCACCGCCCAGGCGCGCGAGGCGGCCTCCGACGCCGGTGCCACACGCGTCTCGCTCACCGGCGACGCGGTGACCACGGCCGACGCCCAACGCTCCACCTCGACCGAGATCGGGCTCATCATGGCGGTGGCGGTGCTCATCGTCGTCCTCATCTTGGGGCTCACGTCGCATTCGTGGTTCGAGCCGCTCATTTTCCTCGCCGTCATCGGCGCGGCCATCCTCATGAACATGGGGACGAACCTCGTGCTGGGCGAGATATCGTTCATCAGCCAGATATGCGGCGCCATCTTGCAGCTGGCCGTCTCCATGGACTACGCCATCGTCTTGCTCCACACCTTCCGGCGCGTGCAGCGCGACTGCGACGACCCGCAGACCGCCATGGCGCTTGCCATGCGCAAGGGGTTTTCCGTGGTCCTCTCCAGCGCGGCGGTCACCTTCTTCGGCTTCCTCTCGCTGTGCGTCATGCGCTTCGGGATCGGGGTGAACATGGGCATCGTGCTGGCCAAGGGCATCGTGTTCAGCTTCCTTGCGGTGATGGTGCTCATGCCGTGCCTCATCTTGCTGTCCCTGCGCTGGCTCGACCGCTTCGAGCACCGCTACCTCATGCCCGACTTCGGCCGTTTCGCACGCGGCTGCCAGCGCATCATGGTGCCCATGGCCGTCGTCGTGGTGCTGCTGGCCGTGCCGGCCTATCTGGCCGAGGGGCGCACCGACTTCGTGTTCGGCGCGTCGAAGTTCGCGGCGCCCGAAAGCCAGACGGCGCTCGACAAGGCCTACATCAACGAGGAGTTCGGCGCGCAGGAGACCTGGGTGGTCATGGTGCCGGAAGGCGACGTGGTGCGCGAGCAGCAGCTGGTCTCGTCGCTGCGCGAGCTGCCCCGCGTGTCGGGCGTGGTCTCCTACGTGACGGTGGCCGGCGTGGCCATGCCGCAGGGCGTGGTGCCCGCCGACACGCTCGAGCAGGTGGTTTCGGGCGGCTGGTCGCGCCTTGCGCTCACCATGGACATAGAGGGCGAGGGGGCCGACGCGTTTGCCGCGGTGGAGCAGGTGCGCGCGGCCGCGGCGGAGGTCTACGGCGACGAGTACCGCCTGGTGGGCAACATGGTCTCCACCTACGACCTGCGCGCGACCGTGCAGGAGGACTCGGGGCGGGTGAAGCTGTTTTCCATGGTCGCCATCGGGCTTGTCCTGGCGCTGATGTTTCGCAGCCTGTCCATCCCGTTTGTCGTGCTCGCGGCCATCGAGGTGGCCATATGGATGAACCTGGCCGTGCCCTATTTCCTGGGCGACGACTTGAACTACATAGGGTATCTGGTCATCGACGCGGTGCAGCTGGGCGCGGCGGTGGACTACGCCATCATCTACGCCCGCGAGTACTTCGACCGACGGCGGCTGTATCCGCCGCGCGAGGCGGCGCGTTCTGCCGTGAAGCACGCAGCCATCACCATCCTCACCTCGGCGTCCATCCTCATGTGCGCGGGCATCGCCGTGTGGCTCATATCCAGCAACGGCGTCATCTCCGAGCTGGGGACGCTGCTCGCACGCGGCGCGTTCCTCTCCATGCTCATGATGTTCGTCTTTCTGCCCTTCTTGTTCCGCGCGTTTGACGCGGTGATCAGGCGCACGACTTTGGGATTGCAGTTTTGTCGAAAGGAAGGTGTTGACGAATGAACGGAAAAAAGCTGGTGAGCGCGGTGGTCGCGACGAGTCTGGCGGGGACTTTGGCGGCGCCCGCGCTCGTGGACATGCACGGTGCGCGGGCCGACGCCGCGACGGAGGCGAGCGCGGCCGAGGCAAGTTCTGGCGCGGCGCAGGCTGGCGGGACGCAGGCGCAGGCATCGGGCGGCCAAGACGCGTCTGCCGCCTCGGGCAAGAACGAGACCGTCTACGTGAAGGCGGACGCCGCGGGGGCGACGATGGGCGTGTACGTGGTGAACATGTTCGACACGGGCACGGCCAAAGACGTGAGCGACCCGGCGGACTACACGTCGGTTGCGAACCTGTCCACCTCCGATGTGCTCGTGCAGGAGGGCGGGGCGGTGAAGCTGCGCACGCTGGAAGGCGAGCCCTTCTACTACCAGGGCGACCTTGCCGCCTCGACGCGTCTGCCCTGGGACATACGCGTGCGCTATTTCCTGAACGGGGTCGAGACGTCTGCCGACGAGATGGCGGGCGCCGAGGGCGCCGTGCGCGTGGAGCTCGAGGTGCGGGCGAACACGGAGGCGTCCGGCGGCGTGTCCGATTTCGCCGACAGCTACGCGCTGCAGGCCCAGGGCACCTTTCCGGAGGAGGGGTGGTGCGTCGAGGGCTCGAGCAACGCCACGGTCGCGCGCGCGGGCAGCAACACGGTGGCGAGCTGCATGGTCTTGCCGGGTGAAAGCAAGACCTTCGTGCTGGAGGGGCAGGCGCGCGGGTTCACCTGCGACGGGTGGCAGATCAGCGCGATGCCGCTGTCGCTTGCCATGGACCTGGCAGACGAGGACAGCGCCGCTTTGAGCGACAAGGCCGGCGAGCTGGAAGACGGCACCACGGCGCTTGCCGACGGGGCAGGCGAGCTCTCTTCGGGGCTGGACAGCCTGGAGGACGGGGCCGCAGAGGTGGAGGCGGGCGCGCGCTTGCTGGCCTCGGGCACGGCCACGCTGCAGGAGAAAACGCAGGACGCGAGCGCCGGCATGACGGCCATCACCGCGCAGGGGTCTGTGCTGCGCGACGGGTGGGACGGGATGTACGACGCATTGCGCTCCCTTGCCGACGCGATGAGCGCGGGCAATGGCGAAACCCCCAGCTTGTCTGCGGCCAGCACGGCGTATGCGGCGGGGCTGGCGCAAAGCCGCGACGAATATGCCCAGGCGGCCCAGGCGACGGCGCAGGCGCAGCAGGCCTACGAGAGCGCTCTGGCCGCCGTGCAGGTTGCCCCGTCGGAGGAAAGCTACGCCGCGCTCAACCAGGCGGTGCAGGCGCTTGCCCAGGCGAACCAGGCAGCCGGCGCATATGCCGCGCTCGATGCGGCGGCTTCGCAGTACGCCGCTGTGGACGAGGGCGTGCAGGAGGCGGCGGCCGGTGCTGCGGCCTTGGCCTCGGATGAGGGCGCGGGGGCGCTTTCGGAGGGCATCGCCGCCTACACGGGCGCGGTGGACGAGGCGGCCTTGCAGCTGCCGGCGCTGGAAGACGGCATCGACCAGGCGGCCTCGGGCGCGACGCAGCTGGCCTCGGGCACGGGCGCGCTGTCGGCGGCCAGCAGCTCGGCGGCCTCGGGTGCGGGCAGCCTTGCCGACGGGGCGCGCTCGCTTGCCGATGCGGTGGACGGCATCGACGAGGAAATCCTCGACGAGCTGCAAGAGGCCATCGACGACAAGCTCGGCGCCGACTTCGAGCTGCATTCCTTCGTGGTCCCCTCCAACACCGACGTGAACGCCGTCCAGTTCGTCTATGTCGTAGACGGCGTGAGCGAGCCCGACGCCGAGGAGGGCGCGGACGCGGCCGCGGCCGCGGGTGCGGGCGAGACGCAGGATTCTTCATCGTCTGCCTCGGGCTTTGCCGCCATCTGGGACCGCCTCCTCGCCCTCTTCAACTGAGTGAGACAACGCAAAAACTGCGGGAAATTTTGGCGATGGGTTCGAATTCTCTGAGAAAGCTTGCGGGCGATGTGCCGCATGCCGTGCTTTGCAGCTGCGAGGACTTGCAGTCTTATCGAGAACGATTACTATTGTGTCTTGAGAAGGACGACAAGGAAACGCACGCGGGAAAGGATGGCGAAAGGCGATGGGCCCGAGGAGGAACACGAGGCAGCGCCAGCTTGTGCTCGACATCGTCCGCTCGCGCT
>CAVAWX010000092.1:0-6464 GCA_963592385.1 Acidaminococcaceae bacterium | reverse complement strand
CCGCGCCCGTGCAGGTCGGCGAAGCTCTTCGGCAGCGTCTCGGGGTCGCGCGCGGCCATGTCCTCCTCGCGCTTGCCCGCGGCCTTCAGGCGCGAGAAATAGTCGCGCGTCTCCTTCACCACCACGCCCGACAGCACGATCAGCGCGATCATGTTCGGGATGGCCATCAGGCCGTTGAAGATGTCGGCGATGGTCCACACGGCGCTGACCGTCATGTACGGGCCGATCAGCACGGCCAAGATATAGAGCCAGCGGTACACCTTCACCGCGCCCATGCGCCCGCCCGTCAGATACTCCAGGCAGCGCTCGGAGTAGTAGTCCCAGCCCAGAATCGTGGTGAAGCCGAAGAGCACGAGGCAGAGCATGAGGATGAAGCTGACGATCTCGGGCTGGATGAAGGGCAGCCCCGTCTGGAACGCCGCAAGCGTCACCGCCGCGCCCTCGAGCCCCGTGATGTTGTAGGCGCCCGTCATGACCAGCGCCAGGCCCGTCATCGAGCAGACGATGATGGTGTCGAGGAAGGTGCCCGTCATGGAGACGAGGCCCTGGCGCACCGGCTCGTTGGTCTGCGCCGCCGCCGCCGCGATGGGCGCCGAACCCAGGCCGGCCTCGTTGGAGAAGATGCCGCGCGCGATGCCCTTCTGCATGGCGATGATGATGGCGCCGAGCGCGCCGCCCGCCGCCGCGCGAAAGCCGAAGGCCCCGGCGAAAATCTCGACGAAGGCGGCCGGCAGCGCCTGGATGTTGACCACGATCAGCACGAGCGAGAAGACGACGTAGACGACGACCATGAAGGGGATGACCTTCTCGGCCACGCTCGAGATGCGCTTCAACCCGCCGATGACGACCAGCCCGACGCACAGCGCCAGCACGAGGCCGCCCACGATGGTGGCCACGGAGTAGTCCATGCCCAGCAGCTGCACGGTGTAGGCGCCGTCGGGGTCGAAGAATCCCGTGATGGAGCCGGAGATGGAGTTCACCTGGGTGAAGGTGCCGATGCCGAAGAGGCCGACGCACACGCCGAAGAAGGCGAAGAGCTTCGCGAGCCAGCGCCAGTTCTTGCCCATGCCGCGCTCGATGTAGTAGAACGGCCCGCCCAGCACATGGCCGGTCTCGGGGTCGTGGCTGCGGAACTTCACCGCGAGCAGGCCCTCGGAGTACTTCGTCGCCATGCCGAACAGCGCGGCTAGCCACATCCAGAACAGGGCGCCCGGACCGCCGGCGACCACGGCCGTGGCCACGCCGACGATGTTGCCCGTGCCGATGGTGGCCGAGAGCGCCGTGCACAGTGCGGCGAAGCTCGTGACCTCGCCTTTCGCGCCTTTCTCGTTTTTCATCATGTAGCGCAGCGCGCGCGGGAGCTGCCGGAACTGGAGGCCGCGCAGGCGCAGGGTGAGGAGGATGCCGCCTGCGAGGATGAGGACGATGAGCGGGACACCCCACACCGCATCGTCGATTGCCGTCAGGATGTCGTTGAAAGCCGCGAAAAATTCGTCCACCTAGATAAGTCCTCCTATCGTTTTGCGCGTGGGGCGTACTCTAGCACGAGAAAGCGCCGCGCGGCGCGAAAAGGAGGCGTGCGGCGGCGCAGGCCGCGCCGAGGTGCCGGGAAACGGGCGCGCGCATGCCGCCCGCCCCGCGCGCACCCCGGGCGCCCGCACCCCCTATTTCTTGCGTCGACGCGCGAAGAGGCGCTTGAAGAAGCCGCCCTGCCCGCGCTTGTGCGCCGCGTCGTGCTCGGCGCTCAGCAGGTCGATGTGCTGCAGCGGCTCGGCGGCAAAGTACTCCTGGGCGCACACGCGCGCCTCGCCCTCCTCGCGCTGGGGCAGGCGGTAGCTGCCGTCGGGCTGCAGCTCGCGCGCCTTGCAGTTGTCCTCGAAGAGCTTGCGCATGTAGCCCACGACGTCCTCTTTCACCAGCGGATCGAGGATGTGCACCCCGATCTCGACGCGGTGCACGAGGTTGCGCGTCATCAAGTCCGCCGAGCTGATGTAGACCTGCATGCCCTCGCCGGCGCCGAAGCAGTAGACGCGCGCGTGCTCGAGGAAGCGCCCGGCCACGCTGCGCACGCGGATGTTGTCCGTCTTGCCCTCGATGCCCGGCAGCAGGCAGCATATGCTGCGCAGGTTGAGCTGCACCTGCACGCCCGCGCGGCTGGCCTCGGAGAGCTTGTCGATGATGTCGCGCTCGGTCAGCGAGTTGGCCTTCAGCATGATGCGGCCCGCGCTGCCCTTCGCGATCTCCTTGTCCATGAGCGCGAGGTAGGTGCGCTTCATGTTCGCGGGGGCCACGAGCAGCGTCTCGTAGGCGCCGTTCAGATTGCCGATGAGCATGTTCTGGAAGAAGGCCACGGCGTCGCGGCCGATGCGTTCGTCTGCCGTCATCAGGCAAATGTCGGCGTAGAGACGCGCCGTCTTCTCGTTGTAGTTGCCCGTGCCGATCTGCACGAAGTTCTGCACCTGCTCGCCGTCGCGCCGCGTGATCAGGCATATCTTCGAGTGGCACTTGTAGTCGTCCGGCCCGTAGATGATGTTGCAGCCGGCCTCCTCCATGCGCCGCGACCACTCGATGTTGTTGGCCTCGTCGAAGCGCGCGCGCAGCTCCATCAAGACCGTGACCTCCTTGCCGTTTTCGGCGGCCTCGGCCAGGTAGCTGGCCACGCGCGAGTCGCTGGCCAGGCGGTAGAGGGTGATCTTCACCGAGACCACCGAGGGGTCTTGCGCGGCCTCCTTGAGCATGCCGAGGAAGGGGCGCATCGAGTCGTAGGGGTAGAAGAGGACGCGGTCGTGCTCGGCGACCTGGGCCAGAATCGAGCGGCCCTCGTCGAAGACCTTGGAGTCGCGCGGCTGGTGCGGCTCGTAGCACAGCTCGGAGCGCAGGGAGGCGGGCAGGGCGTCTTGCAGGGCAAACGCCCAGTTCGCGCACAGCGGGCACACGCTGGAGAACACCTGCGTCTCGGAGAGGTCCAGACGCGGCAGGAGCATGGCCGACAGCGCCTTGGAGAGCTTGCCCTCCACCTCGAGGCGCACGGGGTTCAGGCGGTTGCGCTTCTTGAGCATACGCGCGACGAAGGCGCGGTAGTCGATCTCGGAGTCGTCGAACTTGTCGTCGTCGAGGTCGATGTCGGCGTTGCGCGTGACCGAGACGATGCAGGCGTCCGAGACCGTGTAGTTGGGGAAGAGCCTGTCCGCCTCGTGCAAGATCAGGCGCTCCATGCGCACGAAATGCAGGGGGTTGTCCGGGTCGGCGATGTAGGGGGGCAGGTCGGCCGGGACGGGCACCATGCCCATCTCCTGCGAGCCCGCCTCGTCGGAGAGCAGCATGACGATGTAGAGGCCCTTGTTGCGCAGGAAGGGGAAGGGGTGGCGCTCGTCGATGACCTGCGCGGACAGCAGCGGGTGCACGAAGGCGCGGAAGTAGTCGCGCGCCCACTTGCGCTCCTTTTTGCCCAGCGCCTCGAGGTCCACTTCCTCGATGCCGTGGCCGGCGAGCTTCTTCATCAGCTTGGCGTAGACCTTGTCGCGCTGCTTGACCAGCGGCCCCACCGCCGCGAACACCGCTTCGAGCTGCTCGCGGGGGGTGCGCAGGGACTTGTTGTCGCGGTCGTCGGGCGCCCAGGCCTCCAGGTCGAAGAGGCTGCCCACGCGCACGCGGAAGAACTCGTCGAGGTTGGTGGTGAAGATGGAGACGAAGGTCAGGCGCTCGAACAGGGGCACCGTCGCGTCGGAAGCCTCCTCGAGCATGCGGTTCTCGAACTGCAGCCACGACAGCTCGCGGTTTTGCGTGTAGCTCACGTCGGGTTTCTTGCGGGTGCGCTCCCCTGCGGCCGTCGCGTTCGTCGCGTGCATAGAAAGGTCTCCTTGTCGAGTGGCGGGTGAATCGTTCATCCGTTCATTCTACGCCACGTGAAGGGGGTGAAGGAGGGCGCGGGCAAAGATGCGCGGCACGCTCGGGCGAAGCCGGGTGCGGGGGCGGCGGGTGAAAGGGGCGGGCGAAAGCGGGCGCGGGTGATGCGGCGGGCTAGCGCGCGGCGGGGTCGGACGCGCAGCGCAGGGGCATGTGGGCCTGCGGGTCGGCGTCGAGGCTGGTGAACTCGCCGGCCGCGAAGAGGTCGAGCGCGACTGCGGCGATCATGGCGGCGTTGTCGGAGCAGTCCGCGGCGGGCGGGAAGAGCGCGCGTATGCCGTGCGCGGCCAGACCGGCCTCCAGAGCGTCGCGCAGCGCGGCGTTTGAGGCCACCCCTCCCCCGACGCACATGGTGGTGACGCCCGCCTGCTCGCATGCGGCGATGGCCTTGGCCACCTGCACGTCGATGACGGCCGCCTGAAAGCTCGCGGCGAGGTCGGGCACGTTCAGCTCCATGCCCGCCTCTTCCTGCTGGCGTATGTAGGTGATGACCGCCGTCTTCAAGCCGGACAGCGAAAACGAGAGGTCGCCGCTGTGCAGCATGGAGCGGGGGAAGTGGATGGCCTGCGGGTCGCCTTGCTGCGCGTAGCGCGAGAGCACCGGCCCTCCCGGATAGCCCAGCCCGAGCGCCTTCGCCACCTTGTCGAAGGCCTCGCCCACGGCATCGTCGAGCGTCGAGCCGATCGTCTCGTAGTCGCCCCAGGCGCGCACGTGCACGAGCATGGTGTGGCCGCCCGAGACGAGCAGCGCGACGAAGGGGGGCGCGAGGTCCGGGTCGGTGAAGAGGTTGGCGTAGAGGTGGCCTTCCAGGTGGTTGACGCCGATGAAGGGCAGGCCGGCCGCGTATGCCGCACCCTTCGCGAAGGCCAGGCCGACGACGAGCGAGCCCACGAGGCCCGGCCCTGCCGTGGCCGCGACGGCCGAGAGCTCGGCCCAAGACAGGCCTGCGGCGGCGAGCGCCTCCTGCGCGACGGGCACGATCGCCTCCACGTGCTTGCGCGAGGCGATCTCGGGGACGACGCCGCCGAAGCGCGTGTGGAAGTCTATCTGGCTGGCCACCACGCTGGAGAGTATGCGCCGCTTGCCGTCCACGACGGCGACGGCCGTCTCGTCGCAGGAGCTTTCGACGGCGAGGATGAAGGGGGCGGCTGGCGCGTCGGCAGTAGCCGCGGGGTTGGCGGCGGCGGCTGCCGTGCCGGAGCCTGCGGCAGGCGTGGGGTTGGCGGCGGCGGCTGGCGCGTCGGAATCTGCGGCGGACATGTCTGCGACGGCATCCCCGCAGGCCGAGGCAGCGGCGGCCCCGTTTGCGGCGGCGTGGGCGGAGGCGGCGCCCGCCTGCTCCCATGCCGCACGGGAGGCCTCGCTGGGGGCGGGCGCCGCCTCCGCGCCGCCACCCTCTTCAACGTCCGTCCCGAAGCTCACCCCGTTTGCCGCGAGCACCCGGGCAGGCCGCGGGTCGAGGCCGGCACGTATGCGCTCGTTTTCCTCGGCATCCGACAGGCGCGTGTAGACGGGCAGCAGCGCGGCCGCGTCTCCCGTGCCCGCCTCGCCCGCAGCAAGAGCAGCGGCGCACGCGCGCAACAGCCCCTCCCCCGTCGGCGTCCACAGCTCCTCGTCGGCGCAGGCAAAGCCCGCATCCTCGAACATGGCGCGGTATTTCGCCAGCCCGTTGCCGCACAGGGGCATCGCGCCCGCTTCACCCGCCCACGCGTCCACCACATCGGCAGGCGCGGCCACGGCGTCGGCATCGAGGCGCACAACACGGCAACCGTCGAGCTCGTAGCGCACGGGATAGACCTCTTTGCGCATGGCGTCGGCCAGCACGCCCACGCGCCCGCGCACCCCGGCCGCATGCGCATGCCAGGCCACGGCGTCGAGCGTCGAGGCGCCGAACAGCGGCAGGCCCGCGGCGCACGCGATGCCCTTGGCCGTCGCGATGCCGATGCGCACGCCCGTGAACGACCCCGGCCCGCGCCCGGCGACCACGGCGTCCACGTCGCGCAAGGACAGGCCCGCGCCGGTCAGCAGCGCTTCGACCCTCTCCAGCAGGCGGCGGTTGGCCTGCCTGGGCGCCGGCGCGTCATGCGCGGCGAGCAGCTCGAAATTCTCCCCGCACGCACCCATGCGGCCCACAGCGAGCGCCAAGGTCTCGCTGGCCGTGTCGAAGGCGAGCACCACCCCGCCGGCAAACGCCGGCTGGCCCGCGCGTTGTGCGCTTTCAGCGTTCACGGCATCCCCGTTCACGATATATCGGCGAGTATGCGCTGGCCTTCGGTGATGGTGCTGCCCTGGATGATGAGCTGGCCGTCGTCGGACTCGTCGAGGATCTGCACCTGATGCTGCTTGGTCGTGCTGTCGTTGTAGACGACCTCGACATAGGCGTAGCTGCCGCTTTGCGAGACCGCCTTTTCAGGCACGTAGTAGACGGTGCTGTACTCCTTCAGCTCGATGGCCGCGGAAACCTCCATGCCCACCTTCGCGTTGTCGGCCTTCTCCAGGGTGAGGGTGACCTCGTAGTAGCTCGTCGAGGAGTCCTGCGTGGACTGGCTCGAAGAAGA
>CAVAWX010000091.1:0-6628 GCA_963592385.1 Acidaminococcaceae bacterium | reverse complement strand
GTCGGCCACGCTGTCCCACTTCGCGTAGAGCGTGGTGTCTTCCGCGATCGTGTCGTTGGCGAAGTCGAACTTGTCGCCCCACACGCCCGTGTCGGTGCCGTCCTTCGTGTACCAGCCCTTGAACACGTAGCCGTCACGCGTCGGGTCGGCCGGCTGCGCGACCGCGCCCTCGTAGTCGACATACTGCGTGTCCACCGTGCTGCCGCCGCTCGTCTCGAACTTCACCGCGAACCCGCCGAACGCGAAGCACGGCGTGACGGGGTTGATGCAGTTGGTACCCGCGCCGTGCGCGTAGCAGATGAAGTTGTCGCCGGGCTCGGTCCAGTTGTGGCCGACCCACGACCAGCCCGTCGTGTTCACCGTCGGCTTCGAGCGCAGTGCAAACCACGGATTCGCTGCGTTCGTCGGCCTCGCCCCGCTCCTCGTATACTTCATGCCCGTGAGGGCGGGCTGCCACTCGAGGCCGATGCCCCACGACGCGGGAACCGTCGTGGCCTCCGTGGCGACGACGCCGATGTTCTTGTACTTCTCGTACTGGTCGCCCTCGCCCACATAGCCGTCCGCGGTGTACCCCGTCAGCTCGGTGACCGAGATCGGCCAGAACTGGCTCGCGCAGCCGCCGCCCAGCGTCGTCACGGGCGCGGCAGACGTCCCGCCGCCCACGACCGAATCCTTGTACACGTTCATCACGTCGTCGCGCAGCGCCTCGGGGAACTTGGTGTACAGCGTGCCCGAGGCGTTGTTGAGGTTGTAGTACTGCAGCGTGCTCTTCCAGCCGCCCGTGTTGTCGGCGGTGTAGAGCATGTCGCTGGCCAACGGCAACGCGCTGACCGCCTGGAAGGTGAGCGCGGTCCCGTCCGAGGTGCCGTTTGCCGAGTGCTCCCCGACGCCGATGACCCTGAACTCGAGGTAGTCGTCCTCGTCCGTGCCCGTCGAGCCGTTCCACTTGCAGTACAGGTGGAAGTCCTCGCTGTTCATCACCGTCTTCCACGCGGCGATGACCGTCTGGTCGCCCTCGCGGATCTTCTTCACGTCCTCTTGTATCTCCTCGCTGGAGCGCTGGACGCGCCACAGCTCCGAGACGTAGTTGTCGTTGCTGACGTTCACGTCGGTGTCCACGGCGGTGTTGCCCGTCGTCTTCTTGCGCGACGTGGCCAGCCAGTACTTGCCCGTCTCCTCCGTGGTCGGCACCCAGTTGGCGTAGAGCGTGGTGTCGGCCGTGATGGTGTCGGTGTCGAAGTCCCACCGCTTGTTGGCCGTGGTGCCCGTCGTGCCCTCCGTGCGGCACCACTGGTTGTTGTACCAGCCCTCGAGCGTCAGGCCGCTGGTGTCGGAGACGGTGGGCGTGCTGGCCGTGCCGCCGCTGGCCACATATTGGGTCTGCACCGACTGCGACTCGCCGTGCTGCTGCATGTCGAAGGTGACGCTGTAGTTTCCGCTGAAGGCGAAGCAAGGCAGGATGGCATTCTCGCCGCGCATGGTGATGTCGTGGAAGCGGATGTTGTTGTCCCTGACGAAGCCCCAGGTCCAGTTCTCGGAACTCGTCGTGTCGGGCGAGCGGAACGCCCAGAACCCGTTGTATTGGGCGCCCGTGCCCTTCATCGGCGTCGCGCCGCTTCTCGTGAGCCACGAGCCGGTGACGGCGGTGGGCGCATACAGCTGGGCAGCCGATTTGACGGACGCCGTGACGCCGATGTTCTTGAAGTAGTCGTACTGGACGCCCTCGCTCGCGAACCCGACCTCGTCGTAGCCCGTCAGCTCGGTGATGGAGTAGACCCAGAACTTCGAGTTGAACGATGTGACGCCGGTGGCAGGCACGGTCGAGGTGCCGCCGCCATTGGTCGAGTACTTGCCCACCGTCGCCGCGTCGCTGATCAGCCCCGTGGGGAACTTCGAGTACAGCGAGCCGCCCTCGGTGTTCAAGGCGGAATAGAGCACCGACGACCCCCAGCCGCCGGCGTTGGTGGGCTGGATCGTCTTGTCCACGTTGCCGATGGTCTCGGCGTAGGGCATGGCGTTGACCGCGCAGAAGGTGATCTGCGTGCCGTCCGAGGCGCCGTTTGCCGTGTGCGCGCCCACCTGGACGATGCGGAACTCGAGGTAGTCGTCGACGCCTTGCGTGGTCGCGCCGTTGTACTTGCAGTACAGGTGGTAGTTGTCCTTGGCCATGTACTCCTTGTACTCGGCGATGACCTTCTTGTCGCCGTTTTGCATGCGCTTCACGTCGTACTGGATCTCGGCGGCGGTTTTCTTCACGTTCGTCTCGGGGCTGACGTAGTTGGCGCTGTTCTCCACGTTCACGTCGGTGCCCACGGCCGTATTGCCCGTGGTGCACTTGTACGCGGGCGCGAGCCAGTAGTTGTTGACGGTCTCCTCGGTGGTGGGGATCCAGTTCGCGTAGAGCGTGGTGGCCGCGTCGATGGTGTCGGTGGCGAAGGTCCACTTCTTGTTCGCCACGCCGTCCGTCGAGTCCGTCGTCTTGCACGCGGGATTGTTGTACCAGCCCTCGAGCGTCAGGCCGCCCGCGCTGCCCACATCCGCCGTCGGGTCGCTGGCCAGGCCTCCCGCCGCGACGTACTGGTCGGCCACGTTCGCGCCGTGGCCCTGCGTGTCGAAGACGACCTTGTTGCCGGTCGTGGCGCCAAGGCTGAAGCAGGGCGCGACGCCGTTGATGGCCGAGGCCGTGGTGTGCGCGGTGATGGACGTGGTGGCGTTCGAGTCGAGCGCGTACTGCCAGGTCCAGCCAAGCGTCGAGTCCGTGCGCGGGCTCCGCATGATGAGGAAGCCGTTGGTGCCGCCGTAATACGTGTTCGACGGCCTGTTTGCGCCGCGCGTGTAGCCCTTCTTCAAAAACGCGGGCATCGCGGAGAGGTAGTTCGTGTTGGCCGCGACCGTCGCGTCGATGCCGATGTTCTTGTAGTAGGCGTACTGGTCGCCCTCGTCCTTGAAGCCCTCCCTGTCGAAGCCGCGGACCTCGGACACGGAGGCGACCCAGAACTTGCTCATGGCGCTGCCCGTCTGCTCGGTCGCGGGCTTTATGCTCGCGCCGCCGCCGGACGTGGAGTTCTTCTTGATGGTGAGCGCGTCGTTTTGGAGCGCCTCGGGGAAGACGTTGTAGATGTCGCCGCCCGCCTGCATCGCCTCGTAGAGGGCGCTCGCGCCCCAGCCGCCCTTGTTCTCGTCGGTCTTGTTCGGGATGTACGACATCGGCAGCGCGTTCGTCGCCTCGAAGGTCAGGGCCGTGCCGTCGCTTTCGCCGTTGGCGGAATGCGCGCCCACCTGCAGGATGCGGAACTCCACGTAGTCGTCTTTGTTCGTGGTCGTCGCGCCGTTGTACTTGCAGTAGAGGTGGTAGTCGTCGTTTTTCATGAACGACTCGTACTCGGCGAAGACCTCGTTGTACTTGGAGACGCTGTAGGTGGCGTGCTCGGTGTCGGAAAGCACGGCGAGGTCGGCCTGGATCTCGGCATAGCTCTTCTTGACGTTCCACTCTTCTTTCTCGTAGTTGGCGGTGTTCTCCACGTTCACGTCGGTGCCCACGGCCGTGTTGCCCGTGGTGCATTTGTACGCGGGTGAAATCCAGTACTTCAAGGCGTCGCCGTCGGTGGCGGGCACCCAGTTCGCGTAGAGGGTGAGGGCGGTGGAGTCGGTGACGGTGGCGGCGAAGTCGTCGGCGTCGAACTTGTTGGCCGCGGTGCACTTCGCGTCCGTGTACCAGCCCTCGAAGGAAAGGCCGGTGGAGGTGCCCACCTCGTCGGCCGTGGGCTCGGAGATGGCCTTCGTGCCGTCGGCGGTGATGGTCTGGGTGGCCACCTCGTTGCCGTGGCCCTGGTTGTCGAAGGTCACCACCTTGCTGGGCGTCATGGTGACGGTGTTCACCACGCTGGCCACGTCGGACTCCCACTGGTCGTTTACCTTCTTGGAGGTGAGGGTGATGGTGCGGTCGAGCACGGGATTGTCCACGGTGCCGATCTTCAGGGTGGCGGGCAGCTTGGTCGTCTCCGCCTTGTCGACGGTGGTGGCCGTGGCCGTCCACGTGTCGTTGCCGCCGTCGTCGGTGGAGTTGCCGTAGAGGGCCGTCTCGTTCTCGTAGCGCCACGAGCTCTGCTCGCCGGCGATCGACACCTCGTAGCTGCGGTAGACCCCGAGCATCACCTTCACCGAGGCCGAGGTGTCGCCGGCCGCGACCTTCAGCGCCTGGCGGTACGTCGCGCCGCTGCCCGTGTCCTTGAACTGCACCGTGACCCAGGTGTCCTGCGTGACGGCGGCGGGCAGCTCCTGCTTCACCGTGACGGACGCGTACTCGTCGTAGGAGACCTGCGTGCTGAGCGCCCAGGCCACGCCCGCCGCGACGACGACGCACGCCGCCACCGCGACGGCGATGAGGCGCCCCCCCCCGCGGGCTTTCGAGTGCTGCGACCCCTTGCGCGCGGCGCGCGTCTCCTTCGAGTGCTGCGGCGTCTGCTGCATGGTGCGCGCCTCCCCTTTCGAGTGCTGCGGCGTCTGGTGCATAAGCCCATGTCCCCCTTCGAGGAAAGCTGCGCGGGCGGGCGGTGCGGCACGCGTGACACGCGCGATGCGCGTGAACGCGGGCGCGGCGCGGGGCCGGCGCAGCGGATACGAGATTTCACGTATTCACCATCATAGCAAAATCCACTGGTCATTTCATGGAAAACCGCACGTCACACGCAATAGGACGCAAATTTTCACACGGGGTTTGAGAAGCACGGTGCCCACGAGCCTTGCGCGCCCCGCACAAGAGGCAATCAAGAACGCGCGCCTCTGCGCAATCCGGCACGCCTCCGTCGAGGAATTCACCGAGCGAAAGCCCGCTGCGCAGATCGAGAAGACAGGCCCCTTTTCGTGCGCGCAGATTGACAAATGCCAGTTCAGAGCGCACGCATACCAGAATGCACGGACGGGACGTTTTGGGTTAGAATGGGCGGCGCGCATACGACTCGCGGCCGCAGATGGCGGCGGGCAACGTGGCGGCACGCGGCAGCGACGCAACTGCACGCGGTGGCCGCACGATGCGCATCGACACGACGTGTCCCCTTAGCTCAGCTGGATAGAGCGTCTGCCTCCGGAGCAGAAGGCCGCAGGTTCGAATCCTGTAGGGGGCACCACTGCGCCGTGTGCCCCAGCCGCCTCATTCGCGGGTGAAAACCGCGACCGTCACGGTGCGTTCTACCAGCAGCGGGCGCGGCTTGAGTCGCTTCTACGCGCGGGTGAAGACCGCGACCGTCTCCACGTGGTAGGTCTGCGGAAAGAGGTCCACCGGCGTGGCCTTCACCAAGCGCAGCCCCAGCCCCTCCAGGCGCTTGGCGTCGCGGGCGAAGGTCGTGGGGTTGCAGCTGACGTAGACGACGCGCGCCGCCCCGCTGGCCGCCAGGGCATCGACCACGCACGCGTCCAGCCCGCTGCGCGGCGGATCGACCACCACCTTGTCCAGGCGCCCGAGGCTCGGCAGCTCGCGGGCCACGTCGCCGCCCACGACGTGCGCGGACAGCCCGTTGTCGGAGAGGTTGCGCCGCAGGTCGCGCACGCTCGAGCCCTCCATCTCGACGGCGTGCACGAGCAGCGCGTCGGCGGCAAGCGGCAGGGTGAAGGCCCCGGCGCCGCAGTAGAGGTCGGCCACCACGTCGATGCCGCTGGGCTCGATGCCCTCCATGGCAAGGGCCACGAGCGTTTCGGCGCCGCGCGTGTTCACCTGGAAAAAGCTCGGCGCGGACAGCTTCAGCTCGCGGCCGGCCAGCTTCTCGCGCCACGAGCCGCGGCCGGCCAGCACCTCGACGCCGCTCGTCTTGCGCTGCTTGGGCGTGCCTTTCAACAGCACGCGCACCACGCCCGCGCTCTTCACGCCCAGCGCGTCTTTGGCCACCTGCGCCGCGAGTTTGCGCGGGAAGCGCCCGGGCGGCGACCATATGGCCAGCTCGACGTCCGGCGTGCCGCTCGCGACGCGCAGCCCCATGCGCTCGACTGTCGCGAAGGTCTCGCCCAGGGCGTAGCGCATGGCACCCGTCAGGGCCTTGGGGGCGTTGCGGAAACGCTCGGGGGCCAGCAGGCAGCCGTCCACCGCGTGAAAGGCACCGTCGGCATCGTGCATCCCTAAGGCATGCCGGCCGCGCGCGTCGGGCCCGCACGCGAACTCGACCTTGTTGCGGTAGCCCCATTCGCGCGTGCTCGGCACTACGGGCTGCACGACCTGCGCTATGCGCGGGCCGTCGAAGCCGGCGATGCGGCCCAGCGCGTCCACGAGCGCCTGGCGCTTCCAGGACAGCTGCGTCTCGTAGGAGATGTGCGCCCACGGGCAGCCGGCGCAGCTGCCGTCGGCGGCGTGCGGGCAGGCAGGGGCTACGCGCTTTGCCCCCGGGCGCACGAGGCGTGCAAGCGAGGCACGCACGAAGCTGTCTTTTTCGACGGTCGCGCGCAGGTCCACCGTGTCGCCCGGGCAGGTGCCCGCGACGAAGACGACGCGGCCGTCGGGCAGGTGCCCGATGCCGTCGCCGCCGAAGGCCAGGCGCTCGATGCGGATGTCGCGGTAGGTGGCGGCGTGCGAGCCGCCGCGCGTGTTGCCGCGTGTGTTGCCGCGCGTGGTGCCGCGTGTGTCGTCGTGTGTGTGCATGGC
>CAVAWX010000090.1:0-6688 GCA_963592385.1 Acidaminococcaceae bacterium | reverse complement strand
GGCGTCGCAGGTGAAAGAGGTGGATGCGGCGGCGCGCGGCGCGGCCGGTTCGGCAGAGCGCGCAGAATCGCCAGGCTCGGCGCCGGCGGCCTCTTCACCACGGGGCTCCGCAGCATCCGCGACGGGCTGCTCGAAAACGCGCGCGCCCGCTTCGCGCAGCAGGTTCGCGAGCTTGGCAGGGGCGCCCGCCTCGCAGGCGACGGCGATCGTGCGGCCGACGAGCTCGCGGCCCGCCGAGGGCTTCACGGGCGCGACGTAGCGCCCCACGAGCACGTCCACCGGAGAAGCGGGTCGCACGCGGCGCACGAGCTGCGCCGTCTCGTGCAGGGTCGATTGCGCCGTCTTGAAGAAGGGGCTTTTCAGGCGGTAGACGATCGCCGTCGGCATCCCCGGACCGGCGCCTGCCTGCTCCAGATGCGCGAGCGCCAGGGGAAGCGCGCGCACGGGCAGGCGCAGGCGCAGGCTGACGCCCTCGGAGACAAGCGCCGCCAGGGCCTCCCAATCCATGTCCGCAGAAGACGCGGACTCGTCCGGCGCGCACAGCACAACAAATGACGGGCGCCCCTTTCGCGCGAGGGCCACGCCGCCGAAAGCCACCGGGAAACCGGCGTCGTCGGTCTCGAGCGCGGGCGCAAACGCACGCGCCAACGCGTCGGCATCGTATGCAGCGCCCGCCCCGGCCATCACGCGAGCGTCCCGAACGGATCCCACGGCGCCAGCTCGACGAGCTCGCCGTCGCGATAGGCCTTGCGCTCCTCGGGCTTGAGGTGCTTCTTGTCCACGACCACCTGGTAGACGTACTCGGAAAACCACTCGTCGCTCATGGTGTCGAAGCCGTCGCGGCCGTGGTCTTTACCCCAGGAGTTCTCGACCTTCCACGAGACGGGCGCGCCGTCTGCGTCGAGGCGCACACCCAGGAAGGTCATGGAGTGGGTCATGAACGACTCGCCGTAGTCGAGGCGCGCCGCGCGGTCGAAACCGCCCTCCACCTCGAAGCCGAACAGCGCGTCGGGGTCGAGGGCCGCCATGTCCATCACGCCCTCGTCTTGCAGGTAGCTTTGGTCCACGTCGCAGCCGAACCACACGGGCCGGCCGTCTTTGAGCTGCGCGAGCGCGAGCTCTTTCAGGCGCTCGATGGGCAGGTTCAGGTGGCGCACCCCGCCGGCCTCGACCACGTTGCCCAGACGCCGCACCGTGTAGGGGCGCATGTAGGGCTTGTCGGCGGTGGGGGCCGATATCAGGCTGACGTAGTCGCCCATGTGCATGCGCAGCACCTTGCGGGCGAATTTCTTCGGGGTGAAGCGCCCGGACACGACGAGCTTGCCGTCGCGGTCGCGCAGGCGCACGTCGAACTCGCGCGGCGGCTGCCCGAAGGCCATGACGAGCATGCGCTGCACGTTGGCCATCTGCTCCGCCTTCATCGTGCGCAGCTCGGCCGCATCGGCGCCCGCCGCATGCGCATCCCGCAGGTCGCGCGCGCATTTGCGCAGGTAGCGCGTGAGATACAGGTCGATCTGGTAGGTGTTTTTCGAGCAGGCCGTCTCGGGATAGGCCTCCTTGGGCACAAGGCCGTACTTCTCCACGAGGGCGGCGAACATGTCCCACTGCCCGCCGTCGCCCACAGGATCGGCCAAGATGAAGGCCATCTCACGGCCGTCGAGCGGCTCGTCCAAGGTGTCGAGGACCTGCTCGAAGAACCAGTTGCTCTTCTCCAGCTTGTCGAAGAACAGCGGCCAGGCCTGCGAGAACTCGAAGTTCTCGAGCTTGTAGCGCTCGATCACCTGCTGGCGCATCGTGTTCAGCGCCGCGAACATCCAGCAGCGCCCCGAGCGCTCCTGGTCGCAGCGCGCGCCCTGCTTCAGCTCCACGTCGAAGCCGAGCGTGTTGTCCGCCAGGCCTTCCGGCACGCGGGCAGCGCGGCGCACTCCCATCGAGCTGACCGCGTTTTTCGCGACGACACGTGCCCTGTCCTCGGCAAACGAGGCGAACACCTCCTCGATGCCCTCGATGGAAAGCTCGCGTCCCGCATCCCGCTTCTTCTTTGCCGCCATATGTTCCTCGCCGCTCCTTTGCCGCAGTTTTCGTCTGAAGTCCGTCGCCCAAGGATAGCGCAGCGCACACGGCCACGAGGGCGGCATTGCGGGTAAAAGGGATGGGGCGCCGTGCACGTCCGGGCATGCGCGCAGGCGCCTGCACCCCGAGACACTGACGCAGCGAGCATGAAGAGGGTGCGCGCCCCTGCCCCTAGCCTTTCTCCTTCACCGCACGCCCCTTGCGCGAGAGCTGGGGCAGCAGCTCGGAGACGAGCACGGCGGCAAACACCAGCGCAAAGCCGCACAGCACCTGCACGGTCAGGGTCTCGGCGCCGGCCGCCACGGAAAAGGCCACGCCGAAGGGGGATTCCAAGGACAGCAGCAAAGCCGCGCTCGCGGGCGCCGTGTGCTGCTGGCCGATGTTTTGAAACGACAGCGCGACGAGCGTGCAGGCGATGGCGAGGTAGCTCAGGCTGAACCAGTCCTCGCCGCTGAAGACGGTGAAATCGGGCACCGGCTCGAAGAGGCAGGCGGCGACCAGCGCGCAGGCGGCCACGACGGCGAACTGCACGCAGGTCAGCACGTAGATGTCGCGGCCTTGCGAGAACTTCGCGGTGAAGACGATGTGGAAGGCGTAGAAGCCGGCGCACACGAGGCTCAAGGCGTCGCCTGCCCCCATGCCGAGGCCGTCGGCGCCCCCGAGGCTGATCAGGCCCACGCCGGCCAGCGCCATCGCGGCGGCGGCGAGGTTGAAGCGGCTGGGGCGGCGGTGCGCGATCCACCAGGCCACGAAGGGCACGAGTATGGAATACACCGAGGTGAGGAAGGCGTTCTTGCCGGGCGTCGTGCCCGCCAGCCCGAAGGTCTGCGTGCAGTAGGCGCCGAACATGAACAGCCCCATGACGGCCCCGCAGGCCAGGTGGTCGCGGGTGAAGAGGGGCCGGCGCGCCTGGTCGTCTGCGCCGCTCGCCCCTGCGTCCGCATCCGCCCCGCTCGCGCCGCCGGCCCGCCCGCGCCCTCTTTCACCCGCACGACGCAGCCCCCGCACCAGACAAAACGCCCACAGCACGACGGCGGCCGTGCCGAAGCGCACGAAGAGCAGCCAATCGGGGCTGATCACGTCGAGCAGGTCTTTTGCCAGCACGAACGAACTGCCCCATATGACCGTCGCCGCGACGATCAGGAGTTTGTAGACCATGAAGCGGCGCCCCTACTTGATGTGCCCGAGGAAGTCTTTGGTGCGCTGGTGCTGCGGGTGGTCGAAGACCGCAGAAGGCGCGCCCTCCTCCACCACGACGCCGCCCTCCATGAAGATGACGCGGTCGGCCACCTCGCGGGCAAACTGCATCTCGTGGGTGACGACGACCATGGTCATGCCGTCTTCGGCCAGGCTGCGCATGACGTCGAGCACGCCGCGCACCAGCTCGGGGTCCAGGGCGCTCGTGGCCTCGTCAAAGAGCATGACGTGCGGGTTCATGGCAAGGGCGCGTGCGATGGCCACGCGCTGCTGCTGGCCGCCGGACAGCTGCGCGGGCAGGTAGTCGGCGCGTTCGGCCAGACCCACGCGCGCCAGCTCCTCCAGAGCGATCTTCTCGGCCTCGGCACGCGAGCGCTTCAGCACCTTGCGCTGCGCCAGCATGACGTTTTTCTTCGCCGAGAGATGTGGGAAGAGGTTGAAGTTCTGGAACACCATGCCCACGCGTTCGCGCAGCTTGTTCACGTCGGTCGCGCCCGTGATCTCGGCGCCTTCGATGAAGATGTGCCCGCCGGTGGGCTCTTCGAGCAGGTTGATGCAGCGCAGCATCGTGGACTTGCCCGAGCCGGACGGCCCCAAGACGACGACGACCTCGCCGCGCGCCACCTCGATGTTCACGTCGCGCAGCACCTGAGTCTCGCCGAAGCTCTTCTCCAGGTGCTGGATGGAGACCATGGACTGCTCAGACGTTGGCTGCGCGGATGCCGTCGTAGCCGTCGTCTGCACGTTTTTGGACTGCTCGCTCATCGCGCGCCCCCTTCCCCGTCGGCGCTGCCGGGCGTCGAGGCACCGTCCGCTTCACCACCACCAGACGCGGCTTCACCATGCGCATGCACGGTTTCACCAGCGCCGCGCACCCCTTCACCGCCCGCAGGTTCCTCCCCCGCAATCTCGTCTTTCATCTGGGAAAAGGCCTCGCGGCGCGTGCGGCGCAGCTTGCGCCCGGCCACCTGGCCTCCGTCGGCGGCCGCCAGACGCTTCTCCAGCTTGCCCACCACGTGGATGAGCGGCAGCGTGACCAGCAGGTAGAAGCCGGCCGCCACGATGTAGGGCGTCATGTTGCCCGTGTTGGCCACCGCGCTCTTCGCGTACAGCATCAGCTCCATCACGCCGACGGCGGCAAGCAGCGAGGTGTCCTTGTAGAGCAGGATGAACTCGCTGGTCATCGTGGGGATCACGCGGCGCACGGTCTGCGGGATGATCACGGAGAACATGGTCTGCGGGCCCGTCATGCCCAGCGAGCGGGCGGCCTCGAACTGGCCGCGCGGTATGGACTGGATGCCGGCGCGCAGTATCTCGCACATGTAGGCGCCCGAGTTGAAGCTCATCACCAGCACCGCGAGCACGTACTGGTCGAGCTTTATCCCGAGCTGCGGCAGGCCGAAAAACGCGAGGTATATCTGCAGGAACAGCGGGGTGCCGCGCACGACGCCCGTGTAGATGGCGGCCAGCGCGTGCAGGATGCGCGAGCGCGAGATCTTCATGAACGCGGCGACGAGCCCGATGGGGATGGCCAGCGGGAATCCGACGCACACGAGCGCGAGCGAGATCAGCCACCCGACGAAGACCGTCGGGATGGAGCTGACGATGAGCTGCGGCTCGAAGAAGGTTTTGAGCGGCTGCACGGAGTTCCACGCCTGCACCGCCGGCTGCTCGTCGAGCCAATCCACGATGCCCTGCACGACGCTGGACGCCTCCACGTCGATGGCCGGGCTGTCGGGCAGCTGCGTCGTCTCGCCGGAGTCGCGCGTGTAAAAGCCGCTCAGGCACACCTGGCCCTCGATGTTGGGGAGCGCCGCCTCGTAGGTCTCGACGCGCAGGCGCATGCCTGTCTCGAGCGGGGTGGCAAACGCGACGCGCACCTGCTCTTGCGCGGTGTCCACGTCCACGCTCGAATCCACCTTCAGGCGCGTCGTGCCGGACAGGACCGTCACCTTCGCCGTGGTCGCGTCCGTCAGATCCGAGCCGGCCGGGAACTGCACCGTCACGCCCGAGACGCTCTCGCCGGCGTCCACCACGCCTTCCCAGGTCACGCGCGTGGGAATGCCGCCCAGCACCTTGTCGCCGTTGGTCTCGTTGCTCTTGGCCGTCGTCACGTCCTGGGTGAAGGCAAACGACGAGAGCGGCGCGGCGAACGCGAGCACGAGCGACAGGGCCAGCGCCGTGCCGGCCGCGCGTTTGAGGAGCTGTTTCAAGTCTGCCGGCATTCCCATAGTGCGCATTCCTTCCAAAAGAAAAAGGACAGCGGGTCTTCGAGAAGGCCCGCCGTCCCGTCTTTCCTGAAACCTCGACCGGGGGCATCCGGTCGTCACAGCCCGCCCACTCTACTTCACGCAGGGCAAACTGTCCAGAGCCGTCCGGTATCCGGCGCCTGGCCGCCTAGCAGCGAGCGCCCGGCCGCCCGGGTCTAGATGCCGTACTTCTGGCGGATGGTGGTCATCGTGCCGTCGGACTCCATCTCCTTCATGGCCTTGTTCATGTCCTCGGTGAGCTTCGTGTTGCTCTTGTTCACGATGATGCCGTACTGCTCGCCGGTCGCGATGGTCTCGAGCACCTTGCAGTCGTTGTACTCGCCGGAGACGTGCATCTGCGCCACGGGGTCGTCGTAGACGGCGGCCTTGATCTGGCCGGTGCGCAGCGCCTGCAGCAGGTCGGGCGTCTCCTGGAAGGGCGTGTAGGCGGCGTTCTTCAGGTTCTCCTGCACCCAGGCCTCGCCGGAAGTGCCGCTCTGGGCGCCGATCGGGGCGTTTGTCAGCGCGTCGCGGCTCGTGATGCCGGAGTCCTTCAGCACGACGATCGCGAGGTTGGAATCGTAGTAGGAGTTGGTGAAGTCGACTTCCTTGGCGCGCTCGTCGTCGATGGTGATAGACGAGGCGGCGCAGTCGATGCCCGCGTTGCCGGACACGGCGGTGACCAGCGTGTCGAAGGCCTGGTTCTTGAACTCGACCTCCAGGCCGAGGCGCTTGCCGATCTCGGTCATCAGGTCGGCGTCGAAGCCCTCGACCTTGTCGCCGGACAGCGACTCCATGGGCGGATAGTCGGCCGAGACGCCCACGACGAGCTTGCCGGCCGTCGTGAGCTTGTAGTCGCTTGCGGTCGTGCTCGAGCTGGAGCTGCTGGAGCTGCTCGAGTCCTTCGAGCTCGACGAGCTGGACGAGCCGGAGCCGCCGCAGCCTGCCAGCGCGGCGACGCATGCGATGGCCAGGGCGCCGCACGCGATGGCCGCAAACACCCGCCTCGTCTTCTTCACGTTCTTCTTCATGATGAAACCCCCTTGTGTCTCCTCGTGCATAAACGCACTCGAATATAGCGCATTTGCGCATACGCGCCCGCGAGAACATGTGCCTTCGCCTGCCAGACGGCTCCTTTCGAAGCCGCATCGCCACACGCGCGGGGACAC
>CAVAWX010000089.1:0-6779 GCA_963592385.1 Acidaminococcaceae bacterium | reverse complement strand
CCTGGAAGCATCTTCATCTATCTGCGCTATCCGCTCGGGGGATATGTCAAACATGCTCTCGAGCTCTTCTGCCGTCTTCATGAACTCCTCCTCGGTATTCCCAACTCGTCGAGGACACGCGACTGCGGCGGCGTCATCGCATGCACCACCAGGGTGCCGAACGCCTTCTCGACGCCGACCATCTGTATCGCCGACGGCGTCGATCGGCCGTATCCCACGCGAACGCACTGCTCTTCGTGCGGAGTCTCGCGCTGCTGGCTCTTCACGAAGTTCTCCCACGCGTACACGATCTCCTCTTCAGGAAGACCGTGCTTCAGCGCATGGGGGTGAACCAGAATCACGATGCTTGCTCCTCCTAAAATCGTAATTTATATAGTAACACGATTTCAGACAAGGAGTACGGAAAGCGCCGCGTCGCGCTCGGCGGGCGTCGCGAACGTCTCCGTGCGCGAGACGGCGCCGCGTTGCCGCAGCTCGAGGTCGCGACAGGCTATGTAGCCGTCCGCAGTGCGCAGGTTCACGAGCAGGTGGTCGCGGAAGAGCGAGCCCGGCTGCGAGAGGGCGCAGGAAAGCAGGTCGAAATCCCGGTCGCACACAGCGGCCGTGCACAACAGCAGCTCGGTCTGGCGGCGGGGCGCGCAATCGTCGCCGAACAGGTCGCCCGCCCCCTTCGTCAGGCGCTCGAGCGCCCACCACGTCTCGTCGAGGCGACGGCAGGAAAAGCGGTAGCTGCCGTCGTCGAGCTCGGCGCCGTCGCGCACGGGCAGCGCCCTCGCGCACATCGGCCCGCCGAAGCCCACGTCGGCAAAGAGCGGCTCGCCGGCGCAGAAAACGAGCTCGGCACGATGGTTGATGCCGGCCGGCGTCTCGCGCCCGCGCACGGAACGGCATAGGCACGGCCGCGCATCATAGCCCAGCGCCAGCAGCAGCTTCTCGAACATCATGTTCAACTCGAAGCAAAAGCCTCCGCGCCCCTCCTCCACGAGTTTGGTGAAAAGCGCGGCCGTATCCAGCGCCGGCGGACGCCCCTCGGAGACGATGGCCGCAGTGGAAAACGGGATGGAGCACTGGTGCGCGAACACAATCCGATCGAGCAGGTCGCGCGTGGGTTGCGGGTGCGCGGGCAGGTCGCCGAGCCCGATGCGCTCCAAGTAGGCGCGCAGCTCTTGTTCCGACAGTGCCGCCGTCGCACTACCCTCTTCTACCGTCTTCATGAACTCCTCCTTGAACTCCGCTGCGAAAAAACGAAAACGGCCCCGGCACACGACGGGCACACCGCCGCGCACCGAGGCCGCCTCAGCGCATTTCGCCCCAGATCTTGAACTTCGGGGCGCGTCCTAGAGCCTAGACCCCCAGGCTGCGCCCCCAAAGCTTTGCCCTAGAGCTGCCCTCGCCGGCGCGAAAGCCGACAAGAGCGCCGGGCGGCTGCTCACCGCCCTTGAACCTTCACCCTAGAGCTTGATCTCGATGTCGACGCCTGCCGGCAAGTCGAGGCGCATCAGGGAATCGACCGTGTTGGCGGTCGGGTCCAAGATGTCGATCAGGCGCTTGTGCGTGCGCATCTCGAACTGCTCGCGCGAGTCCTTGTTCACGTGCGGCGAGCGGATGACCGTGTACATGTTGCGCTCGGTCGGCAGCGGGATCGGCCCGCAGATCTTTGCACCCGTGCTCGTGGCCGTGTCCACGATCAGCTTCGTCGACTGGTCGACGATCTCGTGGTCGTAGCCCTTCAGGCGGATGCGAATTTTCTCATTTGCCATTTCGTATCAATCCTTTACGTCTTCGCGTCACGCCTACTCGGCGTTGCCGCCTGCCTTGCTGATGATCTCGGTGGCCACGTTTTTGGGCACCGGCTCGTAGGAGCCGAACTGCATCGTGTACGACGCGCGGCCCTGCGTCGTGGAGCGCAGGTCGGTGGCGTAGCCGAACATCTCGGACAGCGGCACCTTGGCCTGGATCGCGGTCGCGTTGCCGCGGTCTTCCTGGCCCTGGATCTGGCCGCGACGCGAGTTCAGGTTGCCCATGACGTCGCCCATGTACTCCTGCGGCGTCTCGACCTCGACGTCCATGACCGGCTCGAGCAGAATCGGGTCGGACTTCTGCAGCGCCTTCTTGATGGCCATCGAGCCCGCCACCTTGAACGCCGCCTCGGAGGAGTCGACGTCGTGGTAGGAGCCGTCCACCAGCTCGACGCGCACGTCGAGGACGGGGTAGCCCGCGACGACGCCCGTGTTCAGCGCCTCGGCGATGCCCTTCTCCACACTGGGGATGTATTCCTTGGGGATGGCGCCGCCGACGATCTGGTTCTCGAAGGTGAAGCCCGTGCCCGGCTCGCCCGGGTACATGTTGATGATGGCGTCGCCGTACTGGCCGCGACCGCCGGACTGGCGCACGAACTTGCCCTGCACGTTCAGGGACTCGTGGCCCGGCTTCTCGCGGTAGGCCACGCGCGGCTTGCCCACGTTGCAGTCCACCTTGAACTCGCGGCGCAGGCGGTCGATGATGATCTCGAGGTGCAGCTCGCCCATGCCGGCGATGATGGTCTGGCCGGTCTCCTCGTCGGTGTGAACCTGGAAGGTCGGGTCCTCCTCGGCGAGCTTTTGCAGGCCGACGCTCATCTTGTCCTGCTCGGCCTTGGTCTTGGGCTCGACGGCCACGTCAATCACGGGGTCGGCGAACTCGATGGACTCGAGGATGACCGGATGGTCCTCGTCGCACAGCGTCTCGCCCGTGGTCGTGTTCTTCAGGCCGACGACGGCGACGATGTCGCCCGCGTCGCAGCCGTCCACGTCGATCTTCTCCGCCGCGTTCATCTCGAGCAGGCGGCCGATGCGCTCCTTCTTGCCGTTGCAGGCGTTCAGGGCATACGAGCCGGAGTCGAGGTGGCCGGAGTAGACGCGGATGTAGGTGAGCTTGCCGACGAAGGGGTCGGTCATGATCTTGAAGGCCAGCGACGAGAACGGCTCGCTCTTGTCGGCCTTGCGCTCCTCGGCGGCGTCGGTGTCGGGGTTCGTGCCCTGCACCGGCGGGATGTCGAGCGGGCTGGGCAGGTAGTCGACGACGGCGTCGAGCAGCTCCTGCACGCCCTTGTTCTTGTAGGCCGAGCCCACGAAGACGAGGTTGAGCGCGTTGGCGATGACGCCACGGCGCAGCGCGGCCTTCACCTGCGCCACATCGGGCTCCTCGTCCATGAGGATCTTCTCCATCAGGTCGTCGTCGAAGTCGGCGGCAGCCTCGAGCAGCTCGGAGCGGTACGCGGCCGCCTGCTCGGCGAACTCGTCGGGGATGGCGTCCATGGCCTCGGGATACGTCATGCCCTTGTCGTCGGCCTTGAAGTCCCAGGCCGTGTTCGTGACGAGGTCGATGACGCCCCAGAAGCCGTCCTCGGCGCCCATGGGGATCTGCGCCGCCACGGCGTTGGCGCCCAGACGGTCCTTCATCGTGTCGATGGCGTGGAAGAAGTCCGCGCCCACGCGGTCGTACTTGTTGATGAAGGCGATGCAGGGCACGCTGTAGCGCATGGCCTGGCGCCACACGGTCTCGGACTGGGGCTGCACGCCGGCGACCGCGTCGAACACGGCCACCGCGCCGTCGAGCACGCGCAGGGAGCGCTCGACTTCGGAGGTGAAGTCCACGTGGCCCGGGGTGTCGATGATCTGGATGCGGTAGGTGCCGCCCTCTTTGGCCCAGTAGCAGGTCGTGGCCGCCGAGGTGATGGTCACGCCGCGCTCTTGCTCCTGCGCCATCCAGTCCATGGTGGCGGCGCCGTCGTGGACCTCGCCGATCTTGTGGGTCTTGCCCGTGTAGTAGAGGATGCGCTCGGTCGTGGTCGTCTTGCCCGCGTCGATGTGGGCCATGATGCCGATGTTGCGCGTGTCCTTCAGCGGGGTTTTCTTAGCCATTGTCCACCCCTCCTAGAAACGGTAGTGCGAGAACGCACGGTTGGACTCGGCCATCTTGTAGACGTCCTCGCGCTTCTTCACCGAGGCGCCGGTGCCGTTGGCGGCATCCATGATCTCGGCGGCGAGGCGCTCGGCCATGCTGCGCTCCCTGCGCTCGCGCGAGTAGCCGACGATCCAGCGGATGGCCAGCGTGGTGGAGCGGCGGGAGTTCACCTCGGTGGGGACCTGGTAGGTCGCGCCACCGACGCGGCGGGGCTTGACCTCCAGCTTGGGGCTGACGTTTTCAACAGCCTTCTTGAAGACGGACAGCGGGTCCTCGCCGGTCTTGGTCTCGATGATGTCGAAGGCGCCGTAGACGATGCCCTCGGCCTTGGAACGCTTGCCGCTCAGCAAGATCTTGTTGATCAGCTGCGTGACGAGGCGGTTGTTGTAGACGACGTCCGGAGCGATCTCGCGGCGGACAGCTGCATTGCGACGTGGCATAGTATCTGCTCACCCTCCCTATTTCTTCGGCTTCTTGGCGCCGTAGCGGCTGCGGCTTTGCATGCGGTCGGAAACCGCCGCCGTGTCGAGCGCGCCGCGGATGATCTTGTAGCGGACACCGGGGAGGTCCTTCACACGGCCGCCGCGGATGAGCACCATCGAGTGCTCCTGCAGGTTGTGGCCGATGCCCGGGATGTAGGCCGTGACCTCCATGCCGTTGACGAGGCGCACGCGGGCGACCTTGCGCATGGCGGAGTTCGGCTTTTTCGGCGTCGCGGTGTAGACGCGGGTGCAGACGCCGCGCTTTTGCGGGCTGCCCTTCAGTGCGGGCGACTTGCTCTTGTCGGCCGCCTTGGCGCGCCCCTTGCGCACCAGCTGGTTGATGGTAGGCAATTCATTCTCCTATCGCTTGACTACCTCTTGCAAAGTGCCGCCTTCGCGCTGGCGGGTTCTCCCGAGGTGCGAGGGTGACGCGTGTGCGACCTCCGGAAAGCCCGGCCCGGTTCATGGGCACGCAAAGGCGGTGCGCGCCGGCGGGTGCGGGCACGCGAAGGGGTACCTTACGCCCCACGTTCAGGGCTGTCAAACGCCACGCACCCGGGCGTATCCATACTTTTTTCCGCGCGGTTTTTGGCGGGGAAATTTCGCTGGTAAACGGGGTGGCGCGTACACAGGACGCGGGCGGCACGAAGCGGGCGCCGCCCTCTACTTCACGGGCGAGGTGCCGCCCCGGCTGGGCACGGGGTTGGTCGAGCTGCTCGAGTTCGAGCTGCTGGAGCTGTTCGAGCTGCCGTTATCCGCATTGTTCGAGCTGCCCGTGTTCGAGCCGCTATTCGAGCCGCTGTTCGAGCTGTTGTTCGCGCCCGAGGCGTCGTTGCCCTTGTTCGCGTCGGCGCCCTTGCTCGCGCCGCCGTCCTCGCTGCCCGCGGGGCTGCCCGTGTAGGTGCTCTCCGCGAGCTTCTTCTCCGCGCTCTTCACCCCGTCTTTGTAGGTGACGAGATAGCTCTCCACCTTGTACTCCCCGTCGAGGTCGCCATCGACGATGCGCGCCACGACGTCGTATTTCACCGAGGAATCCTGCGCGCTGCCCACGACGTTCACCACGACCTTCTGGCCCTGCGCCGTCGCCTTCAGCACGACGGAAGTGTCCATCGTGTTCATGATCTTCAAGTCGGCCGTGCCCGGGCTGACCACGGCTTCCAAGCCGGTCGAGACATACTCGGCCGCCGCCGTGCCCGCGTGCCGCTCGGTCACGGACAGGCCCGCCTTCAGCGCGGCGATGTAGAGGGCGCTTGCCACCTGGTTGATACCGGGCGCCGGCTTCGCGTCGTCGGTGCCGGCCGTCTGGTCGGTCTGGCGGTAGCGTGCGGAAACTGCGGTGAGAGTGTCGTTTAAGGAAAACGCGCCGCCCGCGTCGACGACCGTGCCGTCGATGGCCTGCGCCGCCAGCGCGATGTTGGCCGCGCGCGCCTCGTCGCCCGTCTCGGAGACCAGCTCGCTCGTGCCCAGCATGTACGTGGCGTCCTGGCCCGTGTTCGCCGAGCCGCCGCTTTGGGTCTGCTGCTGCCCCTCGGGAGCCTGCGCGGCGTTGAGGGCGACCCCGCTGCCGAACATGCACACAGCTACGAGCACGCTGCACAAAGCGACGGCAACAATCTGCGGCACGTTTTTCTCCTCTCGGCTCGCGCGGGGCATGCGGACATACGTCAAAGGCGGATTGTACTACTTCTTGCTGATGATTGCATTGAGCTTGATGCGGTTCGCGCGGGTGAGGGTGCCCTGGCGCAGCAGGAGGCGGGCAAGCTCGCGCGCCTCGTCCATCTTGTCGGCGCGCACGTAGCAGCCCAGCTCCTCGAAGAGCATCTCGCGCCACTGCTGGCGTTCGGGCGCGAGGTCGGCCGCGCGGGCGAAGAGGCCCGCCGCCACGAGGTTCTTGCCCCGGTCGCGGAAGCTCTGCGCCTTCTTGCGGTTGGACTCGAACTTCTCCCAGGCCAGCGCTTCTTCCTCGGCGCTTCGCGCGGGCGGCTCGTCGTCTGCGGGCAGCTCGGGCGGCGCCTCGGGGGCGAGCAGTTCCACGGTGAAGGGGGGCGCCGGCTCGGGCGCGTCGGGCGCGTCGAGCGCGGCGGGTACAGCGGACTCGGGTGCGGCGTCCGCGTCGGATGCGGCGGGTGAAGGTGAAGACGCGGGCGCATCGTCGGCGCCCGGCGTGTCGGGCGCGGCCGGCGCAGAGTCGTCGCCAGCGGCATCCGCGGCGGGCGTGTCCCCCGCTTCTTCCATGTAGGGAAACTCGTAGCGCAGGGCATCCGGCGCGTCGAAGGCCACGGTGACGGTCTGCTCGACCGGCAGCGGCTCGGCTTCCTCATCCAGCCCGAAATCGTCGTCGAGCATGGCGTC
>CAVAWX010000088.1:0-6841 GCA_963592385.1 Acidaminococcaceae bacterium | reverse complement strand
GATCCGCGAGGCCGCGCAGTACGTGCCGCTCGAGAACCTGTACCTGTCGCCGCAGTGCGGGTTTGCCAGCTGCGAGATCGGCAACAAGCTGAGCGAGGACGAGCAGTGGGCCAAGGTCGCCCTCGTGCGCGAGATCGCCGAAGAGGTGTGGGGGGCGTAGCTTCTCGCGCAGGACGAGAAGTTTCACCCCATACTTCCCGTGCAGCACGAGAAGTTTTGCCCTATACTTCTCGTGCAGGACGAGAAGTATAGACGCACAAGGGGTGAAGGCCGTGGCAACAGAGATACGCAATCTTGCCGAGATCGTGCAAGAAGCGCGCGCCTTCGAGTTCCCGACGCCTTCTCCCCGCGACGACGTCATCGACGCGCTACCGGCGCCTGCCCCGTTCAACCTTGTGCACATCATCACGGGCATTCGCCGCTGCGGCAAGACCTTCTACGCATTCCAGTGGATTCGGCGCCTGCTCGACCAAGGCGTCGACCGCAGCCGCATCTTCTACTTCAACTTCGCCGACGACCGCCTCCGCCCGGCACCGGCGACCCTCATGAGCGACGTGCTCGAGGAGTACTGGCGCCAAGTCCCGCAGGCGCGCTCCGAGGGCTGCTACCTGTTTCTCGACGAGGTTCAAGAGGCCGGCTCCTGGCAAGGCGTGTGCCAGCGCATCGCCGAGCACGAGAAGGCGACGCTCGTCATCACCGGCTCGTCCTCGAAGCTTTCGGCAGACGACATCGCGACCGAGTTTCGTGGCCGCTCGCACGAACACCCCATGCACCCGCTCTCGTTTCGCGAGTTCTGCCAATTTCACGGGCTGCAGGTGCCCGAGGCAGCCGAGCTTGGCGAGGTGGGCGCGGTATCTCCCCAGGTCCGCACCGAGCTTGAAGGGGCGTTCGACCGCTATCTCGTGGAGGGTGGATTCCCCGGCGTCCAGGGCCTCGCCGCAGGCTCGCGGATCCAGATGCTCCAAGCGTACATGCGCGATGTGGTCGCACGCGACGTGGTCGAACGCAGCGTGCGCACGGACATTTCGCTGGCAAACCAGGTCGGCCTCTTCTGCCTGCGCAACACCGGCTGCGAGCTTTCCGTCAACAACCTGGTGGAAGGGTTGAAGTCCATCGGATACCGGACCTCGTGGGAGAAGGTCTCCGAGGTGGTGCGACTCTTCGAGCAGGCGCATCTCGTCGGGCTGCTCCGCGAGTTCTCGATGTCGATCGCTCCCTCGTCCACCGTCCCCGACAAGGTGTATGCCATCGACCAGGGCATGGCCTACGCGACGTCGCGCGCCAGCCAGCAAGACATCGGCAAGCGTCTTGAAACATCCGTGTACATGGAGCTCATGCGCAGAACCGCAAACGGCCGGATGGAGGCTGTCACGTCATACACGGCACGCACGCCGAACAGGGAAAAGGTCGATTTTCTCATCGGAGACGCGTTGGCAAGCGAGCCTTTCGAGCTGCTTCAGGTGAGCACCCGCATGGACGCGGAAAAGACGCGCGCACGCGAGGTGGGCGCGCTCGAGGTCGCAATGGGCGAGACGCGCGTCGAGCGGGCGGCGGTCATCACCTTGCGCGAGGAGGGGCGCATCGCGGGCGCGCACGGCGACATAGAAATCGTGCCCGCGTGGAAATGGGCGCTGCACGGCGGTGAAGGGCGCTGGTAAAAGATTCTGCTGAAGAGCTCTGCTGAAGGACACTGCTGAACTGGGTAAACCCTTCTATCTACGTCATTTTCACCCCAAATGACGTAGATTTCAAACGCATGATGCAGATAGTGCGCCGGAGGCGGGCGCCGGCGTGCCGGCGTGCGGGGCGCTGTGAAGCCTTTATGGAGAATCTTGCTTTTACGCTAAGGTATACGGCACTCAACGCACGTGACAGCGCGAAGGAGGCTCTTTTTTGCCGTCGCTTGCACACATACAACGCCCCGCCAGGTGGACGACGCTTGCCGTGTCGTGCGCCCTTTGCGCGACCCTCGCGTCCGCCGGCCTGCTCGCGCCGGCCGCTGCGTGGGCCACGGGCGCGCAGTCGCAAAACGAGGCGCAGACCTCCGACGTCGTCTCCGATTTGGAGCGCAAGGTGCAGGAGAGCGCGAGCGCCTACGACGCGGCGGTCGCCTACCAAGACGAGCTGGCCTCGCAGATTTCCGGGCTGAACGCCACCATCGCCGACCTGGAGGAGAAGCTGCCCGCCCAGCAGGCGGAATGCGACGAGAGCCTGGTCGCGCTCTACAAATACGCCTACGACTCCGGGTCGGTCGTGCAGATGCTCATCGACTCGAAGTCCATCATCGACATGCTCTCGCTGGTCGACCAGTACAACTGGGTGATCGAACATCACGTGAACGCGATCGAGCAGACCGTGCAGATGAAAAACGAGCTCGAGAGCTCGCGCACGCAGCTTGCCAGCGACAAGGCGGCGGCCGACACGGCGGCAAACGACGCGGCCAACGCGCTGAGCACGGCGAAGGCGGCGCGTCAGAAGGCGGCCGAGGAAGCTGCGGCGAAGCAGAAGGCCGAAGCCGAGGCTGCGGCCCAGCAAAAGACCGAGGCCGAGCAGAAGGCTGCGGCGGCGGAGCAGTCGGGCGACACGCAGGCGGCCGCGGAGGCGCAAAGCGAGGTGGCTGCGGCCGAGGCTGCGCAGGAGGCCGGTGGCGGAGGCGGCTCGTCGTCCGGCAACGTCGATTGGTCCTCGGACAAGACCGCCTTCGTGAACGAGTGGGCCTCGCGCATCGACAGCTACCTGTCCGGTTCGCCCACCGCCGGCACGGGCAAGTACTACGCGGCCGCTGCCTGGGACAACGGCGTGGACCCGCGCTGGGCGCCGGCCATCTCCTGCATCGAGAGCACCAAGGGCGCCTACTGCTTCCGCTCGCACAACGCCTGGGGCTACGGCAGCTCGGGCTTCTCCTCGTGGGAAGAGGGCATCAACACCGTGGTGCGCGGGCTGGGCAGCTCGCTGTACGGCGGGCACCTCACGCAGGAGGCGGCGCGGACCTACTGCCCGCCCACCTGGCAGGATTGGTACGCCAACGTCTCGTCGGAGATGAGCAAGATATAAGCTCTCTCGATTTTTCGCCGTGCTCGCGTGTGCTTATGGCATAATGTGACGGCTTTGCACGTGTCCCCATCGTCTAGCGGTTTAGGACGCCGCCCCTTCAAGGCGGAGATCGCGGGTTCGAATCCCGCTGGGGGCACCACTACAGGTAGCACGTGGTTGACTCCAGCGGGATTCGAACCCCCGCTGGGGCACCACCTTTCTTCTTCTCTTCTTTACCCGACGCGAAACGGGGCACGCCATGACCACCATCATCACCACACACAATATCCGCGAGGCGGCCGACGCGATCCGCGCCGCAGTCCCCGGCTTTTCGCCGCGTGCCGCCGTCGTCTTGGGCTCCGGCATGCAAAGCTTCGGCGACGCCATCTCCGGCGCGGTCGAGCTGCCCTACACCGAGGTGCCGCACATGGTGCCCTCGACGGCGCCCGGCCACAAGGGGCGTTTCCTGTTCGGCGAGGTCGCGGGCGTGCCCATCGTGTGCATGCAAGGCCGGCTGCACGCCTACGAGGGCTACCGCGCCGACCAGATCGCCTTCCCCATCTTCGTGATGAAGGAGCTGGGCATCGAGCGCCTCGTCGTCACGAACGCGGCCGGCGGCATCGACCCCGCCTACAACGTGGGCGACGTCATGCTCATCGACGACCAGATCAACATGCTGGGCATGAACCCGTGCACCGGCTGGACGGACCCCGAGGTCGGCCCGCGCTTCTTCGACATGACGCACGCCTTCTCGCCCGAGATGAAGGAGGCCGCGCTTGCCGTCGCCGGCGAATGCGGCGTCACCTTGCACCGTGGCGTCTACATCGCCGACCCCGGCCCGTCGTTCGAGACCCCGGCCGAGATCCGCGCGTTTGCCGCGCTGGGGGCCGACGCGGTGGGCATGTCCACCGTCCTCGAGGTCGTCGCGGCGGCCAACCAGCAGATTCCCACCATGGGCCTCTCGCTCATCAGCAACCCCGCGGCCGGCGTGATCGACGAGCCGCTCGACATGGACGACGTGGCGAAGGCGGCGGCCATCGCGGCCGACAACATCACCCGCCTCGTCGTCGCCACGCTCGCGCGGCTGTTTGCCGACGACGGCGAATAGCAGGGTAAAAGACGCACGCCAAGCGAATAGCACGCCGAAAGGCACGCGCCAAGTAGTATGGTGAAGGGCAGGCGGCACGCCTCGGCCTTTTCACCCGCCGCACGACGCAAGCGCGGGCAAGTGCCGGCGCGGACAAGCGCGGGCGCAGGCAAAAGGCGAATCCGGCGCGCTGCCGCAAGAAAACATCAGACACTTCGGTGAAAGGCAGGCGCTGCGCTATGGCACGCTACGACGAGATGGACGACGACGAGCTGCGGGCCCTGCACGAGGCCCTTGCCGCGGAGTTCGAGGAGGCGCGCGCGGCCGGCCTCGACTTGAACATGGCGCGGGGCAAACCGAGCCCCGAGCAGCTCGATCTCGTCATGCCGATGCTCGACGTGCTCGGCTCCGACTCCTCTTTCCTCGCAGAAGACGGCACCGACGTGCGCAACTACGGCGGGCTTGCCGGCCTGCCCGAGGCGCGGCGCCTGATGGGCAGCCTCGTCGGCGCCGCCCCCGAGCAGACGATTGTGGGCGGCAACTCCTCGCTCACCCTCATGCACGACACGGTGGCCCGCGGCATGACGCACGGGTTCGCCGGCCAGGAGCCGTGGGCGCGCCAGGACGGCGTCGCCTTCATCTGCCCCGCGCCGGGCTACGACCGCCACTTCTCCATCTGCGCGCGCTTCGGCATACGCATGCTGCCCGTGCCCATGCACGAGGACGGCCCGGACATGGACGCGGTCGAAGAGTTGGTGGCGAATCCGCAGGTGAAGGGCATGTGGTGCGTGCCGCTCTACAGCAACCCGCAGGGCTTTGTCTACAGCGCCGCGACCGTGCGACGCATCGCGGCCCTGCGGCCCGCCGCGCCGGATTTCCGCGTGTTCTGGGACAACGCGTACTGCGTGCACCACCTGGCAGACGACGCGGCCGAGCAGGCGCAGATCCCCAACATCCTCGACGAATGCGCGAAGGCCGGCAACCCCGACCTCGCCTTCGAGTTCTGCTCGACCAGCAAGGTCACCTTCCCGGGCGCGGGCATTTCCGCGTTCATCAGCAGCGAGGCAAACGTCGCCGAGGCGCTGGCCGCGATGTCGGCCCAGAGCATTTCGGCGGACAAGGTGAACCAGCTGCGCCACGTGCGCTTCCTGAAGGACGCCGACGGCGTGGCGGCCCTGATGCGCGCGCACGCCGCCAAGCTGCGCCCGCGCTTCGAGCTGGTAGAGCGCGCGCTTTCCGACAAGCTGGGCGCGGCGGGCGTGGGTTCGTGGACGCGCCCGAAGGGCGGCTACTTCATCAGCTTCCAGGCGCCGGCCGGCTGCGCGCGCGAGATCGTGGCACGCTGCGCCGAGGCGGGGGTGAAGCTGACGGCGGCGGGCGCGACCTGGCCGTATGGCGACGACCCCGACGACAGCAACATCCGGATCGCGCCGAGCTATCCTGCGCTTGATGAATTGGAGCGTGCGGCCGAGGTCTTCACCCTGTGCGTGCGGCTCGTCTCGATCGAGCACCTGCTGGCCGAGCGCGGATAGGCGGCTAGGGGCAGCGGCGCGGCGCGGCGCGGCGCGGCGCGGATAGGCGGCTAGGAGCGCTTCTTCTTGTCCGCCTCGCCGCCGTGCGTGACGAAGTCCTCGGGCTTCACGTCCTCGACGAACTTGTGGAACTCCTCCAACTCGACGCCGTGCTCGCCGCCGGGGACGGTAAAGGAGCGCGGCGCGCCGGCCGCCTGGAAGACGGACTCCTCGACGAAGAGCGGCGCGTTGGCGCGGATGGCCAGTGCGATAGCGTCGCTCGGGCGGGCGTCCACGCGGGTGAACATGCCGTTTGCGCAGCGCAGGTACACGGTGGCGAAGAAGGTGCTGCCGTCCACGCGGTCGATGATGACGCGGCTGATCGAGCCGCCCAGCGCGCGCAGCAGGTTGTTCGCGGTCTCGTGCGTGAGCGGACGCGCCGGCTGGCAGTCCTCGAGCGCGGCCGCGATGGCCGAGGACTCGGAGACGCCCACGACGATGGGCAGCACGCTGCCGGCGGGGATGTCGGCGGCCTTGACGGCTTCCTCGGAATCGGACACGGGGCGCAGCGTGACGATGGAGGGCATGGGGGGAAAGCCCACCATGAGCGATTCGATGTTCATGCCGATCATGTGCGCCTCCCTTCACGTGCGGCTGCGGTTGCGGCTGCGGGGCGCGGGGCACATCCGCAAAGGCGGGTGCATGCGCCGGGTTCTCGTACACTGCAACCCTAGTATAAACGTTTGCGCGGACTCTGCGCCGTCCTTCCTCGCCACACGCCCCTTCGTTGCCGCACGGTTATACGCAGGTCTTACGCCCACCCACAGACATGAAAAAGCGCCCGCCGCGCATACGCGCGGCGGGCGCCCCACCTTCACCAATCGCGAGAAGGACTATTTGTCGGCTTCCTCGTCGGACTTGATCCAGGGGAACATCCCGCGGATCTTCGCGCCGACCTCCTCGATCTCGTGCGTGTTGATGGCCTCGCGCTTCTCGAAGAGCACCTTGTGACCGGCCTTGCAGTCGTCCATGAACTCCTGCGCGAACTCGCCGTTTTGGATGCGCTCCAGAATCTTCTTCATGGCCTCGCGCGACTGCTCGTTGATCACCTGCGGGCCGGCGTAGTACTCGCCGTACTCGGCCGTGTTCGAGATCGAGTAGTTCATGAAGTGGATGCCGCTCTCGTACATGAGGTCGACGATCATCTTCA
>CAVAWX010000087.1:0-6867 GCA_963592385.1 Acidaminococcaceae bacterium | reverse complement strand
CGTAGCTCGCGTGCACGCAGCAGTAGTCGAACTCGATGCCCTGGCCGATGCGGTTGGGGCCGGCGCCGATGATCATCGCCTTTTTCTTGGCGCAGGGCGCGACCTCCGTCTCCTCGTCGTAGGTCTTGTAGTGGTAGCTCGTCTCGCTGGCAAACTCCGCCGCGCAGGTGTCCACGGTCTTGAAGACGGCGACGACGCCCAGCTCTTTGCGGCGCGCGCGCACGGCCTTCTCGTCGCTGCCGGTCAGGTGCGCGATCTGCACGTCGGACAAGCCGTAGCGCTTGCCGAGGCGCATGAGGGCCGCGTCGATCGCGCCCAGCTCCTTGCCCGCGAACATGTCCTCGACGGCGACCATGTCGGCCAGCCGGTCCACGAACCACGGATCGATGCCCGACAGCTCGGCCACTTCCTCGACGCTGCTCCCGCGCCGCAGCGCCTCGGCCATATAGTAGATGCGGTGCTCGGTGGGCTTGGACACCATGCTCTGGAAGTGGTTCTCGTCGAACTCGTCGGCGCCGTCGCGCCCGAGGCCGTAGCGCCCGTTTTCCAGCGAGCGCATGGCCTTGCCCAGCGACTCCTCGAAGGTGCGGCCTATGGCCATGACCTCGCCCACCGCCTTCATCCGCGTGGACAGCGTCTCGTCGGTGCCCTTGAACTTCTCGAAGGCGAAGCGCGGGATCTTCACGACCACGTAGTCGATGGAGGGCTCGAAGCAGGCCGGCGTGGCCTTCGTGATGTCGTTCAGGATCTCGTCGAGGGTGTAGCCCACGGACAGCTTGGCCGCCATCTTGGCGATGGGAAAGCCCGTGGCCTTGGACGCGAGCGCCGAGGACCGCGACACGCGCGGGTTCATCTCGATGACGATGAGGCGGCCGTTGTCGGGGTTGACGGCGAACTGCACGTTGCTGCCGCCGCACTCCACGCCGATTTCCTCGAGGATGGCCAGCGAGGCGTCGCGCATGCGCTGGTACTCCACGTCGGTCAGAGTCTGCGCGGGCGCCACGGTGATGGAGTCGCCCGTGTGCACGCCCATCGCGTCGAAGTTTTCTATCGAGCAGATGATGATGCCGTTGCCGGCGCGGTCGCGCATGACCTCCATCTCGTACTCTTTCCAGCCGATGATGCTCTCTTCCACGAGCACCTCGCCGGCCGGAGACAGCTCGAGGCCCTGGGCCACGATCTCGCGCAGCTCGTCGACGTTGTAGGCGATGCCGCCGCCGGCGCCGCCCAGGGTGAAGCTCGGACGCAGCACCAGGGGAAAGCCCAGCTCGTCGGCCAGCTTTTCCGCGTCGGACACGCTGTAGGCGTAGCCGCTTTTGGCCACGTCGAGCCCGATGCGCCCCATGGCCTCGGCAAAGAGCTTGCGGTCCTCGCCCTTTTGGATGGCCGCGAGGTCGCAGCCGATCATCTGGACGCCGTACTTGTCCAGGACGCCGGACTCGGCCAGCTCGACCGCGCAGTTCAGCGCCGTCTGGCCGCCCATGTTGGGCAGCAGCGCGTCGGGGCGCTCCTTTTCGATGATGCGGGCCACGACCTCGGCCGTGATGGGCTCGACGTAGGTGCGCGCCGCCGTGGCCGGGTCGGTCATGATGGTGGCCGGGTTCGAGTTCACCAGCACGACCTCGTAGCCGTCTTCCATCAGCACGCGGCAGGCCTGGGTGCCCGAATAGTCGAACTCGCAGGCCTGGCCTATGACGATGGGGCCGGAGCCTATGAGCAGGATCTTCTTGATGTCGTCGCGGCGCGGCACTAGCGATCGCCTCCTTTGCCCTCGGTGAAGACGCGCGTGTCGCGCACCTCGATGTCCAGGTAGTCGTCGCGGCCGTCCATGAGGCGCATGAACGCGTCGAACAGGTACGACGAGTCGTGCGGGCCGGGCGCGGCCTCGGGGTGGTACTGCACGCAGAAGGCCGGGATGTCGAGGAATGCCATGCCCTCGGGCGTGCCGTCGTTGAGGTTCACGTGGGTGAGCTGTATGCGGCCGAAGCGCTCGTTGGCGACGACCGGCGCGATGCGGCGCTCGGTCCAAAAACGCAGGTCGCCGTCTGCCGGGTGCGCGGCGATGCCGCCCGCGTCCCCCGCCAGCAGCGGCCCCAGGCTGGAAAAGACCTGGCCGAAGCCGTGGTTTTGCGCCGTGATCTCGACCGCGCCGGTGCGCAGGTTCATGACGGGCTGGTTGCCGCCGTGGTGGCCGTAGGGCAGCTTCTCGATGCGCGCGCCCGCGGCCCGCGAGATCATCTGGTGCCCGAGGCATATGCCGAAGACGGGGACCGTGCCCAGCAGCGCGCGCGCCGCCTCGGCCGTCGCGTCCACCGCCTCGGGGTCGCCCGGGCCGTTGGAGAAGAACACGCCGTCGGGCTCGAGCTTTTCCACCTCGGACAGCGGCGTGTCCCAGGGCACGACGATGGTCTCGCAGCCGCGCGTGGACAGGCCGGTCAGGATATTGGTCTTCACCCCGCAGTCGAAGGCGACGACCCGTTTTTTCTTCTCGCAGTTGAAGGGGGGCAGCACGTAGGGGGACTCGACCGAGACCTCCGCCACGAGGTTGCGCCCCACGAGGCCGGGAGCCGCCGCGAGCCGCTTGGCCGCCGCCTCCGCGCCGTCGCCTGCCGTCGATATGATGCCCTGCATGGCGCCGTGCTCGCGGATGTGGCGCACGAGCCGGCGCGTGTCGACGCCCTCGATGGCCACGATGCCGCTCTTCTTCAGGAAGTCCGGCAGCGCCTGCGTCGAGCGGAAGTTGCTCGGGCGCGCGCACATGTCGCGCACGACGAGGCCGGAGAAGAACAGCTCGCGCGACTGCATGTCCTCGGCGTTCACCCCGTAGTTGCCGATCTGCGGGTAGGTCAAGGCGACGATCTGGCCGCGGTAGCTCGGGTCGCTCGCGATCTCCTGGTAGCCGGTCATCGAGGTGTTGAAGCACAGCTCGCCCGTGGCCTCCCCTTCCGCGCCGCAGCTCGTGCCTTCGAAAACCGTGCCGTCCTCGAGCACGAGCACGGCGGGTGTGCCTTTTGCCAACGCCATCTTAAAACGTCACCTCTCCGTCTTGGAACGTCGCGTAGCCGGCCGTGTAGGTCTCCACGACCCGCCCGCGCAGATGCTTGCCTGCAAACGCCGAGTTCTTGCCCTTCGACGCGAAATCCGCCGTGTCCACCGTCCACTCCGCGTCCGGATCCACGACGGTGAAATCCGCGACGCCGCCCGCCTCGATGCGCACCGGCTCGCAGCCGAGCAGCCTGCGCGGGGCGACGGCCATCGCCTCGACGAGACGCGCCCAGCCCATGCGCCGCTTCGAGAGCGCCGTCCACTCGCCGGCCTCGAAGCCGGCGGCGGGCGCGGACACGAGGCAGGTGAGCATGGCGGCAAGGGCCGTCTCCAGCCCGGTCGTGCCGAAGGGCGCGAGGTTGAACTCGAGGGCCTTCTCGTGCGCGGCGTGCGGGGCGTGGTCGGTCGAGACCATGTCGATGGTGCCGTCGAGCAGCGCTTCTTGGAGCGCGAGGGCGTCGGCGGCGCTGCGCAGCGGCGGGTTCACCTTCAGGTCCGTGTCGTAGCTTTGCCGCTTGATGAACGAGGAGTCGAGGAAAAGGTGGTGCGGCGTGGCCTCGCAGGTGACGGGCGCGCCGTCTGCCTTCGCGCGGGCCACGATCTCGACCGCGCGGGCCGTCGTCACGTGCTGCACGTGCAGATGGCAGCCCGTCAGGCGGGCCAGCTCGACGTCGCGGGCGATCTGGACCTCCTCGCCTGCCGCCGGCCAGGCCGCAAGGCCGAGCGCCGTCGAGGCCGCGCCCTCGTCGGCCACGCCGCCGGCGACCAGCCCCTCGTCTTGGCAGTGTGACAAGACGGGCTTGCCCAGCATCTTCGCGTAGTCCATCACGCGGCGCATGGTGCCGCTGTCCTGGATGCCGCGCCCGTCGTCGGAAAAAGCCGCCGCGCCGGCGTGCGCCATGTCGCCCATCTCGGCCAGCTCGGCGCCGGCAAGGCCCTTCGTGCAGGCGCCCACGGGAAAGACGCGCGTGCGGCCCGGCGCCCATGCGCACTTCTCCAGCTCGTAGGCCACGAGCGCGCCCGTGTCGACGGTCGGCTTCGTGTTGGCCATGGGCGCCACCGCGGTGAAACCGCCGCGTGCGGCCGCGCGCATGCCCGAGACGATGTCTTCCTTGTACTCCAGGCCGGGGTCGCGGAAGTGCACGTGCGCGTCCACGAGGCCGGGCAGAAGGTAGCAGCCGGACAGGTCGCGGACGACGCACTTGGCGGGCTTGTCCACCTGCGGGCCGATCTCCACGACGCGCCCGTCGCGCACGAGCACGCTTGCCACCTCGTCGAGGCCGACCTGCGGGTCGACGACGTGCGCGCCTTCAAGCAGCAAAGCCATGCGGATCACCTCCGAGCAGCAGGTACATGACGGCCATGCGCACCGCCACCCCCGCGTTGACTTGGTCGAGTATGAGCGAGCGGGCCGCGTCTGCCGCCTCGGCGGACAGCTCCACGCCGCGGTTCACCGGGCCGGGGTGCATGATGACCGAGTCCGGCTTCATCGCGGCGAGGCGGCGCGTGTCGATGCCGAACAGCGCCGCGTACTCGCGCAGGCTGGGCAGGGGCGCGCCCTCCAGGCGCTCCATCTGGATACGCAGCATGTAGAGCACGTCGAGTTCGCCCAGGCATTCGTCGAGCGCGTGGCACACGCGAAGCGGGGTCGGGTTTTCAGAGCCGCCGGCTGCCTCACCGGCGCCGCTTCCGCCCGAGCCGCCCTCACCTTCACCATCTCCCGCGCGCCCTACCGCCACGGCGGCCTCGCGGCACAGCTCGTGCGGGCAGGCGGGCATGAGCGTGGGCGGACCGATGAGCACGGGGTCGGCGCCCATCATCACGAGCAGGGGCACGAGCGAGCCGACGACGCGGGAGTGCGCGACGTCGCCCACGATGCCCACCTTCAACCCCTCGAGGCTGCCGAAGCGCTCGCGCATGGTGAAGGCGTCGAGCAGTGCCTGCGTGGGATGCTCGTGCTTGCCGTCGCCGCCGTTGACCACGCAGGCGCGCACGTGGCGCTCGATCACGCGCGGCGCGCCCTCCTGGCGGCTGCGCACGACGACGAGGTCGGCGTCCATCGCGTCGAGCGTGGCGGCCGTGTCGGCAAGCGACTCGCCCTTCTTCGTCGAGGAAGTGGACGCCGAGAAGTTGATGGCGTCGGCCGACAGGCGCTTGGCCGCGATCTCGAAGCTCGTGCGCGTGCGCGTGGACGGCTCGAGGAAGAGGTTCACGACGGTGCGCCCGCGCAGGGTGGGCAGCTTCTTGATCTCGCGGTCGTTCACCTCTTTGAACGACCGTGCGCAGTCCAGTATCTCGACGATCTCGCCGGGCGTGAGGTCTTCGATGTCGATGAGGCTTCTGTGCGTGCCGAACATGGGTTACTCGCCTCCCATCGCGGAAGTGAAGGCGGCGTCGAGGGCGCTCGCGCTTTCCACGGGGGCCGCGCCGACACGCCCCTCGCCGTCCGCGTCCAAAATCTCGACGCTCGTGCGGCCGTCGAGCGGCTCGTAGAAGAAGCGCACGCTCTCGTCGGTGGAGCTCGGCACGTTCTTGCCCACGAAATCCGCGCGTATGGGCAGCTCGCGATGGCCGCGATCCACGAGCACGGCCAGCTGGATGCGGCTCGCGCGGCCCAGGTCTTTCAGGGCGTCGAGCGCCGCGCGCACCGTGCGGCCCGTGTAGAGCACGTCGTCTACGAGCACGACCGTCTTGCCGTCGAGGGTGAAGGAGACGTCGGTGCGGTGCACCTCGGGGGCGTAGCTTGCCACGTCGTCGCGGTAGAAGCTGATGTCGAGGCGCCCGACGGGCACCTTCGCCGACTCGATGGCCTCGATGCGGCGGGCCAGCTCGGCGGCGAGGAGGTCGCCGCGCGTGACGATGCCGACGAGCGCCAGGCCGTCTGCGCCGCTGTTGGATTCGAGGATCTCGTGCGCCATGCGCGTGAGCGCGCGATCGACCGCGCGCGCGTCCAAGACGACTGTCCTGGTCTTGGGTGTAGCCATGCACCACCATCCCTTTCGGGCCTCGCCGGGCCGCGTTCTTAAAGGTTTCGGTTCGCCTCAAGATACTAGCACCGCGCAAGGCGCGCGAAACGGGTAAATCGCGCAGCACGCAAAAGGCACATCGGGCGGGCGCATCGGACATGCGGCGCATCGGGCGGACGGGCGTCCGCGTCCACCCGCCACCACGCGTGCGTGGCCTGCCCGCCGCCACCCGGCCGCACGTGCGAATTCACCGCCCGGGGGAGCCGTATAATCCAAAGCACCTGTTCCTTTTCAGATTCGAGGTCTCAAATGGCAGGATTTCACTACGAGGCGACGGGCGCCTTCAACGAGGATTTCTACGAGCAGTGCATCATCGAGCGCATGGCAGACACGCTCGGCTACACGCACCTGTACGGCCCCGACGTGCGCCGCAGCTCCGAGGCGTACCGCGACGTCTTCCTGCCGGAGGTCTTGGAAAACGCCCTCGCGCGCATCAACAAGGGCCTTCCTCAAACGGCCATCGACGAGGCCGTCCTCAAGATCAAAAACGTCGAGGGCGGCACGCTCGAGCAGCGCAACGAGACCTTCACCGACTACCTGCAGTCGGGCGTGGAGGTGCGCTTCTTCGACGGGAAGCAGGAACGCGACGACATCGTGCGCCTGCTCGACTTCGACGACCCCGAAAACAACGACTTCCACGTCGTGAACCAGTGGACCTTCGTCGAGTACTCCGAGAAGCGCCCCGACGTCATCGCCTTCGTGAACGGCATGCCGCTCGTGCTCTTCGAGCTGAAATCGCCGTCGCGCGAGGAGACCGACGCATCTGACGCCTACCTGCAGCTGCGCAACTACATGC
>CAVAWX010000086.1:0-6986 GCA_963592385.1 Acidaminococcaceae bacterium | reverse complement strand
GGGCTGTATTCGTCGTCTTCGATGACCAGTTCCACGCTTGTGAAGACGGCGACCTCGACGAGCGCCGGCCGTGTGGACTTCGGCAACCTGGCGGCCGGCACCTACTACCTCAAGGAGACCTCGGCGCCGAGCGGATATACGGCGAGCAACGGCTATTGGAAGGTAGTCATCACTTCTGGGGGGTCGGGCAAAAACGTGGCGATCACGTCGGTGAGCGGCGCCACGGCCTTCACCGGCAGCTACTCTGCGGGCTACAAGCTCGCGAACTTCAAGGAGGGGGAGAAGGCCGTGCCCTTCTCGTTCACGAAGACGGGCGAGGACGGCACGACGGCGCTCGCCGGCGCGACATTCGAGCTCTATGCCTGCGGGAACTCCGCGCACACGTCTGCCTCCGACCACTCGGCCACGGCCACAAACGACGCGGGCTGCTGCTGGGACGTGGACAACCCCGTCGCCACGGCCACGTCGGCGGCCGACACCGGGCTCGTGGACCTCGGCGAGCTTGAGGCCGGCCAGTACATGCTGGTCGAGACGGCCGCGCCGGCCGGCTACAGGCTGCCGCACGGCCAGTGGCTCGTGACGGCGGACGCCTCCGCGCAGACCGTCGAGATCGAGGCGCGCGGCGACGAGCTGCCGCCGGCCTTCAAGGAAGACGCGGGCACGGGCGCGTACTCGCTGCCCAACTACAAGGAGTGGACGATGCCGCTGGCCGGCGGCGGGAGCGCCGTCGTCTACACCGCATGCGGCGCCGCCCTCATCGCCGCCGCCGCCGTGGCGCTCCTCCTCACCCGCCGCAAGGAACGCGAGGCGTAAGAGGCGCACTCCTGCGTTCACGCGCACGCCCCCGCACCGTGCTGCCCGCCGCAAAAAGATGAATTCCTGAAGCATTCCCGCGGCCGCCTGCGCCCGCGCTTCTATCAGAAAGATGCGAATACTTGCACACAACACCCTTCGGCTGGGGTAGAATATCGAACGTTAAGCAACAGATGGAGGGGCACGCTACATGGGTTTTTCGCACGGAGAAGCGCCGCAGGCGCACAAAGCGCACGCTGCGCAGGCGGCAGGACAGGAACCTGCCGCGTCGGCCAGCCGCGCCGCAGAAGGCCAGCCGGGCGCCCCGTCCGCGCAGCCGTCCACCCAGCAGCCGCCCACGCGCCGCGTCGTCCAAAAGCAGCTCTCCACCTTCCGCGAGTTCATGCAGATGATCTTGCCCATCCCGGTCATGCTCATCGCGCTCGGGATGACGCTCGGCCTGCCCAACGTCTACCCGGCGGGCTACGAGGAGTCCTACTACCCCCTCTTCCTCGTCGTCTCCATGGTGGCCTACGGCGCCTCGGTCGTCGTCGCCATCTTCGTCCCGCGCCTGCGCAACCTCATCGTCAAGTACTGCTACCTGCTCGCGGCCATCTACGCCATCATCGAGCTGATCGACGTGCTCACGCTGAAAACCGGCGTCATGCTCCTGCCGTTCGCGCCCAGCCCCGACCGCGTGCTCGAGGCCGTCCCCAGCAACGTCGGGCAGTACCTGAACAACCTCGCCGCCTCGATGGTCCTGCTGGCCGAGGGCATCGTGGCCGGCCTCGTCAGCGGCTTTCTCACCGGCCTGCTCATGGGCTGGTCGAAAATCGCCAACTACTGGTTCGCCCCGCTGCTGAAGTTCATCGGCCCGGTGCCGTCGGCCGCGTGGCTGCCCATCGCCATCGTCCTCATGCCCACCTCGCACCTGGCCGGCGTGCTGCTCATCGCCGTGGCCATATGGTTTCCCCTCGCGCTCATGCTCTCGTCGGCCATACGCTCGACCGACAAGCGCAAGATCGAGGCCGCCCGCACCATGGGCGCCAGCGAGCCCTACATCCTCTTCCACGTCGCGCTGCCGGCCGCCGTGCCCCAGATTTTCGACGCGCTGTTCATGGGCCTGTCCTCCAGCTTCGGTGCCCTCATCATCTCCGAGCAGCTCGGGGTGAAGGCGGGCCTGGGCTGGTACATCAACTGGGCGCAGGCCTGGGGCGAGTACTACAAGGTGTTCGCCACGGTGGGCGTCTTCATCATCATCTTCTACATACTCATCAGCCTGCTCTTCAAGCTGCGCGACCGCGTGATGAAGTGGCAGAAGTCCGTGGTGCGTTGGTAGGTGGTGAAGATGGCAAAGAAGCACGCCATAGACGACAAGCCGAACGCGCCGCTGTTCGAGTCGAGCGGCGAGCACTCCCTCGTCGCGACCGGCATCACCCAGACCTTCCTCGACGGCGACGCCGAGACCTGGGCGCTCGACAACTTCTCCCTGACGGTGAAAGGCGACGAGATCGTCGGCATCATAGGGCCGTCGGGCTGCGGCAAGTCCACCTTCCTGCGCATGGTCGCAGGGCTCGACTCCCCGTTGTCGGGCACCATCGTCTTCGACGGGGAAGAGGTGGAAGGCCCGGACCGCGCCCGCGCAATGGTCTTCCAAAACGCCAACCTCTTCGAGTGGCTCACCGTCGAGGAGAACATCGCCTTCGGGTTGAAGGCCGTCGGCGAGTACGACGAGAAGAGCTACAAGATTCCGCGCCTGATCGAGATGATGGGCCTCGGCGGCTTCGAGGACTCCTACCCGCCGCAGATTTCGGGCGGCATGGCCAGCCGCTGCGGCCTGGCGCGGGCGTTCGTCATGAACCCGGCGCTCATGTGCTTCGACGAGCCGCTCTCGGCGCTCGACGCCTTCACCCGCGCGGCGCTGCAAGACGAGATAGTGAAGATGCACGACCTGGCGCACATGGCCATGCTCATCGTCACGCACGACATCGAGGAGGCGGTCTACCTGTGCGACCGCGTCGTCGTCATGTCGGCGCGTCCGGGCAGGCTCGTGGGCGAGCTGGCCATCGATTTGCCGCGGCCGCGCAATCGCGTCGCGCCCGAGTTCGTGGCGCTGCGCACGCAGCTGCTCGATCTGCTGCACCACGGCGGCCCGCTCACCGAGGGCGAGAAGCGCGAGGCCGAGGCCGATGCCGCGCCGGCTGCGGGTGAAACGGACGGCCGGACGGCGCCGCCCGTGCGTCCGCCCGCGTAGGCGGGCACAGGAGAGGAGACACCGCCTGCTTCACCACGAAGGCGAAGGGGCGTCTCGATAGGAAAGGGCCGATGCCGGGCACGCAGCGCGTGTTCGGGCGCATCGGCCGAAAAAGGGAGCAAGTTTGAAAGGGAAAAGGTGAAGGACATGAAGAAGGTTTCAAGGCGCGACTTCGTGAAGGCCTCCGGCGTGGTGGCCGGCGGCGCCATGGCGATGGGGCTTGCGGGCTGCAACAGCAACTCCAGCTCGTCGAGCAGCTCGGATTCGTCCAAGAGCTCGAGCAGCTCCAGCTCCTCGGGCACGAGCAAAGCGATTCTCGGCTACTGGGGCGGCACCTGCGAGATGCCCATCTACGTCGGCTACGAGAAGGGCTTTTTCAAGGAGGCCGGCCTCGACATCGAGATCATGAAGATCACCGAGGACGTCGCGCCCCTCATGGCCAACGGCACGCTGGACTGCTTCGAGCTGACGCCCGACAAGTTCAAGCCGATGGAGCAGGGGCTCGAGTGCGTGATCATCGACTCGCTGCACTACGGCTGCCAGCAGGGCGTCTCCTCGGCGGCCTCCGGCATCAAGACGGCCACCGACCTCGAGGGCAAGAACGTCGCCGCCGAGGTGGGCTCGATCGCGCAGATCATGCTCTCCGGCCTCATGGTCGACGGCGGCAAGGACCCCAGCAAGGTGAACTGGGTCAGCTACAAGAACGCCCAGATGGACGGCGCGCTGGCCAGCGGCGAGATCGACGCCTTCGCGGCCTACGACCCCTGGCCGGACATCTCGCTGGACAAGGACTCCACGCGCACGCGCTTCTGGTCGTGGACCTTCGACGACGGCATCAAGGACATCCTGTGCTGCTTCGTCGGCCTGTCCACCAAGAAGCTCTCCGAGGACCCCGAGGTCGGCAAGAAGCTCTGCGAGGGCTTCAAGAAGTCGGCCGACTGGATCCGCTCCAACGTCTCTGACGCCTGCGCGCTCGCCATCGACAAGGGCTACGTGCCGGTGAACACCGACTCCGGCTTCACCCGCGAGATGATGGAGAAAGAGGTCGAGGCCTACCGCTTCATCTCCGGCGACAAAAACGAGATCGACAAGTCCTTCAAGTACATCTGGGAGTCCATCAACAAGGCCGGCGCTATGGAAAACGCCCCGGCCGACGTCGACTCCTACATCATGGGCGACCTCTACAAGAAGATGGTGAACTACCAGGGCGCGTAGGGCGCATTTGGCATTCACGATGAAGGAGCTGATCTTCCATAGCCTGAAGATGCGCAAGGTCTCCACGGTCTCGGTCGTGCTGTCCGTGGCGTTGTCCGTGACGGTGTTTTTCGCCCTCGGGATGACCTACGGCGGCGTGCAGGCCGGCGTGGAGACCTCGCTTGCCCGCGGGGGGGCCGACCTGCTGGTCGTGCCCTCCTCGGCAGCCGACGAGGTCTCCGACAGCTCTTTGCTGTTCACGGGCGCCCCGGCGGCCATCTACTTCTCCGAAGACGTCTACGACAAGGTCGCGGGCGCCGACGGGGTGAAGCAGGCGACGCGCCAGTTCTACAGCCAGTCGCTGAACCAGCCCTGCTGCTCGGACGACGGCATGACGCGCGTGATAGGGGTGGACTTCTCCACCGACTGGACGGTGCAGCCCTTCACCAGCTACGATTTGTCGCGCGGGCTGGCCGACGACGAGATAGTCGTGGGTTCGGGCGCGACGGGCACGGTGGGCCAGACGACCATGCTGCTCGGGCGCAGCTTCAAGGTGGTCGCCCGCCTCGACGCCTCCGGCACGGACCTCGACGCCTCCATGCTGCTCAACATCGACGTGGCGCGCGAGCTGTCCGCGCAGGCGCAGGGGCTGTCGTATCTGTGGGACAGGTACGGCTCGCCGGACGCGCTGCTGTCCAGCGTGCTCGTCGAGGTCGAAGACGGCGCCGACATCGCGCGCCTGACGACGTCGATCGAAAACACGGGCGACGTGAAGGTCATACGCCGCGCGAACGTCGTGGCAAGTTCGCAGGAGCAGCTGCAGGCGGTGTTTTCCGTGCTGCTGGCCGCGGGCGTGGCCATGCTCGTCGTCACGCTCGTGCAGCTCTTCGCGCGTTTCTACTCGTGCGTGTGGGAGCGCAAAAGCGAGTTGTCGCTGTATCGGGCGCTGGGCGCGTCCGTGCGCCAGATGCGCCGCCTGATCGCAGGCGAGGTCGCGCTCATCACGGGGGCGGGGTTGGTGCTCGGGTTCGCGCTGGGCGCGGGCGTCTACACCTGGCTCGTCTCGCTTCTGGGGCAAAGCGCCTCGTTTCCCTTCATCGCGCTGGGCGCGGGCGGCGTGGCGCTGCTCGTGGCCGGCCTCGTCGTGCTCTTCGCCGTGCTCGCGCTCGTCTCCATCGCCGCGCCGCTGCGCCAGATCGCGCGGCTGGACCCCTCGCTTGCCATGCAGCAAGGCGACATAGGATAGGGGGACGTGGTGGATGTTTCGGTGAAAAAGGATGCGGCGGCGACGCGCTCTGCCGCGGCGACGATGGCGGCCTGCCCGACGATACGCGCCGAGAAGCTTGCCAAGGCCTACGGGGACGTGGAGGTCATCTCCGAGACCTCGTTTGCCGTCGAGCCCGGCACGAGTGCCGCGTTCGTCTCGCCGTCCGGTTCGGGCAAGTCCACGCTGCTGTCCATGCTCGGCCTCATACTCACGCCCACGTCTGGCGACGTGTTCGTGGGGGAGCAGGCCACGCGCGAGCTCTCCGACGACGCGCGCTCGGCCCTGCGGGGGCGCACGGTCGGCTTCGTCTTCCAGCACACGCAGCTCATCGGCTCGCTGCGCGCGTGGGAAAACGTCACGGTGCCCGCGCGCTTCGTCAAGGGCGGCGCGGCTGCCGTGGATGGTGAAGCCGGCGCCTCCCGGGAAGGCGGCGCGGCTGGCGATGCCAGCGCTGCGGCCGGCGACGCGGCCGATGCCCCGCGCACGCGCGACGAGGCCCGTGCCCGCGAGCTGCTGGAACGCTTCGGGCTGGCCGAGCGCGCCGACCACTACCCCTTCCAGCTGTCCATCGGCCAGAAGCGCCGCGTGGCCTGCGCGCGCGCCCTCATGTTGGCGCCGCCCGTGCTCATCGCCGACGAGCCCACCAACGACCTGGACGCGGACTCGGCAAACAGCGTCACGCGGGCGCTGTTCGAGCACGTGGAGCGCGGCGGCATCCTGCTCTTTGCCACCCACGACGCGGCGTTGTCGGCTCGGGCGGACCGCGTCTTCCACTTGCGCGACGGGCGTTTCGTGTAAGGCGCAGGTCCTGGTTGTTTTTGTGCAATGATGGGGCATGCGGTCGCGTGGGAGGCGCTTGACGCATCCGCGCGTTGAAGGAGGCCGGCGGACCGCACGCGGGCGCGGCGAGAAGCTTTGCTTTTCGCCGAGAGAGGCGCCTGTTTGCGCCGTTTGAAGACGAAGGCGCAGGCAGGGGAGCCGGCGCCGCACATACGGGGCGGCGGCCGCACTGCCGCCGAAGATAGAAGGAGATGCGCATGAAGGGCAAGAAGATCGGCATCATCATCAACAGCGTCGAGCTCGTGGTCCTCGTGGTCGCGGTGATAGTCTCGGTGGCGATGGGGGGCTGCACCACGCAGATCGAGTGCGTCAGCGGGTCGGTGCCCATGAAGTGCCACTGGACCTTCATGGCCGTGCCCTTCGCCCTCTTGCCGGGCATCGGCGCCATCCTGTGCTGCTACGGCGTCAAAGACCGGGTCGGCCGCCTGGCTTGCCGGCTCGTGGCCGTCTTGGCCGCGTGTTCGGTCGTCTGCCTGACCGGTTTCGCAATCGGCGTCTGCTCGGGCGAGGGCATGCACTGCCGCACGACGGCCAACATCGTGGACGGCCTCTGCCTGCTGTTCTTGATTCTCTCGCTCGTGTCGGGGTACGTGGAGCGCGCCGGCGACAAGGACAAGCCCAAAGCCAAAATCTAGCGCC
>CAVAWX010000085.1:0-7007 GCA_963592385.1 Acidaminococcaceae bacterium | reverse complement strand
CGGCGGCGGCGATGCAGGCGCGCAGGCGGGCGGCGGCCGCGCGCGGGTCGGGGTCGGCGACGATGGCGGAGACGACGGCAAAGCCCGCGAGGGGCAGGCCGGCGAAACCGGGAATCGTCGCCTCGTCGATCCCGCCGATGACCACGCAGGGGATGCGCACCGCGTCGAGTATGCGGCGCAGCTCGTCCATGCCCGTCACGTGCGCGTCGGGCTTGGTCGGGGTGAAGCGCATGGCGCCGATTCCCAGATAGTCGGCCGCCTGGGCCTGCGCGCGCACGGCCTCGTCGAAGGTGGAGGCCGACACGCCCACGACGGCGTCCGGCCCCACGATGGCGCGCGCGTCCGCGACGGACATGTCGCCTTGGCCCACGTGCACGCCCGCCGCGCCCACGGCAGCGGCGACCTCGGCTGCATCGTTTACCACAAGGCCCGCCCCGTGCGCGTCCGCGACCCTCTTCACCCGCCGCCGTTTACCACAAGGCCCGCCCCGTGCGCGTCCGCGACCCGCTTCACCCGCCGCGCGAGGCTGGTGAACTCCTCGCGCCCGGCATGCTTCTCACGCAGCTGCACGAGGGTGGCGCCGCCCGCGCAGGCCTCGTCCACGAGCGTCTCGATGTCGGAAGCGGCCATCAGGTCGCGGTCGGTGACGAGGTAGAGCGTGTAGTCGAGCTGCGGCTTTGCCATGCTGCGCCCTCAGCGCTCCTCGATGCGCGCGTGGCGGCGGTAGTCGTTTTCGGACAGCAGGCTCAGCCGGTCGATGATGCCGATGTGCAGGCTGCCCGTGCCGACGAGCGCCCCCATGCCCTCGAGGTCGCGGCGCGCCAGCTCGCCGGCCAGCCCCATGCTGCATATGGCCGCCGCGCAGGCCACGAACGCCGCACGCGTGCCGCCAGCCGCTTCACCCGCCATGCCCGCCGCACCCGACGCGTCCGCTTCACCATCCTGCGCCGCTTCACCCTCGCCCGCGTCCGTCGCGCCCAGAAACGCCGCGATCAGCCCGTCGCACATGCAGCCCGTGCCCGTGATTTTGCCCATGGCCGCGTCGCCGTTTTCGATGAAGATCGTGTGCGCGCCGTCCGAGACCACGTCGACCGCGCCCGTGATGGCGCAGATGCAGCCGTGCGCGCGCGCCACCTGCGCCGCCACCTCCTCGGGGGTCGCCGCGCCTTCCACCTCGCCGGCGTCCACTCCGCGCGTCGTCGCCGCGAGGCCGGCCACGAAGGCCACCTCGCTCAAGTTGCCGCGTATGCAGCTCGGATGCGCGTGTTCCAGAAACGCGCGCGTCGTCTCGTTGCGAAAGGCGCTCGCGCCGGCGCCCACCGGGTCGAAGACGAGCGGGCGGCCCAGCTCGGCGGCCACGTCGGCCGCCACGTGCATGCTCTCGACGGTCCGCGCGTTCAGGGTGCCGATGTTGATGTTCACCGCCGAGGCCAGCCCCACCATGTCGCGCAGCTCCTCGACGGCGTCGGCCATGAGCGCCGAGCCCCCGATGGCCAGCTCGGCGTTCGCTACGTCGTTGACCGTGACGTAGTTCGTGATATTGTGCACGAGCGGCGTGCGCGCCCGCACCCGCGCCGCCGCCTCGACCACCTCGTCTACCAGGCTCATAATCCCAGCTCCTCCCCTTTTTCGGCCAGCACCTTGTTCACCGTGCGCACCGCGCACATCTTGCCGCACATCGTGCAGCTGTCTTCTTCGGCAGGCGGCGCGCTCTCGAAGCGCTCCCGCGCGCGCTGCCCGTCCAAGGCAAGCTCGAACTGACGCTCCCAATCGAAGTTACGCCGCGCGTCGGCCATCGCGTCGTCGCGCTCGCGCGCGCCCGGCACCCCCTTGGCGATGTCGGCCGCATGCGCCGCGATCTTGGCCGCGACCAGCCCCTCGCGCACGTCGTTTTCATCCGGCAGGCGCAGGTGCTCGGCCGGCGTGACGTAGCAGAGGAAATCGGCGCCGGCGGCCGCCGCGATGGCTCCGCCGATGGCGCTCGTGACGTGGTCGTAGCCGGGCGCGATGTCGGTGACGAGCGGCCCCAACACGTAGAAGGGCGCCCCGTGGCAGATGCGCTTCTCCATCTCCATGTTGGCCGCCACCTCGGACAAGGCCATGTGCCCGGGACCTTCGATCATCACCTGCACGCCCGCATCCCACGCGCGCCGCGTCAGGTCGCCCAGCTCCACCAGCTCGGCCACCTGCGCCGCGTCCGTGCCGTCGTCGATGCAGCCCGGACGGCACGCGTCGCCCAGGCTGATGGTCACGTCGTGCTCGCGCAGCACCTCCAGCAGCTCGTCGTAGCGCTCGAAGAAGGGGTTCTCGTTGCCCGTCAGCGCCATCCACGCGAAGAGCAGGCTGCCGCCGCGGCTGACGATGTTCATCCTGCGGCCTGCGCGGGTGAAGGCCTCGACCGTGCGGCGGTTCAAGCCGGCGTGCACCGTGACGAAGTCCACGCCGTCTTCGGCATGCGCGCGCACCACGCGCAGGAAATCGTCGGCGGTGCAGCTGGCCAGCTCCTTGTCCAGGTAGCCGATGGCGTCGTACATGGGCACCGTGCCCACCATGGCGGGCGATTTTGCCAGCAGGTCGCGGCGGAACTTCGAGGTCTTGCCGCAGTTCGACAGGTCCATGATGGCGTCGGCGCCCAGGGAAAGCGCCATGTCCACCTTGGCCATCTCGGTGTCGTAGTCGTGCAGGTCGCCGCTCACGCCGAGGTTCACGTTCACCTTCGTGGACAGGCCGCCGCCCACGCCCTTTGCCTGCAGGGCCGCGTGCGCGTGGTTTGCGGGGATGGCGACGCGTCCCGCCGCCACCTCGGCCACAAGCCAATCCAGGTCGCGGCGCTCCTCGCGCGCCACCCGCTCCATCTGCGGCGTCGTCTCGCCCGCGCGCGCCGCCTCCATCTGCGTTTTCTGCGTTTTCGCCATATGCGCTCCTTTTCACGCGTCACGCCGCGAAACGCGAGGATATGCGGGGGTGAAAGAGAGCCTGCGCGTGCCGGCGGCCGCGACGGGCCTGCGCGCAAAGGTGCACCACGTGTGCGCGGCCCGCATTACCGGGCCGGTCTCTCTCGGTCGCGAATTCCTCGCCTCTCAGCCGCCTCGCGTGCGTGCGGGCAGCTCCCGACGTGCCTGTGCTTTCGGAGCCGATGGTAGCACAGCGCGTTCAGGTGCCGTGCGGCGCAATCGAAAAGAAGCGCCGGTCGTGTTCGCCCAATATCGCCGGTGCAGGCGCACAACGCCCACCCGATGCCCTAAAATCGAAGACCGGGGTGCTTCGCTATTGCGTCGGGCAGCTTCATTCGAAACGAAGGGAGCCGCTTATGGACACTCAGATGATCGTGATCGTATGCGAGATTTTAACAGTGCTCATCGGATGTGCCGGCCTCGTGCTGGAGATTCGGAGGAAATAGCGAACAGCAGGAAGAAAAGGAGCCGAGGCTTAGCTAGCGGGCTACCTCGGCTCTAGACCCGAATGCTGCCCGACCACGGCGGGGCATCCTGCCCTTGATTTTACACGCGATGAACGCGAGGAGCAATATGGAACAGCGCGACCGACAATGGCAGGAGCAGGGGGCGGCGCAGGGGGCGGCGCAAGGGGCGGCGCAGGGGGCGGCGCAGGGGGCGGCGCAGGCGCGAGCAGGGGGCTGCGCAGGCGCCCGCCCACGCGCAGCAGCCCGCCTACGGCCAGCAGCAGCAACAACAACAAGGCTACGCGCAAGCCCCCGCCTACGGCCAGCACAGCTACGGCCGGCAGCAATCCGGCTACGCGCAGCCCATGGCAGGTGCCGCGATGCCCGCCGCCGCAACGCCGCAGCCCGCCTACGCCCCCATGCCCCCCGAGCCGCCCCGCAAGAAGAAGGGGCGCCTGTCGCTTCTCATCATGATCGTCTGCGTCATCATCATGATCGTGTGCGCGGGCATCATCGCGAAGATCCTGCTCGACTACCACGAGGTCGACGTGGCCTACGAAGAGCTGCGCACGCAAAGCGGGCGCGACATCGCCGCCCTGCAGGCGCTCAACCCCGACACGGTGGGCTGGGTCTACGTGGCCGACACGAACATCGACTACCCCGTCATGTTCACCCCCGACGACCCGGAGTACTACCTGCACCGCAACTTCGACCGCGAGCGCTCGTCGGCCGGCACGCCCTTCGTGGGCGAGGGCTGCATCGTGCCGGGTGGCAACTCCACCATCATCTACGGCCACCACATGCGCAGCGGCTCGATGTTCGCGACCCTGCTCAACTTCGAGGACGAGGACTTCTTCAACACGCACGAGATCAGCTTCACCACCACGCAAGGCGAGGGCACCTACAAGCCGATCGCGGCCTTCCACACCGACCTCTCGCGCGGCGACAGCTACTACCGCTACTGGGAGCACGTGGGCAACCTGAACGCGCAGGAATACGCCGATTTCGTGAACACGGTCGTGGAGAAGTCGATGTTCTCGCCGACGGTCGAGGCCACGTACGGCCACAAGCTGCTCACGCTGTCCACCTGCTCGTACGGCACCTCCGAGGAGCGCTTCGCCGTGGTCGCGGTGCGCGTGGATAAATAGGGGCGCGGCGAACGACTCAGCCGAGAAAGACGGTGCGGGTCGCGAGACGCGCGCGCAGGGCGTCGGAGTGGGTGACGAGCACGAGCCCGATGCCGTGGCGCTCGCAGTGCGCGAGCAGGAAACTCCACACCTGCTGCTGGGTGAGGGCGTCGAGCATGGTCGAGATCTCGTCGGCGACGATGAAGCGGGGCCGCGCGGCCAGGGCGCGGGCGATGCAGCAGCGCTGGAGCTGGCCGCCCGACAGCTCGTGCGGCCGGCGCGAGAGCCATTCCCGCTCGATGTGCAGGGCCGCGTGCAGCTCCTCGTCTGCAGGGGCGGCCTCGGCGATCGAGGCGCCGACGCGCAGCCTGGGGTCGAGCGCCTGCTCGGGGTGCTGCCAGACGAGCTGCACGGGGTTGGGGGCGCCCGAGCGCGGGCGCGCGCACGCGGGGGCGCCGTCCACGGAGACGCTTCCGGCCGCCGGGCGCAGATAGCCCGCGAGCAGCTGGCAGACGGTGCTCTTGCCGCAGCCCGAAGGCCCTGCTAGGGCGACGCGCTCGGAGCTGTCCACACGAAGCGAGAAGCCCTCTACCACGGGCTCGCCGCGCCGCCACGAGAAGGCCAGGTTGTCCGCACGCAGCACGCTCATGCCCGTTCCTCCTCCCCGACGTCGCGAAAGCCGTGCGCGGGCAGCGCATGCCACAATCGCCGCGAGAACGGGTGCGCGAGCGTGTCCGGCGAGGCGAACCCGGCCACGTCGGTCTCTTCCACCACGCGCCCGTCGGTGAAGACGGCGATCCGGTCGGCCACGCGCAGCGCAAGCTCGACATCGTGGGTGATCAGCAAGACGCCCCCGCCCGCGTCGGCAAACGCGCGCAGGTCCTCCATCGCCCGCACGGCCAGCTCGAGGTCGAGGCCCGTGGTGGGCTCGTCGGCCACGAGCAGGCGCGGGTCGGACATGAGGGCGCAGATGAGCAGCACGCGGCGGGCCATGCCGCCGGAGAGCTCGAAGGGGTAGAGGCGCTCGACGCCCTGCTCGAGGCGGTAGCGGGCGAAGAGCTCGGCGCGTCTGGCCATATCGCCGCCGATCTGGCGCCCGACACGCATGAGGGGGTCGAGCGAGGAGACGCCCTGCGGCACGAGGGCCACCTCGCGCCCGCGCAGGCGCCGCAGGGAGTCTGCCGTCTGGGCGGCGCCGTCGAAGAAGATGGTCCCGCGCACGGAGGCGCCCGGCGCGTACATGCCCAGCAGCGCGTCGGCCAGAAGCGTCTTGCCCGCGCCGGAAGGGCCGACGAGGGCCACGATCTCGCCCACGTGCACCGAGACGTTCAGCCCGTCGATGGGGCGCGTGCCGCCTGCCGCGAACTCGACGACGAGGTCTTCCACCTGCAGCAGGTGGTGCCCGGCCACGTGCCGCGAATCCGGCGTGTGCGTGTGGTGGTGGTGAAAGCGCTCGCCGGCGTGGTCGGCGCTGTGCGCATGTGCGCCCGCCGCGTCCGTCACATTCACCGCGTTCGCCGCGCCCGCCGCGTCCGCTGCGTTCGCCACGTTCGCCGCGTCCTTCGCGCTCTTCACACCTGCCACGGCCTTCACGGATCCCATCATGCCCTTCGCGTCTGCCACGCCCGTCACCCCCTTCACCCGCGCTCCCGCTGCAGCCCGAGCGCGCGCGACGCCGCGTTGCCCGCCCCGTTGAACAGCAAGGTCACCGCCACCAGCGCGGCGCCCGGAAAGACGGCGAGCCACCACATGCCCGCCGCGAGATAGCCCATGGACTCGCTCAAGATGATGCCGACGGCGGCGGTCTCCGGCGACAGCCCGAACCCCAGGAAGGTGATGGCCGCCTCGTGCAGGATCGCGTGGGGGAAGAGCAGCACGAGCCCGACGGTGAACTGGGAGGCCACGGCGGGCAGCATGTGGCGCACGGCGATCTGCACGCGGCTGCGCCCGAGCTGCGCGGCTATTGCGACAGGCCGGCTCTCGCGCAGCTGCAAGACCTCGGCGCGGATGATGCGGCACAGGTTCGGCCAGTGCGTGAGCGCGATGCCCACCACGACGCCCGCAAAGCCCTTGCCCAGCGCAAAGGACACGAGTATGAGCAAGATGATGTGGGGCAGCGCGCAGGCCAGGTCCACGAGCCACGTGACCACCGCGTCCACACGCCGCCCGCCGAGCGCCGCCGCAAGCCCGAGAAACAGCGCCAGAACCGAGGAGACGAGCGCCGCGACGAAACCGATGCCGATGCTGGTGGACAGGCCGGCCACGGTGCGCACGAGCATGTCGCGCCCCAGCTGGTCGGTGCCGAAGAGGTGCGCAGGCGAGGGCGGCAGGTTCTTCATGGACAGGTCCGTCGCCGTCGCGGCGTCGCCGAGCAGCGTGCCGAGGACGAAGAGCGCGACGAGCACGGCCAGGCACGCGGCGCAGGTGGCAGCCGAGGCGCGGCGGCTGCGCATGCGCATACGCCGGGACGGCACGTGAAA
>CAVAWX010000084.1:0-7040 GCA_963592385.1 Acidaminococcaceae bacterium | reverse complement strand
GGCCTGGACTACGAGGGCAAGTTCTACACGATTCCCGTCGCCTATCCGATGAACCCGCGGGCCGCTGCCTGCAAGGAGAGCGCAGGCGCAGACGCGAAAACGGACGCGGACGCGGACGCCGGGGCGGACACGCCTGCAGGCGCCGGGGCGAACGAGAATTCCGCGGACAAGGAGGCCGAAGATGAGTAAGCGCACCGTCATCCCCTTCGGCCCGCAGCACCCCGTGCTGCCCGAGCCGCTGCACCTGGACCTCGTGCTCGAGGATGAAAAGGTCGTCGAGGCGCTGCCGCGCATCGGCTACGTGCACCGCGGCCTGGAAAAACTCGTGGAGAAGCGCGACTACAAGATGTTCGTCTACGTCGTCGAGCGCATCTGCGGCATATGCTCCTACGGCCACTCGCTGGGATACGCGCAATGCGTCGAGCAGCTTCTGGGCGTGGAGGTGCCGCCGCGCGCCGAGTACCTGCGCGTCATCTTCCACGAGCTCTCGCGTGTGCACAACCACCTGCTGTGGCTGGGCCTGCTTGCCGACGGCTTCGGCTTCGAGTCGCTGTTCATGCACTCGTGGCGCCTGCGCGAGCGCGTCCTCGACATCTTCGAGGAATGCACGGGCGGCCGTGTGATCTTCTCGGCAAACGACGTCGGGGGCTTTCGCCAGGACGTCGACGACGCCACGCTGAAGGGCATGGTCGTCGTCTTGCGCCGCCTGGAAGAGGAGTACCGCACCCTCTACAAGACCTTCCTCTTGGACACGAGCGTGAAAAGCCGCCTGTCCGGCGTCGCCCACATCTCCAAGGAGCAGGCCGCCGAGTACTCGATGGTCGGGCCGTTTGCCCGCGCGTCGGGGCTGCTCGTAGACGAGCGCCTGCACGGCGTGGGCGCCTACGGGGCGCTCGCGGCCTTCGAGCCGATCCTCTCCGACGAGGGCGACTGCTACGCCCGCTGCGTCGTGCGCGCCAAGGAGCTGTTCCAGTCCATCGACATCATCGCCGAGCTGGTGGACAAGGTGCCGGCAGGCGAGGTGGCAGCGCGGGTGAAGGGCAACCCGGAGGCCGGCGCGCGCTCGATGGTGACCATCGAGCAGCCCCGCGGCCAGGCCTTCTACTACGCGGCCGGCAACGGCACGAAGTTCTTGGAGCGCATGCGCGTGCGCACGCCGACCGCGCAAAACATGCAGGGCCTCGTCGCCTCGCTCGCGGGTTGCGACCTGGCCGACGTGCCCATGATCATATTGACCATCGACCCGTGCATCAGCTGCACGGAGCGCTAGAGAGAGGGGTGTTGCGAACATGGGATTGTTCAAACTGGGCGGCATGACGCTTTCCGGACTGTTCGGAAAGCCCGCCACGCGCAAGTACCCCTTCGAGACGCGCGAGCCGTATGCGCGCACGCGCGGCCGCATCGAGATGGACGACATGAAGGCCTGCATCCTGTGCGGGCTGTGCTCCACGCGCTGCCCGGCGCTGTGCATCGAGGTGGACAAGGGCGCCGAGACCTGGACCTACTGGCCCTACAAGTGCATCGCCTGCGATTCCTGCGTGCGCGCCTGCCCCAAGCACGTGCTTTCCATGCAGCCGGCGCATGCGCCCGTCGCGGTGGACATGGAGGCGGTCGTGTGCACGAAGCCGCCGCTGTCGCCTGAGGAGCTGGCCGAGAAAAAGCGCAAGGAGGCCGAGCGCGCGGCGAAGATCGAGGCCGCCAAGGCGAAGAAGGCCGCCGCCGCCGCTGCTGCGAAAGAGGACGCTGCGGGGGATGCCGACGGGAGCGCGGAGTAGCCCATGGCGGGAATGCTCGACGCGCAGGACTACCCGGACGACCTCGTCAGCGACAAGATCCTGACCGGGCCCAACATCGTCACCTTCATCCGGCTTCTGCTCATACCGCTCTTCTTGTGGCTGCTCTTCGGGGCGAAGCAGGAGCTCGCGGCGCTGATCGTCTACGCAATCGCCTCGTGCACGGACTGGGTGGACGGGCAGCTCGCACGCAGGACGGGGCAGGTCTCGAAGCTGGGCAAGCTCTTCGACCCTCTCGTGGACCGCTTCCTGCTCGCCGCCGGCGTCATCGCCATCGTGCTGCTGGGCCGCCTGCCCGTGTGGGTGCTCGTCTACATCATCGCCCGCGACCTGCTGCTCTTGGTCGAGGGGCGCTTCATGCTCGCGCGCGTGGGCGAGGTGCCCCCCGTGGTCTACCTCGGCAAGTTCGCGACGGCCTTCCTCATGTGCGGGTTCTGCCTGCTTCTGCTCGGATTTCCGCAGGTGCCGGGCCTTGGGATCGCGGGCGCGCCGGCGTGGCTGCCAGGGTTTGGGACGGGCCCTGCGCTACTCGGCATATGGTTCGTCTACGCAGGGCTTGTCTGCTCTATCGCCGTGTTTTTCGTCTACCAGGTGAACGGCTGGCGCCTGCTGAGGAAAAGGAGAGCTTGAAAGACGAAGGGTCTTGCCGTCGAGGAGAGGGGAGTGAAGATCCATGTCTGCAAGTTTGAGAGAGGTCCTTGAAAGCGGCGAGTTCGCCGTCACCTGCGAGTGCATACCGGGGCGCGGCGCGCGCGAGAGCTCCGTCGAGCGCTCCCTGGCCGACGCCCGCGCCATCTGGGAAGGCGGGCGCGTGCACGCCATCAGCCTCTGCGACAACCCGGGCGGCAGCCCCGCGCTGCTTGCCGACGCGGCCGCCCTCGAGCTTTCCCGCGACGGCGTGGAATGCCTCGTCCACTTCTCCGCGAAAGACCGCAGCCGCGACCAGGTGCTCGCCCAGCTCTACGCGCTGGAACGTGCGGGTCTGCACAACGTCTTGTGCATGACGGGCGACTACCCGCAAAGCGGTTGGGACGGGCTCTCGCGCCCGGTGTTCGACCTGGACAGCGTGCAGCTCGTGGCGCTTGCACATGCCATGAACGAGGGGCTCGAGGTGCCGTCGCACGGAAAGGCCGTCCGCGAGGCGCCGTGCTCGTTTCTCGTCGGCGCGGTGGTGAACCCCTTCAAGTACCGGGCGGGCGAGGTCTGGCCGCAGTACGCCAAGCTGGAGAAGAAGATATGCGCCGGCGCTGATTTCGTGGTGAGCCAGCTCGGCTACGACGCGCGCAAGATGGACGAGCTCGTGCGCTACGTGCGCGGGCGCGGCTACGAGGTGCCGCTGCTGGCCAACGTCTTCGTGGCGAATCGCTTCGTCGCGGGCCTCATGCGCAGCGGCGTCATCTCGGGCACGCACGTGAGCGACGCGTTTTTGGCAGCTCTCGACGCCGAGGCCGCGCTGCCCGACAAGGGCGCGGCGGCGGGCGTGGAGCGGGCGGCGGCGCAGGTGGCGCTTGCCCGCGAGCTGGGATATGCGGGCGTGCACCTGGGCGGTTTCGGCGTGGACGCGCACGGCGTGGCGGCCATACTCGATCGCGCCGCCGAGCTTGCAGGCGAGGTGCGCCCGCTGGCCGTCGCCTGCGACTTCGGCGAGGAAAGCGGCTGCTATCTGTACCCGAGCCTCTGGGATGCGCCGACGGATGCAAGCGGTGAAGGGGAAGATTCGCCGGTGGCCGTGGCGGGTGAAGGGGAAGGCCCGGACGCGCCGACAGACGCGGCGGGGGATGCGGACGGCGCCGCGCCCGCGCGGCTCGCAGCCCCGCTTGCCGACGACGTGGCCGGCCGCAAGCTCTTCAAGCGCTGGCGCGTCTCGCGCTTCTTCCACGCTCTCATGCTCACGCAAGACAAGGGCCTCTACGGGCTGCTCGCGCGCCGTATGGAGCGCAAGGAGAAAAAGCGGGGCCGCGCCTTCCCGCACGGCGTCGAGCACGGGGCCAAGGCCGCGATCTACGGCTGCAAGGACTGCGGGGACTGCGGCCTGGAGGCCTGCCTGTTCTCCTGCCCCATGGCCTCGTGCCCCAAAAACCAGCGCAACGGCCCGTGCGGCGGCAGCGACGACGGCTTTTGCGAGGTCGATGGCCGCGAGCAGGGGCGCTACTGCATCTGGTACCTCGCCTGGCACAGGGCCCGGGCGGCCGGGCAGGAGCAGCTTTTGAGCTCGTTCATCACCCCGCCCAACGACTGGTCCTTGCGCAACACGAGCGCATGGAGCAACTACACGCACGGCCGCGACGCCAATGCGCATCGTCTGCCCGTCTCGGCAGGCGACGCGCGGCCCGGGTCGGACGACGCGGCGTAGAATCGACGCACAGACACGGCATCGCAGGAGACACGCCGGCATCGACGAGAAGAGAGAGGGGAGTTCACGGTGAAAAGCGACATCGAGATAGCGCAGGAGGCCTGCCCGCAGCCCATAGAGCAGGTGGCGCAGAGCTGCGGCATCGCGGCAGACGACCTGACGCTCTACGGGCGCCACAAGGCCAAGGTGGCGCTTTCGGCCCTAGACGCCGAGGCCGCACGCCCCGGCAAGCTCGTACTCGTCACGGCCATCAACCCCACGCCGGCCGGCGAGGGCAAGACCACGACCACGGTCGGGCTGGCCGACGGGCTGCGCCGCATCGGGAAAAACGCCGTCATCGCCTTGCGCGAGCCGTCGCTGGGCCCGGTCTTCGGGGTGAAGGGGGGCGCTGCCGGCGGCGGATACGCGCAGGTAGTGCCCATGGAAGACATCAACTTGCACTTCACGGGCGATTTTCACGCCATCGGCGCGGCGGCAAACCTTCTAGCCGCGATGCTCGACAACCACATCCAGCAGGGCAACGAGCTGGGCATCGACCCCAAGCAGATCGCATGGAAGCGGGCGGTGGACATGAACGACCGCCAGCTGCGCCACATCGTGGACGGCCTGGGCGGCGCCAAGCAGGGCGTGCCGCGCGAGGACGGCTTCCAGATCACCGTCGCCTCGGAGGTCATGGCGGTCTTCTGCCTGGCCACCTCCATCGCCGACTTGAAGGAGCGCCTCGCCCGCATCGTCGTGGCCTACAGCTACGAGGGCGCGCCGGTCACGGCGCACGACCTGAAGGCCGAAGGCGCGATGTGCGCCCTGCTGAAAGACGCGCTCGCGCCCAACCTCGTGCAGACCCTGGAGGGCACGCCGGCCTTCGTGCACGGCGGGCCGTTCGCCAACATCGCGCACGGCTGCAACTCCGTCGTGGCCACCCGCGCCGCCCTGAGCTTCGGCGACTACGCCATCACCGAGGCGGGTTTCGGTGCCGACCTCGGCGCGGAGAAATTCCTCGACATCAAGTGCCGGCTTGCCGGGCTCGTGCCGGACGCCGTGGTCGTCGTAGCTACGGTGCGCGCGCTCAAGCATCACGGGGGCGCGGCGCTTGCCGACCTGGGCACGGAGGATTTGGCCGCGCTCGAGGCGGGGCTGCCGAACCTCCTGCAGCACGTGGAGAACATCCGCGAGGTCTACGGCCTGCCCTGCGTCGTCGCGATCAACGCCTTTCCCACCGACACGGACGCCGAGCTTGCGCTGGTCGAGGACAAGTGCCGTGCGCTCGGAGTCGACGCGGTGCTCTCCACCGTGTGGGCGGACGGCGGCGCGGGCGGGGAGGCGCTTGCGAAACGCGTCGTGGAGCTGTGCGAGGCCGACAAGGACTTCGGCTTCTCCTACGAGCTGGACGGCTCGATCGAGGACAAGGTGGCCGCAATCGCCCGCCGCGTCTACCGCGCCGACGGCGTGTCGTTTACCCCTGCGGCAAAAGCGCAGGCCGCCCGCCTGGAAGAGCTCGGTTTCGCGGGCCTTCCCGTGTGCGTCGCCAAGACCCAGTACTCGTTTTCCGACGACGCGTCCCTGCTCGGGGCGCCGCGCGGCTTCACCGTCACGGTGCGCGAGCTGAACGTCTCGGCCGGCGCCGGCTTCATCGTGGCCTTGACCGGCGACATCCTGACCATGCCCGGCCTGCCCAAGCATCCGAGCGCCGAGAAGATCGACGTGGACGAGACCGGCCGCATCACGGGGCTGTTTTAGGTGAAGGGCGCGATGGGCACAGGCGCGCGCATGGGGGACGGCGCTGGCGAGGACATGGGTGAACGCGTGAACGCGGACGCGGCTGCGGACGCGGGCGCGCGCGAAGGCGCGGACATGCGCGCGTTCGAGGACTACAGCTGCCACGAGTTCGTCGAAGCGCTCGGCAGCGCCGAGCCCGTCCCGTCCGGCGGGGGAGCGGCGGCGCTCGTGGGCGGCGTCGGGGTGGCGCTCGCCTCGATGGCGGCCTCGCTGGCAAAACGCCGCAGCGCTCGTTCGCAGGCCGAAGAGCTCGCCGCCTCCTGCACGCGCCTGGCCGCGCTGCAAGAGCGCCTCTTGCGCTGCATCGACGACGACGCGCAGGCCTTCCTGCCGCTTTCTGCCGTCTACAAGATGCCGAAGGCCACGCCCGCGCAACGCAGCGCGCGCGAGGAAGCCATGGAGGGGCGCCTGCGCGCCTGCGCCGAGGTGCCGCTGTCCATGATGCGCGCCTGCGCCGAGGTCGTAGGAGAGCTGTCCGCCCTGCTCGAGCCCGCCGGGCTGCTGCTTGCAAGCGACGTGGGCTCGGCGGCGGTCATGTGCCATGCGGCCATGCAGTCGGCGGCGCTGTCGGTGCGCGCGAACACGAGGATGATGAAGGACCGCGACGCCGCGCACGCGCTCGAGGCCGAGGCAGACGCACTGCTCGACGCGGCGCACGAGGCGGCGCACGAGCTCTACCTGCAGACGAAAGCGAGGCTTGCCGCATGAACGAGACGCAGCTTTTGGGAAAACCGGTCGCGCAGGCCCTCGACGAGAAGACGCGCGCGGCGGCAGAAAAGCTCGCAGCGGCCGGCACGCGCCCCACGCTTGCCATCGTGCGCGTGGGCGACGACGCGGCCTCCGTGTCCTACGAGCGCTCGATTGTGAAGCGCGCGCAGAGCTGCGGCATCGCCGTGGAAAGCAGCGTGCTCGACGCGGGCGCGGACACTCCGGTACTCCTTGCGGCCATCGAGAGCCTGAACGCCGACGCGCACATACATGGCATCATGCTCTTTAGGCCGCTGCCGGCCGGACTCGACGAGCAGGCCGCCTGCGAGGCAATCGCGCCGGCAAAAGACGTAGATGGCTGCACCTCCGCCTCGCTTGCGGGCGTCTTCTCCGGGCGGGGCGCCGGCTTT
>CAVAWX010000083.1:0-7061 GCA_963592385.1 Acidaminococcaceae bacterium | reverse complement strand
CCCTCACGTCGCGGACGAAGACGAGGAATTGGACGACGACGAGTACGAATACGAAGACGACGAATACGACGGATAGAGGCTGTCGTACCAGTCGATGGAAGCCTTCACGTTCGCGTTCTCGGAGCCCAGCTTCACGATGGCGTCCGACACCGCCTCCTTGGTGGTCTTTTGCACCTGCTCGGGCGCAACCTTCACCTCGATGAGGTTGTAGTCTTTGTCGTAGAGCTGGATGAGGTAGCCCTTCTCGCTCGTGCCCGCAAGCTTGGCCAGCAAAATCGCGGTGCCCTTGCAGTAGTAGCCGCTCTTCATGGCGATCTCGCTGGCCTCTTGAAACGACTCGTCCAAAACATAGCAGGAGCCGAGGTCGTAGGACAGGGTCTGGTACTGGTCGGGCGACTCGACCCAGCCGCCGATCATCGTGCCGTCCTTGGCGCTGTCGACGTCCACGTTCAACGTGACGCACAGGCAGCGCTGCCCGTCGAGCTCGAACTCCCAGCAGGAGTTCCCGGCAAGACTCGCGGACTTCGGGTAGGCGTAGGAGCTGGAATAGCCCGAATAGCCCGACGAATCCGAGCTGCTGCCCGCGCTGTGGGAGCCGGCGTCCTTTCCGGAGTCGGCGGGATGGACCAGCACCCCGTAGAGGAAAATCGCCACGACGCTCAGCACCGTGACGACGACCACGATGAACAGGGTTTTCTTCAGGGCGGAGGCACTGGCCTTGCGCACCCCGGCGCCGGACGCGTCCGCTTTGTAGGAAGGGGGCGCAGCGGGCGTCACCCTCTCGTGGGACGCCCTGCGCGACGCGCCATTTCCCGCGGAGGCGGCAGTCGAGCTCCTCACGGTCGAGCTTTTCACCGTCGAGCTCTTCACCGTCGAGCTTTTCACCGTGCTCTTGGACGCGCCGCCCGCCTTGCGCCCGCGCCGCCTGCCCTTTTCCCGGCGCTTCTGCTCCAGGAAATCGACGTTGTTGTCCCCAAACACGGCCGCCTACCTCGCGTCGGCCTCGTGCGCCTGGATGATGGTGTCGCGGATCTGCGCGGCCGCGTCGATGTTGCTCGGCATCATCAGCACCTTCGTGTTCTCGCTGGCCGAGATGTTGTTCATGGTGTCGAGGTACTGCTGCGTCAAGATGACGGACATGACCTCGCCTTCCGTCAGGCCCTCCTGCTTCATGTCCACGAGCGAGCGGCGCAACCCGTCGATGATGGCCTGGCGCTGCGCCGCGATGCCCTCGCCGTGCAGGCGGTTTTTCGTGGCCTCGGCCTCCGCGCGGGTGATCATGGTGATCTTGTCGGCCTCGGCCAGCTCCTTGGCCGCGACCCGCTTGCGCTCGGCCTCGTTGATGGCGTTCATGGCGTCGCGCACCTCGGCCGACGGGTTGATGTCGGTGACCAGCGTCTTGATGATGATGTAGCCAAACGAGCTCATGGACTCCTTGAGCGTCTGCTCGACGTCGAGGGCCAGCTTGTCCTTCTGCACGAAGGCCTCGTCGAGGATGAGGTTCGGCACGGCGTTGCGGATGTTGTCCTCGATGTAGGACGAGATCTGCGCCTCGGGGTCTTGCAGCTCGTAGTAGGCGGCCTCGATGTTGGCCGGGTCCACGCGGTACTGCACCGAGGTGGACAGCGAGACGAAGACGTTGTCCTTGGTCTTGGTGGTGATGGTCTGGTCGAGCTGCTGGATGCGCAGGGGCACCTTGGCGGCGATGCGGTCCACGAGCGGTATGCGCACGTGGATGCCCGCGGTGGAGGTGCGGTGGTACTTGCCGAAGCGCTCGATGATGGCGGCGTACTGCTGCTGGACGACGTAGATGCCAGCGGCGAGCAGCACGACGATGATGACGACCACGATGATGGCCGGGATAAACGACGCGAACATGGACCCTCCCCTTTTTGCGTGGCGGATGGTCGGGGAGACAGGATTCGAACCTGCGACATCATGCTCCCAAAGCATGCGCGCTACCAGACTGCGCCACTCCCCGACGCGAAACGAACAGGCGCAAGTATAGCGCAGGGTGAAGGGGCGCGCTTTTTACGCGAGGGGCGGTGCGCCCGCGCGGGGCATGGTGAAAGGGGTGAAGAGGCGCATGTGAACTGCGCGCGCCTTCACCCTTTTTGCGCGCCCCTGCCTTCGCGCGTTTTTACGCGAGGCGCGCGAACTTGCGCTTGCCCACCTGCAGCATCGCGCCTTCCAGCTCGGCGGCGGGCACGTGGTAGCTGCCGGCCGCGACGGCCGTCCCGTTCACCTTCACGCCGCCGCCGTCGATCAGGCGCCGGCCCTCGCCGTTGCTGGGCGCCAGGCCCGCCTCGGCCAGGACGCGCGGCAGGTAGACGCCGCCCTTGCCCTCGTCTTCGTCGAGCGCCACGGCCACCTCGGGCACGTCCTCGGGCGCCTCGTGGTTCTTGAACTGGCGGTCGAACGCGGCCTCGGCGTCGTGGGCCGCCGCCTCGTCGTGGTAGATGGCGACGATCTCGCGGGCAAGGCGGCGCTTGGCCTGGTTGGGGTCGGCTTCACCGGACGCCAGCGCGCGCTCCACCTCGTCCATCTCGTCGACGGGCAGGGCCGTGGTCAGGCGGTAGTAGCGCGGCATCAGGGCGTCGGGGATGCTCATGACCTTGCCGAACATCTCGGCCGGCGCATCCGTCAAGCCGATGTAGTTACCGTAGGACTTGCTCATCTTGCGCGTGCCGTCGGTGCCCTCGAGCAGGGGCAGCGTGAGCGCGACCTGCGGCTCCATGCCCTTCTTCTCCATCAGCTCGCGGCCGGCCAGCAGGTTGAAGAGCTGGTCGTTTCCGCCCAGCTCGACGTCGGCTTCGATCATGACCGAGTCGTAGGCCTGCATGACGGGGTAGAGGAACTCGTGCAGCGCGATGGGCACCTGGCCCTGGTAGCGCTTGGTGAAGTCGTCGCGCTCCAGGATGCGCGCCACGGTGAAGTGCGCGCACAGCTCGAGCAGGCCGGCCAGGTCGAGCTTGCAGATCCAGTCGGCGTTGTGCGCGACCTCGGTCTTTGCCGGGTCGAGGATCTTCATGGCCTGGTCCATGTAGGTCTGCGCGTTGGCCGCGATCTGCTCGGAGGTCAGCTGCGGGCGCGTCGAGTTGCGCCCGGACGGGTCGCCGATCAGCGCCGTGCCGTCGCCGATGATGAGCGTGACCTTGTGGCCGAGGTCTTGGAACTGGCGCAGCTTGCGCAGGGGCACGGCGTGCCCGATGTGCAGGTCCGGGCTCGTGGGGTCCACGCCCAGCTTGATGTTGAGCGGCGTGCCCCGGTCGAGCTTCTTCTTCAGGTCGGCCAGGGGCACGAGCTGCGCCGTGCCGGATTGGATGATGTGCAGTTGTTCCTCGGTTGAAAGCATCTACCTCGCTGCGCCTTTCTTCTGCTCGTCGTGTGCGCGGGTGCGCGCGCGTGTTCGTGCGTGCGCGCGTTGCGCGGGTCGTTCGTCGCGTCGTTTACCGCCACGTGCGCTCGTCGCGTTCACCGCGTTCGTCGCGTTAGCCCGCAAGCATACCATGCGCCCCGCTGTTCGAAGGGGTGAAAGAGGGCGCTTCACGCCACGGGGCGGAAAACGTGGCCGCTCGTCGTGTCCTCGCGCTTCTTCTGCGGCTTGCCGGCCACGGCGCGGCGCACGCGGTAGAACTCGTCTTCGGCCTCGCGCTCGCCCATGAGCGTCGTGTCCACGGCAAAGCCCACGACGCCGGCGCCCAGCAGGTCGGGCACGGCGTGGACCACGTCGAGCGGCACGGCGTTGTAGAGGTGCCCGCGCCCGTCGGCGCCGCACGTGATGGGAAACTCGTAGCCCTTGCGGTCGCGCAGACGCCAGCCAGCCTTGCGCCGCGTGCACTTCGCGCAGCGCCCGTCGCACGGGCCTGCCGCCGTGAGGAAGCAGTGCCCGGACACCATCAGCTCCTGGCGGCCGGACACGACCAGCCCGAGCGGCAGCGGGCTGCCGTCGGCGATGAGCTTCATCTGGTGGATGGTCAGCTCGGGCGACAACCACACGAAGCTCGCGCCGAGCGCCGCCCAGGCCTGCACCGCATGCAGGTTCGTCGCGTAGAGCTTGGGGCCTATGGCGCGGCCCGGCTCGAAATCCTCCAGCTCGCAGGCTATGTCGGTGTCGGCAAAGTCGATGCGCGTGGTGAAGGTGGCCTGCTCGCTCATGTCCACGACGCCCGAGAAGTCGAGCGCGGACGCGGGCGGGCGGCGCCGCGCGGCATCCCAGGCGGCCAGCTTGCGCTCCTCGTAGGCGGCCAGGGCGCGATCGCGCAGCTTGTGCAAGGCCGAAAAGCCGATGCCCGTCCCCTCGGAGAGCTGCACGTCCCAGCTCGCGGCCGAATAGCAGGTGGCGCCCAGGCGCCCGACGTGGGCCACGACGTCGTCGCGCGAGACGGCCTTCGTCCGCGCCGGCTCGACCGCCTCGCCTGTGGCGCGCCCCTCGACGCCCGCGCCGTCGCGCACGGCGATCTCCAGCGGCTTGCCGATCTCCATGTGCACGGTGAAGTCGAGCGGCACGTTCCAGCCGGCCGCCGTCCGCTGCCCGCAGGCCTCGCGCAGGGCCGCCGAGCGCACCCGAAAGACGCGGTCGCCGGTGCTGACCGCCCCTTTCACCCGCAACTCCACGCGGCCTGCCTCCACGACGTCGCCTTCGCCTGCGCCCGCCTCGTGCATGACGCGCCCGTGCTGCGTCCATATCTCGAGCAGGTCGCCGCGCACGATGGGCTGCGTGGCCTTCATCCGCACGCGCCCGCCCGCAAAACCGGCGACGCGCCCGACGGCCACCCCGCGGTTGTTGGGGCGCTTGCTGCCCATCAGGTCCGCGCCGCGCACGCCCGCGAGGTATCCGCCCGTGAAACCGCGGGTGAAAGCCTCGGCCACCTGCGCGCGCTCGGCATCCGCCGGGGCGAAGTTCTCGGGGGCCGCGCAGACGCGGTCGAGGGCGGCGCGGTAGGCGGCCGTCACGCTGGAGACGTACTCGGGCGACTTCATGCGCCCCTCGATCTTGAGCGAGGCGACGCCGGCCGCGACGAGGCGCGGCAGCAGCTCGAGCGTGTTCAGGTCCTTGGGCGAGAGCAGGAACTCGCCGTCCGTGGAGATGGCGCGGCCGTTTTCGTCCACGAGCGCATACGGCAGGCGGCAAGGCTGCGCGCACACGCCGCGGTTCGCGCTGCGCCCGCCCACCATCGAGCTGAACAGGCACTGGCCCGACTCGCATATGCACAGGGCGCCGTGCGCGAAAACCTCCAGCTCCATGCCTTCGCGGGCCAGGCGCGCGACTTGCTCGACGGACAGCTCGCGGGCCAGGGTCGCGCGCGAGAAGCCCATCTTGCGCGCGATCTCCAGGCCGCGTAGGCCCCGTATGTTCATCTGCGTCGAGGCGTGCAGGGGCAGCTGGGGCAGCTCGCGGCGCAGCAGGGCCGCCAGCCCCATGTCCTGGATGATGGCCGCGTCGATGCCGGCGTCGGCGGCGTCGGCCACGAGGGCCAGCGCCTCGTCCATCTCGCCCGGCATGACGAGCGTGTTGGCCGCGAGGTAGACCGCGCATCCGTGCAGGTGCGCGTCGCGGGCCGCCGCCCGCAGGTCGGCCGTGGTGAAGTTGTCGGCGTTGCGCCGCGCATTGAGGCCCGATCCGCCCAGGTAGACGGCATCGGCGCCGGCCGCCACCGCCGCCTCGAAGGCCGCACGCCCGCCTGCCGGCGCCAGCAGCTCAGGCTTGCTCTGTGCGGAGCCGCCCGCCCCAGAGTCGCCCTGCCCAGGTTTGCCCAACCCAGATGTATCCTGCCCGCGTTCACCCGACCCGAATGCACCCGGCTCGCGTTTTCCCGTTTCCTGTTCACTCATGTTGTGTATGCTCATCTCGTCTTCGCTCGTAGCGCGCTCGCCCGCGCCGCGCTTATTCGCGCCGCGCCGCCTGCCCGCTCCATCCATTCGTGTTGCATCGTTTTTACCCCGCCAAGGATACGTGAAACACGCACGCCGCGGCAGGGAGGCATTCCCCGTGAAAGAAGACGCTCAAATCGCCCGCGCACAATATCGCCTTAAAATGGCCGAATTATGGTATTGTCAGGGAAACACCGCCTCGAAAGGAGACGATTATGCCGACGTGCGTCCCCATCAAAGACTTGAAGGACACTGCGGCCTTCACGAAAACAATTGAAGGCGCCGCAGGGCCTGTGACCGTCACCCGCAACGGCTACGACGCGTTTGTCGTCATGCGCACGGACGACTACGAGGCGATGCAGGAGGAGCTGGCGCGCACCCGCCTGTCGCTGCGCATCGCGCAAGCCGAGAAAGAGTACGCGGCCGGGCAATTTTCCGACGGCGCGGCCTTCGTGCGCGAGATGCGGCAGCAATATGGCCTCTAGCTACCAAATGCTCGACGGGGCGAAGGAGGACTTCGCGGGCATCATCGCCTACCTCGACGGCGTCTCGGACAGCCGTAGGCCAGCCAAGGCATTCATTGAGGAATTCGAGCGGCAACTGCAACTGATTTGCGACAATCCCGGCATGTATGCGCTGTCCAGAATGCCCGAACTAGCTGCTCTCGGGTACCACGTTGCCCTAGTGAACAGCTACGTTGTCCTCTACTTTTTCCGAGACGACACAGTGTTCGTCGCGCACATTTTTCACCAGCGGCAAGACTACGCGCGCCTCGTGGTGAAGCGCTAACGGGCGCATGACGTGAAGCTTCTTCATCACGACCTCCCTGCGGCGAACAGGTCGATGCCCAGCATGGTCGCCACCGAGATCGCCTTGCCTATCTCGGCGGTCTCCTTGCCGTTCTCGAGTTTGCTCAAAAACTTTCGATTCATCGAAAGAAACGGGTGATTTTCGCCATATAATTCGATGCATCGAAAGTTTTGATTGGAGAAACCATGTCAAAGCCCCAGACAAAACGCTCCTCGCGAACAAAGCCCCAAGCGGGGCGCTCCGGGCATTCCGCACACGCAGAATCCCAAACGGGGCGCTCCTCGCGCACCACGACCCTGATAGAGCGCCCCCTGTACACCGACGTCATGAAGCGCTTCTTGGGCACTCCGGAGATAAAAGTCCTGATCGGGGTGCGC
>CAVAWX010000082.1:0-7207 GCA_963592385.1 Acidaminococcaceae bacterium | reverse complement strand
CGTGCCCCTGCGGGTACGCCTGCTCCTGCGCGTGCATGCGGGCGTAGTCGTCGCCCGCCTCGTCTATATAGCGCCGCTTGCGCATCGTCGTCTCGCCTCCCGCTTTCCTCGTCAGCCCATGATCTTCATCTGGTAGAAGCCCGGCGTGTCGTAGTCGAGCGTCTTGAAGGTGTAGCCCAGCTCCTTCAGCTTGTCGATCATCTCGGGCAGGGCCTCGGTCGTCGTCTCCTTGCCGGGGTTGTCGTGCATGAGCACGCAGATGGGCGAGTTCGTCTGCGCGAACTTCTCGGCGCTGTTCAGCACGTTGCTCAAGATGGTGGCCGTCGGCACCTTGCCGTTCACCATCATCGAGGACTCCGAGTCGCCCGCGAGCACGTTCCAGTCGAAGTACTGGTAGCCGCGCTTGACCACTTCTTGCGGCAGCGCGGTGGAGATGCTCTTGTTGTAGTAGCCGATGGTGGTCGAGCCGCCGGCGAAGCGGCATATCTTTATCTCGTGGCCCACGGCCGCCTCGAGCTTTTCCTTCGTCTTGTCGAAATCGCTGGTGAAGTAGTTGTCCACGCCGTTTTTGTAGTAGCTGTAGCTGTCGTTTTGGTCCCAGTCGTGGATGCCGACGGCGCTGCCCTGCGCCTCGATCTCCTTGCACAAGTCGAGGTTCAGGTAGGTGTACTCCTCGTCGTTGCCCAGGCAAAACCAGGTGGCGACGGCGCCCTTCTCCTTCAGTATCTGGAGGTTCTTCGTCGTCAGCTCGTCGTCGGGTCCGTCGTCGAAGGTCAGGTAGCAGACCTTGCCCGAGCCGTCGCCCATGAACGACAGGCGCCCCTGCGCGTTGCGCCACTCCACGAGTTTGTCGGATTGCTGCGCGCTGAGCTCGTCGTTTTTCTGCTGGACCTGCTGCACCTGCGCCTGCGCCTGCGACAGCTCGTCTTCGGCGGACTGCAGGCGCGCGTCCGCGTTCGACATGACGACCTGCTCGACGACGACCGCGATGACGAGGACGATGAGCGCGACTATGAGTATGCGGCTGAATGTACTTGTGTTTTTCATGCAGGGCATTATCGCACACTTGCCCGATTGCCGACCGCGAAAACGCGCGGCGGGGCTATCATGGGCGCGGTCGCGCGGCACCGCCCGTCTCGGGGCGCGTCGCCGTGCGTCGCGTTCACCATCCCACGACGAAGAGAGGTTGCGCGGCACATGAGGAAAGCCTCGAAGGATGCGCAGGTGGAAACAGGCAAATACGTGCAGGGGCTTGCCGAGTCGGCTGCAGGCGAGCTCGAGCTCGACGACGTCGAGGGCTTCGAGTTCGAGGACGCGGACGCCGGTGGTGAAGCCGTTGCGGCGTCCGGTGGTGAAGCTGCGGCGTCTGCCGGTGCTGGCGCCGTCGCGGCGTCCGACGACGTCGAGGGCTTCGAGTTCGAGGACGCGGACGCCGGTGCTGGAGCCGTTGCGGCGTCCGGAGGCGTGGCCGCTGCGGATTCCGCCGACGGTGAAGCTGCCGGCGGTTCCTCCGACGGTGAAGCTGCCGCCTGTGCTGCGGATGCTGAGGATGCCGAGGACATGGGTGCCGCGTTCGGCGACGAGTATGGTGTTGGTACCGTGCCCTATATGAGCGGTGAAATGTACGCCGCTGGATTCACCGCTGCCGCGGGCGTCGATGGCGAAGACGGCGGCACGGCAGCCCCGCGCCGCCGCATCTCGCGCCGCACGCTCGTCGTCGTCGGCGTCGTCGTTTTCGCCCTGGCGGCCATCTACCTCGGCGGCGTCCTCTACTTCTCCTCGCACGTCTTTCCCTCCACGAGGATAAACGGCGAGGACGCCTCGCTTGCCTCTATCTCCGAGCTGGCCTCGTCGCGCACCGCGCAGGTCACCGACTACGCGGCCACCGTGCACGGCGACGGCGTGACCGCGAACTTCTCCGGCGCCGACATCGACCTCGGCTTCGACGGCGATGCCTTCGGGGTGGCGGTGGCCGACACGATGAACGAGTGGACCTGGCCGGCCGCGCTGTTCACCAGCCGCGACCTGCGCATAGAAGAGCCGCTGAGCTTCAACGCCGACAAGCTGACGCAGATTGTGGGCGCCCCCATCGACAGCTTCAACGAGGACGCGACCCACCCGAAGGCGGCGAGCATCGCCTACGACAGCTCCAAGCAGTCGTTTTCCATCGCGAGGGAGACGGCGGGCACCTACATCGACAAAGAGGCCGCCCTTGCCGTGGTCTCGGATGCGGTCCGCGCCCTCAAAGGCGACATCGAGCTGGGCGAGGACGTGCGCGAGCAGCCGGCGCTTTTCTCCGACGACTCGCGCCTGCCGGCCGCCGTGCAGCAGGCGAACACCTTCGTGAAGTGCAAAATCGAGCTCGTGGCCTCGGGCACGCAGGTGCGCACCGTGGACGCCGCGCTCATAGGCGGCTGGATCGTCCTCGACGACAACGCGGCCGCCGTGGTGGACGTGGAGACGGTGGCGAAGTGGACCCAAGGCGAGCTCTCGCGCCAGTGCGACACCATCGGCGCGGCCCGCACCTACACCCGCGCCGACGGCAAGCAGTGCTCGGTCTCGGGCGGCACCTACGGCTGGAGCATCGACGGCGCGACGCTGGCCGACAAGCTCGCGCAGGCCATCGAGGCGAACTCGAGCGAGAGCATCGAGATCCCCATGAACGCGACGGCGGCGAAGTGGCAGCCGGGCGGCGCGGACTGGACGAGCTACATCGACATCGACCTGACCGAGCAGCACGCGCGCTTCTACGACGAGTCGGGCAACATCATCTGGGAAAGCGACATCGTCTCCGGCGCCGAGAAGGACAACCGCACCAGCCCCACCGGCGTCTACACCATCAACTCGAACATGGGGCGCGACCGCACGCTGATCGGCGCCGACGAAAACGGCGACGGCAAGCCCGACTACGAGACGCCCGTGAGCTACTGGATGCCCTTCGTGGGCGACTCGGTGGCCTTCCACGACGCGTCGTGGCGCAGCAGCTTCGGCGGCACCATCTACAAGGAGTCGGGCAGCCACGGCTGCATCAACCTGCCCACCGACAAGGCGGCGGCGCTCTACGACCTGGTGAAGGTGGGCACCGTCGTGGTCAGCCACGGCTAGGGGCGCGGCGCATTCTGAAGAATTTCACCCCTTGCAGTATTTGCGCATTCATCTATATTGAACATCAAATAGAGACGTTGGAGAAGCTTCGCGCCCGCGCATAAACGCGCGTTGCGGGCGCGGGCACGCGGTTGCGTATGTGCGCACCGTGCGCACAAGGGAGCTGCGCCGAGGCGGCTTCGACGTGCGAAAACGACGCAAGACGACGCGGGAGACGATGCGATGCCGATGGGGCAGGGCACACAGCACGAACGCGGGAACGAGCACGCGCAACGCACGCGGCGCGGCACAATGCGGCCGTTGCGGCGGCGCACGCGGCATGCGTCGCGCACGCAATGCATGCCGCGCACACGGCGCATGGCGCACGCCGCCCTGGCCTTCGCCCTCGCCTTCTCGCTCGTCGCAAGCGGCGGGCTGTTCACCGCTCTGGCAGCCGCATGGGCCACGAGCGGCACCACCACCCCCTTCGTGGAAAACATCACCGTCTACCAGCAGATCGACGGCGTGGTGCAAAAGGACGTCCTCGCCAACGCCCTCCCCGGCGACTCGCAGACCGTCTCCATCGAGAAGCGCGCCGGCACGATACAGCTCGCCACCTCGCTTCTGTGGAACAACAACGGCAAGAGCGAGGAGGAAAGCGGCGCCGGCCGCGTGACCTGGCAGAGCACGGACACGAAGGTGGCGGCCGTCTCGCCGGAAGGCCTCGTCACGGCGGCAGGCGACGGCTCCTGCGACATCACCTGCTCGATCGCCGCCGACCAGGGCATCACCGACGGGGCGGACCTGAAGGCGACGGTCCACCTGAACGTCTCGGGGCAAAGCGGCGCCGTGCGCGTCTCCGCCATACAGATATGGTGCGACGGCGAGCGCATCGAGGGCAGCGGCAACCCCATCATCAAGACCGTCGAGGAGTCGCAGCTGGCCACCGAGACGCTTGCCCTCTACGCTATTGTCGACGTGCTCGACCCGGCCACGGACACGACCAAGAGCTACTCGACCAAAGACGGCCTGCTCTCCAAGCAGGTGGAGGGCCTGGCCGACATCGTGTGGAGCGTGGAGAACTCCGATTACGCGGCCATCGACTCGGTGAACGGCAGCTACCGCCAGAACAACTTCGGCGCGTCGGTGGTGTACGCGACCTGGGGCGAGGGCACGGACTACCAGGTGCGCCAGCAGGCCACGATCACCTACCGCGACGCCAACCCCTCCGAAAACACCGACGGCTTCTCGCCGCAGAGCACCCTGCGCATCAAGGCCTACTACGAGGTGTCCACGACGGGCGAGAAATTCGACAAGCCGCCCTCGGACGACTCGGGCCAGTTCGTGGTCGACAAGACGCTGTCGCTGGCGCAGGTGAAAGGCGTCGACTCGACGACGGCCACCTACAGCTCGGTGGACTCGACCTCCGGCTCCTACATGACCATCACGGGCACGGGCGCCTACCTGTCCAAGCTCATCGACGAGGCCGGGGTGAAGATCGACGGCATCGACGGCTTCTGGTTCCAGACGGCCGACAGCGGCGGCGGGGTCTACGCCGAGGGCGTGAGCTACGACTTCCTCTACGGCACGGAGCGCTACTACTACCCGCGCGCCAAAGACGGCGGCAAGGAGCGCTATGCCGACAAGGTGCAGGTGTGGCCGATCGTGGCCTGGGAGACCTCGCAGCTGCACAGAAACGACGGCAACTGCGCCCCCGACTACGACATGAACAACGGCCGCTCGTTTTGCCTGCTCATGGGCGGCACCACGCAGGGCGGCAACTCGAACAAGTGGGCGCGCAACATCAAGACCATCTACGTCAAGCTCTCCGGCAAGGCGCCCGCGAGCACCGATGGCGACGGCCAAGACGACGGCGGCGACAAAAAAGACGACGGCGACGGCGGCGACAAGAAGCAAGACGACCAGCAGCCCGACAACGCCGACAACCAGGGCGACAAGGACGGCGGCAGCGGCGACGACAAAGGCGGCTCGGGCAACAGCGGCGATGACAACAAGGGCGGCCGCGACAACGGCGGCATCGCAGCCGGCACGAACGACTCCGACGGCGGGTCGGGTACGAGCGCAGACGACGGCACGAACGGCGGCGCGGAAGCGGGGGCGAAATCCGGCGCCTCGCGCATGCCGCGGGCCATCGCCAACGCGCAATCCGACGTGAACCAGAGCAAGGTCGAGAGCACGCCGACGGCCGCCGCCTCCAAGAAGTACTACGTCTACCAGGGCATGAACAACAACGAGGTCGAAGACGCGAACGAGCTCGACTACGACAACCCGCTGGCGCCCTACGTGCTGCCCGCGGCGCTCGTCGTCTTTCTCATCGGGGCGTTGCAGGCCGTGTGGTGGTACGTGCGCCAGCAGCGCGAGACGAAGGCGCTCGTCAAGCCGCGCTCTCCTGCGCGCGCCTCGACGGGCTAGCGAAGAAGGTATCTGCAAGGGAAAAGGAACGGCAAGGTGGGAGGCCTCGAGATGAAGGCCGAGACGTTTTCGAGGAGGATGCAGATGGGCACGCACAGCACACGGCATATGAAGGCGGCGGCATCGCCGAAGGCGCCCGGCGGCGCACGCACACGCCGGCGGGGGAGGGCCTGGCGCATCGCCTCGGCGCTCGGGGCGGCGGCGCTGCTCTCGGCGCTTGTGTGCGTGAGCGCGTTTGCGACAGAGCTTTCCCCGGACTACAGCTTCTATACGAAAAACCCCGATGCCGACACCTTCACCATCAGCTCGCGCGACCAGTTCGCGGCGTTTTCCAACCTGGTGAACGGCACGGCCGACACCAACGGCGACGGCACGGCCGACCTGGCCGCGGTGGACTTCGAGGGCAAGACGGTGAAGCTCGGCGGCAGGCTCGACTTTCTGGGCAGGTACGAGGTGGCGCCCATCGGCGGCCAAAACGGCACCTCCTTTGCCGGCACCTTCGACGGCGGCGGCAACAGCATCTCCGGCCTCGTCTTGAAGACGGACGGCGCGACCTCCAACATCGGCATCTTCGGCTTTTGCACGGCTGCCTCGACCGTGCAGAACTTCTCCGTCGAGAGCGTGAAGCTCTCCTTTTCCAACACGGGCAAGGACGCGACGACGCGCCAGTTCGAGAACATCGGCCTTGCCGTGGGCTATAGCGCAGGCTCCATCTCCGGCATCTCGACCAACTCGGCCTGCGCGCTTTCCATCGAGGACGCGGCCAGCGCCACCGACGACATCCGCTATCCCATCTTGAACGTGGGCGGCATCGCCGGCATCGTGAAGGGCGAGGTCTCGGCCTGCGAGAACAACGCGAGCGTGACCGTGAGGGACACGGGCAAGAGCATCAACGACGAGGAGCTGGTCGTCGGGATCGGCGTCGGCGGCGTCGTGGGATGCGCCGGCGACATGGACACCTCGGTGTCCGGCCCGGCGAAAAAGGCCAAGGGCTATGCGCAGGGCAAGGTCTCGGGCTGCACGAACAAGGGCAACGTCTTCATCTACACGACCGCCGCGATGGGGCAGGGCACCTACTCCACGAACTGGGCGGGCATCCACTTCGTGGGCGGCATCGCCGGCTACAGCAAAAGCGATGTCTCCAACTGCAGCAACAGCGGCTTCATCAAAAACGAGCACGGCCAGCGCTGCGGCGGCATCGTGGGCAGCGCGCGCCTGGGCCTCGTGGACAAGAGCGGCGCGGGCGGCATGATCCAAAGCAACGACGGCAAGGACCAGCCGGACATCGCGATCACGGAGTGCACGAACACGGGCGACGTCTACTGCTACGTGGGCGCGGGCGGCATCGTCGGCTCCACGGGCTGCGGTGTGTCCACCCTGGCGTGCATGAACGGCACCCCCGACGAGGACAACGCCAAGACCTCCACCTACATCGTCGTCGCGCGCGGCAACAAGCCCTTCGCCGCCGGCATCGTGGCCCAGACCTACGGCTCGATCGCGTTTTGCGCGAACTACGGCACCTCCGCGACGGCGTCCTTAAACGACATGGAGTCCGCGACCGACATTTCCTCCACCTCCCAGCTGACGCTGCAGGCCGGCTACTACGTCGCGGGCATCACGGGCGGCGCACGCATCTTGAAAGACGACGCCGGCCGCGCGGTAAACAGCCCGCACATCTACTCGAACATCA
>CAVAWX010000081.1:0-7366 GCA_963592385.1 Acidaminococcaceae bacterium | reverse complement strand
CGCTCCAACAGGGGCTTGAGCGCGGCCAAGGTCTCCTCGAGCGTCTTGTCCGTCGTGAACCCGGCCGCCGCCGCATGCCCGCCGCCGCCGAGCGCCGCCGCGATGCCCGAGATGTCGCGCGCGCTCTTCGCGCGTATGGAGCCGTGCGTGGTGCCCTCGGGCTCCTCGCGCAGCATGACGGCCACTTCCACGCCGTCCAGACGCCGTATGACGTTGATGAGCGAGTCGGTGTCGTCGCGCTCGGCGCCGATCTCGGCCAGGTCGGCCGCGCGCGTCCACGACAGCACCGCCGCGCCCGCGCACATGAAGCGCATGCGGGATATGGCGAGCGCCTCGAGCGTCAGGGCCTCGCGCGTTTTGCGCTGGTAGACCTGGGTGCAGATGAAGGCGGGGTCGGCGCCGGCCTTCACCATCTCGGCCGCGTACGACAGCGCGTCGGCGTCCGCGTTTTGGAATTGGAAGCGCCCCGTGTCGGTGACCAGCCCCGTGTAGCAGCAGGTCGCGATCTCGGGCGTGCGCTCGATGCCCATCTGCGCGATGAAGTCCCACACGAGCATGGAACACGACGGCGCCTGGGAGTCGACCAGCGCCGCGTCCGCGAAGGCCGCCGTGCCCAAGTGATGGTCGATGGCGATGGAGGCGGCCGCCCGCGAGAACACCTCGACGGCGGCGCCCGTGCGCTCGATGCCCGGCACGTCCACGCTGATGAAGACGTCGGGCGTCGCGCGGTAGTCCTTCGCGTAGACCAGCTCGTCGAACAGCGGCAGGTAGTCGAAGATGCGCGCCTTGGCCTCGTTGGCCAGCAGCGGCACCACCGTGTAGCCGCGGTCGCGCAGGGCCAGCGTGAGCGCCAGCACCGACCCCAGCGAGTCGCCGTCCGGGTTCAAGTGGCCGCAGATGCAGATCTCCTGCCGGCCCTCGAGCACGTCTATTGCGGGCGTGAAGTCGAGCTGCTGCACGTCTCCTCCTCGTTTAACACCTCGGATATGCGCTCGGCGACATCAGCCGTCTTGTCGATGTGGAAGCGCAGCTGCGGCGTGACGCGCCACGACAGGCTCTTGCCCACGAGCGCGCGTATGCGGCCCTGGGCGGCGGCCAGCCCGGCCTCGACCTCGTCGTAGCGGTCCTTGGGCGCGGCGACGAAGACGTCGGCCACCTCGCGGTCGGTCGAGACGTCGCAGCCGGTGACGGTGACGAGCGCAAGCCGCGGGTCGGACACGTGCAGCAAGAGCACGTTGGCCACCTTCGCCCGCAGCTCCTCGCCCGCCTTGCGCGATGATGCGGTTTTCTTCATGCACTACTCCTTGCGCGCGACCTGGTCGATGCGGTAGCCCTCGATGCGGTCGCCCACGTGCACGTCCTGGAAGTCCGCGATACCGATGCCGCATTCCGTGCCCGCGCGCACCTCGTCCACGTCGTCGCGGTAGTGGCGCATCGAGGAGACGGAGCCGTCGTGGACGATGACGCCGTCGCGCACCACGCGCACGTGGTCGCTGCGCGAGATGACGCCCTCGTCGACCAGGCAGCCCGCGACGGTGCCGGCCTTGGGCACCTTGAACAGCTCGCGCACCTGCGCCGTGCCCGTGTCGACCTCGACTTCCTCGGGGGCGAGCAGGCCGACGCGCGCGGCGTTGATGTCGTCGATAGCCTGGTAGATGATGCGGTAGAGGCGGATGTCGACCTTCTCGCGCTCGGCCATCTGGCGCACGCCCGGCTGCGGGCGCACGTTGAAGCCGATGATGATGGCGTCCGAGCCGGCCGCGAAGTTGACGTCGGTGGTGGTGATGCCGCCGACCGCCGAGTGGATGACGTTGATGCGGACCTCGCTTTGGTCCATCTTGTCGAGCTGGCCTTGCAGGGCCTCGATCGAGCCCACCGTGTCGGCCTTGATGATGAGGTCGAGCTCGGAGAGCTTGTCGGCCTCCATGCGCTCGAAGAGGTTCTCCAGGCTGACGTGCCCGCGCTCCTGCGCCTTCAGGCGCTGCTTCATCTCGCGCTCGGAGGCAAGGGCGCGCGCCTCGGATTCATCCTCGAACACCGCGAACTCGTCGCCGGCGCTGCACACGCCGTTCAGGCCCAAGATCTCGACCGGGTCGGAGGGCTTGGCCTCGGCGACGGTCTCGCCCAGGGGGTTGATGAGCGCGCGCACGCGGCCGTAGTGGGTGCCCGCCACGAGGGTGTCGCCCACGCGCAGGGTGCCGCGCTGCACGATGACCGTGGCCACCGGCCCGCGCCCCTTGTCCAGGTTCGCCTCGATGACGAAACCGGAGGCCGGCGCGTCCGGGTTGGCCTTCAGCTCCAGGACCTCGGCCTGCAAGATGATGGTCTCGAGCAGCTCGTCGATGTTTTTGTTCTGCTTGGCAGAGACCTCGACGAACATGTTCTTGCCGCCCCAGTCCTCGGGGACGATGCCGTGCTCGACCAGCTCGTTTTTCACCCTGTCGGGGTTCGCGCCGGGCTTGTCTATCTTGTTCACGGCCACGACGACGGGCACGCCGGCCGCGTTCGCGTGGTCGATGGACTCGATGGTCTGCGGCATGACGCCGTCGTCGGCGGCCACGACCAGCACGATGACGTCGGTGACCTGGGCGCCGCGCGCGCGCATGGCCGCGAAGGCCTCGTGGCCGGGCGTGTCGACGAAGGTGATCTGCTTGCCGTTGATGTGGACGACCGACGCGCCGATGGCCTGGGTGATGCCGCCGGCCTCGCCCTCGGCCACGCCCGTGTGGCGTATGGCGTCGAGCAGCGAGGTCTTGCCGTGGTCGACATGGCCCATGACGGTGACGACGGGCGGGCGGCCCTTGAGGTCGGCCTCGTCGTCGTGGAACCTGAAGGACATCTCCTCTTCCTGGGAGACGACGTGCACCTCGCGCTCCATGTCCACCGCGATCAGCTCGACGAGGTCGTCGCTCATGGTCTGGGTGAGGGTGAGGGGCTGGCCCAGCAGGAAGAGCCGCTTGACGATCTCGTTGCCGGGCACGCCGAGCGCCTCGGCGAACTCGCCCACCGTGACGCCCGAGGCCACCTGCACGGTGCCCACGGGCACGCCCGTGATCTCGGCCTGCTTGATCGCCTCTTCCTCCTCGCGGCGGCGGCGCTCCTCCTCGCGGCGCTCCTTGCGCTTCTTGCGCCTGCCGGTGGGCTGGCCTTGGGCCTCTGCGATGGACGCGCGGGCCTCTTCGAGCACCTTGTCGCGCTGCAGCTGCTCGGCCGCGTGGGCCATCTGGCGGTAGCGGTCGTCCTCGGAACGCGAATCGACCTCGGCGCCGCGCCCGCGCTTCTTCTTGCCGTGCTGCTTGTAGGGGGAGTCTGCCGCGGCGGGCGTCTGGCCGATGCGCGAGCGGCGCTCCGCCTCCTTTTGCGCGCGCTCCGCGGAAAGTCGGTTGTTCTCGGCCGCGATCTGGCTGAGCAGCCCGTCGAAGACCGACGGCTTCTTGGGAGCCGCCTTCTTCTCCTCCTCGGCGGCCTTCTTCTCCTCGGCCTCCTTGGCGGCCTGCTCTTCCTCGGCGGCCTTCTTCTCCTCGGCGCGGCGGCGGCGCTCCTTTTCCACGGCGGCCTTGTGCGCGGCCTCGGCCTTGCGCTTGGCCTCCTCGGCGCGGGCCTTCTCGGCCTCCTCGCGCGCCTTCTCCTCTTCCTCAAGCGCCGCCTTCCTGGCCTCGAGCTCCGGGCCGAGCTGCTTGCGGATCTTGTCCACATAGGCCTCGACCAGCGTCGACGCGTGGTTCTTGGCTGGGATCTTCATCTCCGCAAGCTTCGCCAAAAGCTCCTTGGAGGTCATCCCGAACTCTTTGGCCAACTCGTGTACGCGCATACCTGCCATGTCTTACACCATCCCTACCTGCCGCGTGCGGCGTCGCGCACATGCTGCGGCAAAACTGCTCTCGAGGCGCTCGTAGCACGCCTTGTCTATCTTGCACTTCAAGCGCGCCGGAAAGAGGCGGCGCTTGCATGCGTTGGAAAAACACTCCCCCTCGTAGCACACGTAGGCGCCACGGCCGGGGGCCTTGCCGGAGATGTCCAGCTCGACGGCGCCGGCGGGCGTGCGGACCACGCGGCACAGCTCGTGCTTGCCCGCGCGCTTGCGGCACGCGATGCAGGTGCGGACGCGTATGGCATGCGGCGCGCGGCGCGTGCCCGCCCCGTTCACCATGCCCGTATGTCCTGCCTGCGCCATGTCCGTCTTCGCCCGCTTCTCTTACCTGCGCCTCGTCGCCTGCGTGAAACGCCCTAGATCAGGGAGTCCTCGTCGGCGGCTGCTTCGACTGCATCGACAGCGTCCGCGCCCGCTTCACCCGCAGCCGCGTCCGCCGCCACGTCCGCGTCCTCCTCGGCGCCCTGGTGCACGCCGCAGAAGCGCGAGCCGGGACGCGCGTGGTTGCGGCAGCGCACGCCGGACTCGCCGACGTAGGCGCACTGCGCATCCGCGCCCTCGACCGTTTCCTCGTCTTCCTCGTCGTCGATGAGCGAGCCCACCGCAAGGCCGCCGCTGCCCAGAAGGCTCGCGGCCTTGATGTCGATGTGCCAGCCCGTGAGGTGCGCGGCCAGGCGCGCGTTCTGCCCCTCCTTGCCGATGGCAAGCGAGAGCTGGTCGTCGGGGACGACGACGGTGGCGTACTGCGTGTCCTCGTCGATGAGCACGTCGGAGACCTTCGCCGGCGACAGCGCGTTGGCCACGAACACCGACGGGTCCTCGCTCCACTGGATGACGTCGATGCGCTCGCCGCGCAGCTCGCCCACCACCATGCGGATGCGGCTGCCCTTGGGGCCCACGCAGGCGCCCACCGGGTCCAGGTTGGACTCGCGGCTGGCCACGGCGATCTTGGAGCGCGCGCCGGCCTCGCGGGCGATGGACTTCACCTCGACCACGCCGTCGTAGATCTCGGGGACTTCCAGCTCGAGCAGGCGGCGGATCAGGTCGGGGTGCGTGCGCGAGACGACGATGGTCGGACGCGACGCCTCGTTGCGCGACTGGCGCTTGCCGTCGGCCGTCTCGTGGGCGGCGCTCGGGTCGCGCACGTCGATGATGACGGCCTTGATGCGCTGGTTGTGCTGGTAGTACTCGCCGGCCGGCTTCTCGTTGGCCGGGCGGTCCGAGTCGGCGAAGCGGCGCGAGCCGTAGTGCGGCAGCTCGGCCTCCACGCCGTCGCGGATCTTCACGATGGTGAAGTCCTTGGTGGACTGCAAGACCGTGCCGGTGATCAGCTCGCCTTTGCGGCTGGCGAACTCCTTGTAGATGTTCATGCGGGCGGCGTCGCGCACGATCTCGTTGATCACGCGCTTGGCCGTCTGCGCGGCGATGCGGCTCGCGTCGTCGGGGGTGACGTCTTGCATCTCGTAGTCGGGGTAGTCGCCCGTCTCGGGGTCTTCCTCGCCCACGCCCACCATCTCGTAGACGTAGATGCGGCCCGTCTCGCGGTCGATGGTCGCGCGCGCGTCCCAGTCGAGCTTGAGGGCGCGGGTGTAGGTCTCCGACAGCGCCTCTTCCAGGCGGTCGAGGATGATGAACTCGTCGATGCCGTGCACCTTCGCCAGCTCTTGGAGGGCCAAGATCAGCTCGGACGGTGCGCTTGTCTCTTCTTGTGCCATGATGCGTGAAACTCCTTTTCCCTATTCGGTTGTCGCGCCGGACGCGGCGTCGCTTTCGCCGTCGCCTTCACCGCTGGCGCTGCCGCCGTCGTCTTCGGCGGCGCGTGCGGAGAAATCGACCTCGCCGATCGTGTGCGCCTTTCTTATGCGTGCAAGGGGCAGGCGGTGGCAGGCGCCCTCGTCGTCTTCGACGAGCACGTCGTCTCCATCCATCCCCTTGAGTTGTCCCGTGAAGTTCGCGCGGGCCTCGCCCGGCTTCAGCTGCACCTTGCAGCGCTGGCCGGCGAAACGCGTGAAGTCGGCCGGGCGGCGCAGAGGGCGGTCGATGCCGGGAGACGACACCTCCAGCGTGTAGCCGTCCGGGAAGGGGTCGAGCTCTTCGACGGCGGCGTCCACCCATTCTTGGGCCTCGGCCAAATCGTCGAGGGTGATGCCGCCTTCGGGCATGTCGAGGAAGACGCGCAAGATGGGGTTTTTGCGCGTGCCGGCCACCTCGACGTCGACCAGGTCGAGGCCGTGGGCATCCGCCATGGGCTCGAGCAGCTCGATCATCTTGTCGGCCTTGTTCGCCACCTGCACATCCTTTCCCAAACGCAAAGAAAGCGGGTCAATGCCCACTTTCTCGATGAAAACGGTCATCTGTCGCACCCGGCGGCTTGAAAGCCGTGCCGTGGCCTCCGCCAAGGAAGCCTGCACGTGCGCCGCGCGGTGAAGCGCAGGGCGCAGGCAATGCGACTTTTTATTGTAGTGGCTGAACGCGCGTTCGTAAAGAGGCCGCCCGGAAGAGGACTTCCGAACGGCCTGAATCCCGGGGTGTGTGCCCTTTCCGCGCGAAAGGGGCGCCCCTATATTGCCCGCGGAAGCGCCCGCACGAGGCACCGCGCGAGAAGGCTCTGCGCGAGGGCAGGCCCTACTCGACGCTCATGGCAAGCGCCAGCAGCGCGTCGTGCTCGCGCGCCTGGGCGACGACTTCCTGGGTGATCTTCGTGCCCTTCGTGCAGCGGAACGCACCGTCCTCGGAGACCACGTCTTCGGTCAGCTCGGAGTCGAGCAGCACGCCCACGAGCTCGCGCTCTTCATCGGACAGGGAGCTGGACTCGACGGGGCGCGGGGCGCTCTCGGTGCCGTAGCTCGAGTAGGCACGCTTCTCCACCTCGTCCACCCGGCGCTCCTTTTCCGCGCCGCGCAGGCTGGCCGCGTCGCGCGAGCCGTCGTCGACGAAGACGAACTCGGGCGAGAAGAACAGGAAGGCGGCGGCGGCGTAGTGCGAGCCGTCGTCGAGCGTGATGCCCTCGACCGTGCCGAACACCGTGTCGAACTCGTAGCCGGTGACCTTGCCGAGCGAGTTGCCCGTGCGCGAGTAGACCTGCGCGCCCACGAGGTCGTAGCCATCGACGGCCTTCTCCTCTTCCTCGGTGCCGGGGCGCAGGAAGTCCTTGCGGCCGGGAACCGTGACGAAGGCGTCGCCCACGGCGATGACGGAGTTGAACGGCAAGACGAGCGGACGGTGCGTGGCCTCGGCCGAGTCGATGATGTAGTTATCGACCACCATCTTGTCGCAGTCGACACGCAGGCCGCTGATCTGGCCCAAGACGGCGTGGTCCTCGGTGCCCACGACCTTGAGCTTGCAAATCGATTCGTTCGTCTCCATACCAGGTCCTCTCGTTTATCGGGCAGGTGAAAGCGCCGGTGGTGCCCCGACGTGCAGCGCACACGCGCGAGGCGCGCCGCAAAACTCGCTCCATGGTACTACATTCGCGCCGCTTCGCGCGGCACAACG
>CAVAWX010000080.1:501-7370 GCA_963592385.1 Acidaminococcaceae bacterium | reverse complement strand
TGGAGCGGGAGTGGGTGATACGAGGGTGGCCGATGCTGCGCCGCCAGACGCCGACGTGGCAGCAGGTACGGACGCGGCGCGGGGCGAGGGAGCGCAGGGCAGCTCGGCATCCTTCGCGCAGGCGCACGCCCTGCGCGAGCGCCTGGACGCCCATGCGCGCGCGCGCGGGGTGGTCTGCGCGTTTTTGCAGGCCGCGTGCATCGCCGCCGTGCTGTGGTGGGCGGCTGGAGCCGTTGGCGGTACGCCCGCGGTGGGCGCGCAGTGGGCGGCTGCCTGCGCGTTCGCGCTCTTTCCCGTGGCCGAGGCCTGCGCCCCCCTCTCGGATGCCGCCCTCGACGGCGCACGCCACCGCCGCCGCGCCGAGCGCCTGAACGCCCTCGACGCCGACGAGACCGAGGGCGCAGGGGAAGTTGCGGAAAAGGCCGCCGCCGCCTTGGATATGGGGGAGAGCTGCGATTTCAATATAAAAAAGGTAGATAACGTTGATATAAAGAGAGGCGGCGGCGGGCAAGAACTCTCAGCCTGTGACGCCGCTGGGCAAGAGCGCCGCGCCGTTGATGCCGGCAAGGCAGAGGGCACAGAGGAAGCGATGGGGGAGGCCGCCGCCGTCGATGTTCGCGCCGACGTGGCGCCGCCGGGGCTGCGCGTGCGCGGCCTCGCGTTTTCCTACGGCGCGACGGCGCCGCGTGTCTTCGACGATTTCACCATGGACATTCCCGCAGGCCAGCATGTGGCCGTGCTGGGGCGCTCGGGGTGCGGCAAGTCCACCCTGCTCTCGCTGCTGCGCGGTGCGGCGACGCCAGACGCGGGGCGCGTCGAGCTGGTGGAGGCGTCCGGCCGCGCCGTGCCCGTGTGCGGCAAGCTGCCCGCCCGCAACGTCGCCGTCCTGGAACAGGGCTCCTACCTCTTCTCCCGCAGCGTGCGCGAGAACCTGCAGCTCGCATGCCCCGACGCGGACGACGCGGCGCTGTGGCGCGCGCTCGAGCAGGCGCATCTCGCCGACGCGGTCCGCGCGCTGCCCGACGGCCTCGACAGCTTCGTGGGGGAGCGCGGCGCGGCGCTTTCCGGCGGCCAGCGGCAACGCCTCGCGCTCGCCCGCGCGCTTGCCGCAGGCGCGCCCGTGCTTCTGGCCGACGAGCCTTTCACCGCGCTCGACGCCGACCTCGAGGCGGCCTTGCTCGACACCCTGCTTGCCGCCTGTGCCGACAAGACCCTCGTGCTCGTCACCCACCATCTCGCGCACATCGAGCGCTTCGACCGCGTAGTGTTTCTGGAAGAGGGGCGCATCGCCTGCGACGGTGCCCCGGATGTGCTTGCGCGCAGCGACACGCGCTTCTCGCGCCTGCTCGCCCTCGAGCGCGGCTTCCTGTCTTAGCAGCCCCGCTAGTGAATTCACGCGCGGCGGCAGTTTGTCCGCCTGCCGCTCCGCTTCACCATGGCGAGCGCGGCGCTCTACTTCACCGTCGCGCCGCTCCGCTTCACCATGATCGCCGGCGTCGCCTCGTTTGAAACGTGCTGCTTATCCGCACATTGCCTTGCCCGCGCGCCGCGGCGCTTCACCCGCGCCCCTTCACGCGTGATACTCGTCCCACAGCTCCTGAAACGCGCCCAGCGCCCCCTTCACCGTGGCCTCGCTGCAGCAGTACCCCGCGCGCACCCAGCCGCCCGCGCCGAGCTCGTCTCCCGGCACCAGCAGCAGATCGTGCGCCTTCGCCCGCTCGTAAAACGCCTGCGCGTCGCCGCCGAGCGCGCGTATCCACAGGTAGAAGGCCCCTTGCGGCCGCACGTACTCGTAGCCGATGGCGTCGAGCCCTTCCATGAGCAGCGCGCGGTTTTCCGCGTACGGCGCCGTGTCCGGCATCAGGTCCACGCACTCCTCGACGACGTGCTGGAACAGCGCCCCGGCGCAGATGTAGCCCAGCGCGCGCCCCGCGCCCACGATGGCGTCGTAGACCTGCCGCGCGTCTTCGACGGCCGGCGGCACCAGCAGATACGCGATGCGCTCGCCCGGCAGGCTCAGGCTCTTCGACCAGCTGTAGGCCACGATCGTGTTCTCGTAGAGCGCCGGCACCCAGCTCGGCTCGTCGGCCGCGTCGTAGTACAACTCGCGGTAGGGCTCGTCGGACAGCAGGTAGACGGGGTGGCCGAACTCGGCGCTCTTGCGGCGCAGCATCTCGCCCAGCGCGGCTAGGTCGCGGCGCGGGTAGACGACGCCCACGGGGTTGTTCGGCGTGTTCACGATCACGACGGCCGTCTTCTCGTCGATGGCGGCGTCCAGCGCGTCGAGGTCCATCTGGAAGTCGTCGGCGCGCGCGGGCACCTCCACGAGGGTGGCGCCGGCGTTTTCGGCCCAGGTCTTGTATTCGGTGAAGTACGGCGCGACCGTGACGACCTTCTCGCCCGGCAGCGCGAGCGCCTTCAGCGCGATGGCGATGGCAGACGACGCGCCGGAGGTCAGGTAGAGGTCGGCGGCGGAGTAGTCGCACGCGAAGCGCTTGTTCAGGTTCGCCGCGATGGCCGCGCGCGTGCTCTCGAGGCCGGGCGAGGGGGTGTAGCCGTGCACCGCGATGCTGTCGCCTTCGCCCACGAGCCGCATGATGGTGTCGGCCACCTCGCGCGGCGCGGGCACCGACGGGTTGCCGATGGACAGGTCGAACACCTTGTCGGCGCCCACCTGCGCTTTGCGGGCCAGCCCGAAGGCGAAAGTCTCGCGTATCTTGTTCGGCGCCGCGCCCAGCGCGCGCATCTTCTCGTTCATCATCGTGAAGCGCTTCCTCTCGTCGTGCATGTTCTTGCCGCCGCCGTGCACGGTTTCGTCGCGTGCGGGGCCTTTGCCGCACATGGGCTTTTCCGTGCATGGAGCTTTCCTGCGCCGCAAAGTCTAGCGCACCTCGCGCCCGCACACACCGGCGCACGTCGCCGATGGCGCGTGGAGGCGCGCGTGTGCTATGATTTTGCGGATTTGTGACATGCAGGGATGCGCCGGCGGGCAAGGCGCGACAAGGGCGCACACGAAAGCTGTGCGGGGTGAAGGAGGCACGTGGAATATGCGTATGTTGACGAAGCGTGCTGCGCACGGTGCGCGTGTCGCTGCCGTCGCCTGCGCGGTCGTGGCCGCCGCGCTTCTCTTCTCCGCTGGTCCCGTGCTGGCCTACTTCCAGACGAACGGCTTCACGCAGAACCTCGTGAGCTACCAGAAGGTCGAGCCGGTGGCCTACACCTCGTTTGCCGTCTACAGCGCCGACGACGGCAGCCTCGACTTCTACAACCGCCCCAGCACCGAGGTGCCTTCCGCCGGCGACACCTTCGAGAACAAGACCGCCACCGCCGTGTACACGGAGCTGACGGGCTACTCCAGTCTCACTTCTCCTGCAAGTCCGGCACCCTGGGTGACATCGTATGCCAACTCTATTACGTCTGCCACGGTCGTGGACGAAGGCGTCAGGGCGACGGGGGTTTCCTCTTGGTTTCATGGTTGCAAGAACCTCGCGAGCATTTCTATGGCAAAGCTGGACACCTCTGCGATGACAAGTATAGGGGGTGCATTCTACGGCTGCTCTTCCCTCACAGACATTTCGACGCTTGCTGATTGGGACGTCTCCAGGATTAGCGATATGGAGGGCGTGTTTTCTGGCTGCTCCTCCTTGGCGGATATTTCTCCGCTTGCCGAGTGGGAAGTTTCTTCGGTGCGGAGGATGGGGTCTGCGGCCGGTTCTTCCTACAGCATGTTTTACGGTTGCAAATCCATCACGGATATCTCGCCTCTTGAGAATTGGGACACCTCACAAGTGACATGCATGGTCGGATTGTTCGCGTACTGCGCTTCTATTTCGAATGTCTCTCCGCTTTCCAAATGGAATACCTCCAAGGTGACAAACATGAAGGCGATGTTTGACGGTTGCAAGTCTATTACGAGCGTTGCTCCTCTTGGGGAATGGGACACTTCCAAGGGGACGAGTATGTATGATATGTTTGATTCTTGCTCCTCTCTCACCGATATCTCGGCGTTAGCGAATTGGACTACTTCTGCCGTTACGGACATGGGCTGCATGTTCCGTTCCTGCACCTCCCTCGCAGACCTCTCGCCGCTCTCCGGCTGAGACACCTCCAAGGTGACGCAGATGTACTACATGTTCTCTGGCTGCACCTCCCTTGCGAACCTTGCGCCGATTACGAAATGGACCACCTCTGCGGTGACGAGCATGGGCGCCATGTTCAGCTACTGCACCTCCCTCACGGACCTCTCGCCGATTGCGGGTTGGGACACCTCTGCCGTGACGAGCATGTTTTCCATGTTCAGCCGCTGCACCTCCCTCGCGGACCTTTCGCCGATCTCCGGCTGGGACGTTTCCGCCGTGACGAGTATGCACTCCATGTTCAGCTACTGCACCTCCCTCGTGGATGTCTCGCCGCTTAAGGATTGGAATGTTTCCTCGGTGACGAGCATGGGTGCTAGCTCCTACGACTCCTACGGCATGTTCTACGGTTGCAGTTCCCTCGAGGACATCTCGCCGCTTGCCGGCTGGGACACCTCGAAGGTCACGTGCATGCGCGGCATGTTCTACAACATCAAGTCGACGGCGACGGGCGACTTGTCCGGCTGGAACGTCGCGGCAGTCACGAACCATACGAACTTCTGCAGCGCATCGGGTGTCACGCAGCCCAACTGGACGTCGTAGGCGTCTTGTTCTGCAAAAGACAAGCGACGCAGAAAACGTGTGTGGAGCTATAGGGTGCGCGGGGGGTGTGCCCCGGCGCAGTTTTCGCAGCGACGCGAACAGCCCAGTGGGCTGTTCGCCTTTCGCGAGGACTGTTTGAGCACGGGGTACGCCCCCGCGCACCGCTTCTTTTTGCTACGATGCAGTCCTTTGCGGCGCCAGAGCATGCGCCGCGCGAACACAGGCAGACGCAAAGCGTGGAGGAAATGCAGAACACGAATACAGAGCAACATCCCGTCGTAGGCGCCGCACCCGTTGCGTCCCCGGCCGCTACGCCCATTCCTGTATCCGCCGCACCCCAGCCCGCTGCAGGTGCCGTACCCGCCGCCGCAACCCCCGTGCCCGCCGGCGCCGCACCCGCCGGCGCCGCGCCCGCCGGCGCAATGCCCGCATCCGCCGCCCAGCGTGGCAGCACCGCCGCGGGCAAGGCGATCGTCGCCATCAACGTGTTTCAAATCCTGGAAGTCCTCTTCATCGTCGTCTTGCTGCTCTTGAACTTCGGCGGCAAGCTCGTGGGCTACGAGACCTACTCCATCAAGAGCGGGTCCATGGAGCCGACCATTCCGAAGGGCAGCCTCGTCTACGTGGACACCAACGACACGATTCCCGAGGTCGGCGAGGTCGTCTCCTTCTACGCGGGCGAATCCGTGGTCTCGCACCGCGCGATCGCCATCGACGAGGAGCAGCAGAAGGTCACGACTCGAGGCGACGCGAACGAAAATCCCGACATTTCGCCCATAAAATATAGTGACATCATCGGGATTTGCAGGTATAGTGTGCCGAAGCTAGGAGATTGGTTCGTCTGGATTGCCGAAAACAAGTATCCGCTCGTCGGGGCCTTGATCGGATTCAATCTTCTGCTCTGGATATTGGAATACGTGTTGAAGGCTAGGACAGAAAGGGAGGATTCGGATGGAATCGAAACTACGTAAGAGCGGAAAGGTGAAGGCGGCGCTCGGCATAGCTATTGCCGGTGTGCTGGTCTTTGCCATGGCGGGGTCGTACGCGTACTTCCAGGCTTCGTCCGTGGCGAACAACAAGTACACCCTCACGAAGAGCGACACGGTCAGCGCCGAGCTGCAAGAGCCCGATTGGGACGAGGGTGACGCCAAGAACCTGAAGCCGGGTGTCGAGCTGGACAAGAACCCGCTGGTGAAGAACACCTCCACCTCCGACACCGACCTCTATGTCTTCATGGCTGTCGACGTTCCCGTCGACACGGTGAAGTGCGAGGGCGACACCGCGGCTAAGTCTCAGGAGCTCTTCGCGCTCTACAACGGCACGACTGCCGGCGTGAACACCTCTGCTTTCACCCTCGTGGGCAGCAAGGACATCACGACGAGTGGCACCGTCACTGCCAAGCGCTACGTCTACAAGTACAACACGGCGCTGGCGCAGAACAACTCCACCGCTTCGCTGTTCACCAAGGTGAAATACGCCAACGTGGTCGATAACACTATGGCCACCAACGGCTACGAGGGCAGCATCGACGTCTACCAGTACGTCATCCAGGCCGACGCCTTCGCGACCGTCGACGCCGCCTGGGCTGTCGTGAACGCCGAGAACAGCGTCCTCTAGGAATTGAGACGAGACGGGATTTGCGGAAAATGGCATCGAGACTTTCGCATATAAAGCTTGGAGTCGCTGCTGCGGCGGCGGCTCTGCTCCTGCTGTTTTCCGTGGGTCTCATGGGCGCCAGCGTCCAGCGCACGGTCGGCTCCGAGAGCACGGCCAGCGCGGACACCTTCGGCGTCTCCGTCACCACCGAGCGTTCCGCCGGCTCCCAGATCATCTGGGACGACGGTTCGGTGGACCGCTCCGTCGTCGTCGAGAACACCGGCGACGACTGCTGGTGCCGCATACGCACTCTCTACAGCTCTTCTGGCCTTGACGACACCGCGTCTGCGGCCGGCTACTCCCTGCCCGAGGGTTGGGTGCTGGCCGCAGACGGGTGGGTCTACAAGACCTCGCTTCTGGCCGCCGGCGAGAAGGTGGTCTTCGACGAGGCTGTCTCGGACGTCTTCGCCACCCCCGACAACAAAGAGATCGACGCTGCGGCGCAGGTCGAGGTTCTGCAGAACTACGGCGTCGAGCCCGACTTCGAGGCCGCGTCGCCTTGGAGCGCCTATGTGGGGGAGGAGTCCTCGTGAG
>CAVAWX010000080.1:0-491 GCA_963592385.1 Acidaminococcaceae bacterium | reverse complement strand
ATGAAGAAGGGCGTCGCGGCTTTTGCCGCGCTGCTTTTTGCGGCGTTCGCGCTGGCGTTTTTCGTTGCGGTTCCGCAGCAGGCGCTTGCCGAGGAAGGCGACGAGTCTTTCCGTGTCGTCGTGGGCACCGACGGGGCTGTCGAGGGTTCCCTCGACGGGCTGCTCTCCATTGAAAACGCCCAACCCGGCGAGGCCGTCCAGCGCATGCTCATCGTGCAAAACGACAGCGGCTACTACCAGGATCTCGGGCTTTCCGTTGCCCCGGATGCGGGCGAGCTCGCGTCCTACCTGCACGTGAAGGTTTCTTCCGATGCCGGCGATGTCTTGGCGGAGGGCGCTGCGGACAGCTTCGCGCAAAGCGGCATCTGCACCCTCGGCGCTGGCGAGACTGCTCTGGCGGTCGAGTTGTCCTTGGGGCTTGACGCCCCGAACTCCGTGCAGGGGCAAAGCGTTGCCCTGTCGGCCACGCTCGCGCTCGTCGAAGGCGATGT
>CAVAWX010000079.1:0-7448 GCA_963592385.1 Acidaminococcaceae bacterium | reverse complement strand
GCATCAAGCGCGGCTTCATGAACACCATCCACTCCTACACCAACGATCAGAAGGTGCTCGACGTCCACCACAAGGATTTCCGCCGCTCGCGTGCGGCGGCGTTGAGCCAGATCCCGACGACGACCGGTGCCGCGCGCGCCGTGGCGCTGGTCATCCCCGAGCTGGAGGGGCGCCTCGACGGCATGGCCACACGCGTGCCCACGCCCACCGGCTCGATGGTCGACCTCGTGTGCGAGCTGGAGCGTCCGGCCAGCGCCGAGGAGATCAACGCGGCGGTTGAAGCGGCGGCGGCCGGCCCCATGAAGGGCATACTCGAGTACTGCACCGACCCGATCGTCTCGGCCGACATCATCGGCAACACGCATTCGAGCATCTTCGACAGCCTGCTGACCAAGGTGCTGGGCGGCGGCACGGGCGATTTCGTGAAGTGCATCAGCTGGTACGACAACGAGCTGGGGTATTCGCAGCGCGTCGTCGATCTGGCCAAGCGCCTCGTGGCGTAAAGAAAAGAGACGGGGGCGGTTCGGGCGGCTTCGGGAAAGGTTTCGGGCGTGTAAAAACGCGCTCGCCGGCGAAATACGCTGAAAATTGTGGCGGCGGCGCGCCCGGGCTTGGTGTAGGATACGCGCCGACGGAAGCCACGAGACGGTCGAAAGGAGCCATCGAGCATGACCACGCAGATGCATATCGGCGTTGCCGCAGGCGCATCGCGCGTCGTTGCTTGGTGGTGGAACGAGGCCTGACCGGGGTTTACCGCCAGCTTTTCGTTTCCGCAAAGGTTTTGAAGGCTCTCGGGAAACCCCCGAGGGCCTTTTTTTCTTGCGCGGGGACGTCTTCTTCACCTTCACCACGAAAAACGCCTCCCGCACAAGACCGATGCGCGGGAGCGCAAAAGCGCGTTTGAAGGCCGCGGCGCAGACGAGGCGCGCGGCATACGTCGAAGAAAGGAAGCACCATGAGCACGAGCACGGACACGAACCCCACCGCCACGAACGCGGCCGCCGGCGCCGCGAGCACGCCCGCCACCGTCCCGCACCGCCTTTACCTGCGCGAAGAGCAGATCCCGACGCGGTGGTACAACCTGCGGGCCGACATGGCCGAGGTGCCCGAGCCCATGCGCCTGCCTAATGGCAAGGTGGCCGAGCCGGCCGACATCGCGCCCGTGTTCTGCGACGAGCTGGTGGCCCAGGAGCTCGACGACGAAGCGGCCTACTTCGACATCCCCGAGCCCGTCTTGGAGATGTATCGCGTCTACCGCCCCTCGCCGCTGTGCCGCGCCTACAACCTGGAGCGCGCGCTGGGCACCCCGGCCAAGATCTACTACAAGTTCGAGGGCAACAACACCTCCGGCTCGCACAAGCTGAACTCGGCGCTCGCGCAGGCCTACTACGCGCAGGCGCAGAACCTGGAGAAGATCACGACGGAGACGGGCGCGGGCCAGTGGGGCACGGCGCTGTCCGAGGCCGCCGAGCACTTCGGCGTGGACCTCGACGTCTTCATGGTGAAGTGCTCCTACGAGCAAAAGCCCTTCCGCCGCAACATCATGGAGACCTTCGGCGCGACGGTCACGCCCTCGCCGTCGGACACCACCGAGATCGGGCGCAAGATGCTCGCCGACAACCCGACCTCGACCGGCTCTCTGGGCACGGCCATATCCGAGGCCGTCGAGCGCGCGCTGCACGTGCCCGAAAACCGCGGGCGCTACCAGCTGGGCTCGGTGCTCAACCAGGTCGTCTTGCACCAGTCGGTGATCGGCCTGGAGAGCTATACCGCCCTCGAGGAGCTGGGTGAATACCCCGACGTGGTGATCGGCTGCGCGGGCGGCGGGTCGAACCTGGGCGGGCTGATCGCGCCGTTCATGCGCGACAAGATACGCGGCGAGCGCCCCGACACGCGTTTCATCGCCGTCGAGCCCGCGAGCTGCCCGAGCCTGACGCGCGGGCGCTACGCCTACGACTTCGCCGACACGGGCCAGACCTGCCCGCTGTGCAAGATGTACACGCTGGGCAACGGCTTTCTGCCCAGCCCCGACCACGCCGGCGGCCTGCGCTACCACGGCATGAGCCCCATCGTGTCCAAGTTGAAGCACGACGGGCTGCTGGAGGCCCAGGCGGTGAAGCAGACCGACGTGTTCGCGGCGGCCGTCGCGTTCGCGCGCGAGGAGACGATTCTGCCGGCGCCGGAAAGCTCGCACGCCATCTACGTGGCCATGGAGGAGGCCAAGCGCTGCGCCGAGACGGGCGAGGCAAAGACCATTCTCTTCGGCCTGACGGGCACGGGCTACTTCGATATGATGGCTTATGATGCGTTCAACAACGGCACCATGACCGACCACGTGCCCAGCGACGCCGAGCTCGAGGCGGGATTTGCGACGATTCCGGCCGTCGAGGGCGTGCAGGCTGCGGGCGGTTTGGAGCTGTAGGTAAAGCGGACGCACGGACGCGCAGGTGCGCGGACGCGTGGACGGCCCGCGGCGTGAAGCGTGCGGGCTGGGAAAACTGCAGGAACTGTAGGGATTTTTACGAAGCGGGCAAGGAGGCGCGGGCGATGGCGGGCAAGCTCTCGGTGGTGGCGACGCCCATCGGCAATCTGGGCGACATGACCCCGCGGGCGCTCGAGGCCCTGGCGGCCGCCGATGTGGTGTGCGCCGAGGACACGCGCGTCACCGGGCGCCTGCTCGCGCACTTCAACGTGGAGACGAGGCTCGAGCGCTGCGACGAGAACGTCATCTCGCGGCGCGCGCCGGTGCTCGTGGAGCGCATGGCCGCAGGCGAGCACATCGCGTTTTGCAGCGACGCCGGCATGCCCGGGGTGAGCGATCCGGGCATGCGCCTCGTGGATGCGGCGCGCGCGGCCGACGTGGCCGTCGAGGTGCTGCCCGGCGCCTGCGCGGTGCCGACGGCGCTCGTCGCGGCGGGCTTCGGCGGCACGGCGTTTTACTTCGGCGGCTTCCTCCCGCGCAAGGAGGGCGCCCGCCGCAAGGCGCTGTTCGCCGTGGCCGAGCTCGACGCCGCGCTCGTGTTCTACGAGTCGCCGCACCGCGCGGCGGCCACGCTTGCCTCCATGGTGCAGGTCTTGGGCGAGCAGCGTCTGGTGGCCATGTGCCGCGAGCTGACGAAGCTGCACGAGGAAGTGGTGCGCGCGCCGGCCCGCGAGCTGGCCGCGCAGCTGGCGGCGCGTCCCGAACTGAAAGGCGAGCTGGTGCTGGTGGTCGCCCCGCCGGCGTGCCCGCCGGAGTGCGGGGCGCTCGATGCGGCGCTGCTCGACGAGCGCATCACCCACGGGCTGGCCATGGGCAAGAGCAAGTCGGCGCTTGCCCGCGAGCTTGCCGCCGAGACGGGCGCGTCGCGCAACGACGTGTATCGCCGCGTTCTCGAGCTTTCCCACGCCAAGGGCTAGGGCAGGGGCGCAGGCGGCGCAGGCGCGCGTGGAGTCCGGCTGCGGCTGCGCATGGAATCCGGTTGCGGTTGCGCATGGAATCCGGTTGCGGTTGCGCGTGGAGTCCGGCTGCGGCCGCGCGCACAATTCACGCGGATGCGCGTAGAATCCGGGCTTGCGCACGAAACGGGTGCGCGCGAGAAAAAAGCCTGAGTTTACGCGCGGAAACTTGCGCACGACCTGCGCGCGAAAGAGGAGATGCACGTGTACGACGAGATGCACAGCCCCGGCCGCAACGACGAGTGCTGGTGCGGCAGCGGGCGCAAATACAAGAAGTGCCACCTGGAGACGGACCGGCGCATGCAGGAACTCTACGACGCCGGCGAGGAGATGATGCCGCGCCAGCTGCTGAAGACGGTCGCCGACGTCGCGGGGATCAAGGCGTCTGCCGAGGTCAACATAGGTGCGCTCGACTACGTGGCCGCCCACATAGGCCCGGGCACCACCACGGCCGAGATCGACGAGTGGGTCTCGAGGTGGTGCGCCGACCACGACGCGGTGCCCGCCGACCTGGGCTACGAGGGCTTCCCCAAGAGCGTGTGCACCTCCATCAACGAGGTGGTCTGCCACGGCATCCCCGACCCGGACGTGGTCTTGCGCGAGGGCGACATAGTGAACGTGGACATGTCCACGATAAAGGACGGGTACTTCTCCGATTCCTCGCGCATGTTTTGCATAGGCCAGGTCTCGCCTGAGGCGCAGCGCCTGGTGGATGTGACGAAGCGCGGCGTCGAGGCGGGCCTTGCGGCCGTGCGCCCGTGGGTCCATCTGGGCGACGTGTCCGACGCGGTGCACCAGGTCGCGCTCGAGGCGGGCTTTTCCGTCGTGGCGCAGTACGGCGGGCACGGCTGCGGCAACGAGTTTCACGAGGATCCCTTCGTGAGCTTCGTGTCCGAGCCCGGCGCCGGTCCTGTCCTCGTGCCCGGCATGTGCTTCACCATCGAGCCCATGTTCAACGCGGGAGGCCCGGACATCGACATGAACGACCCCAACGGCTGGACGGTGCGCACCGCCGACGGGTCGCTGACGGCGCAGTGGGAGGTGCAGGTGCTCGTCACCGAGGACGGCTACGAGCTGATCAGCTGGTAGGTCGCCCGCGCGGCGTTTTGCCGTCGTGCGGCGACGCGTCTGTTTGTCATCGCCTTCACCCTGCCGCCCCGTTCACCCTGCACGCTGCCGCAGCCGCCGCCCGCACCGCGCGCCGCTTGGCAAGAGTTTATCTGCCCGAAACGAAGCGCGCCGGCGCCCCTCCTAGAATGCGCCTCATCCCGAGGCACATGAAAGGAGCGCGCAGGCGCATGGACGTGTTCGCAAGCATCGTCGACCAAATCGACAGTTTCGTATGGGGGTGGGCCATGATCGCCCTGCTCCTCTTCACCCACCTGTTCATGACCGTGCGCACGAAGTTCATCCAGCGCAAGCTCTTCACCGGCATCAAGATGTCCGTCACGAAAGACCCCGACGAGGAGAAGGCTGAAGGCGACGTCAGCCAGTTCGGCGCCCTGACCTCGGCGCTTGCCGCCACCATCGGCACGGGCAACATCGTCGGCGTGGCCACCGGCCTGTTTATGGGCGGGCCGGGCGCGGTGTTTTGGATGTGGATCACCGGCATCGTCGGCATCGCCACGAAGTACGCCGAGACGCTGATCAGCGTGAAGTACCGCGTGAAGGACCACCGCGGCGAGATGCTCGGCGGCGCGATGTACGCCCTCGAGCGCGGCCTGAAGAACCGCACCCTGGGCAAGATCCTGGCCGTGCTCTTCGCCGTCTTCACCTTCATCGCCAGCTTCGGCATCGGCGGCTCGGTGCAGTCCAACTCGCTCACCGGCGTCGTCACGGCCTACATCGACGCCGACGAGACGGCGATGTTCGGGGTGAAGTGCATGTTCGGCGTCATCCTCGTCGTGCTCGTGGGCGTCGTCATCATCGGCGGCATACGCTCCATCACCCGCGTGACCGAAAAGCTCGTGCCCGTCATGGCGCTGCTGTACGCGGCGGGCTGCATCGTCATCATCTGCATGAACTGGCAGTTCGTGGGCGAGGCCATCGGCCTGATCTGCACCTGCGCCTTCACGGGGCAGGCGGCCTTCGGCGGCGCGGTGGGGCAGTCCGTGGCGCTGGCCCTGCAGTTCGGCTTCAAGCGCGGCCTGTTCTCCAACGAGTCCGGCCTGGGTTCGGCGCCGCTCGTGGCCGCGTCCGCCACGACGAAAAACCCCGCGCGCCAGGCGCTCGTGTCCATGACCGGCACGTTTTGGGACACGGTCGTCATCTGCGCCATCACGGGCATCATGCTCGTCTCGACGATGCTGGCAAACCCGAGCATCCAGGCGGGCATCCTCGCCGGCGATATCACGGCGGCCGCGCAGCTGACGACGGCGGCGTTCGATTCCATCCCCGTGCTCGGGCCGATCGTGCTGGCCGTTGGCATGGTGCTGTTCGCCTATTCGACGATCCTCGGGTGGTCGCATTACGGCAACCGCGCGGTGGCCTATCTGTTCGGCAAGCGCGGCATACGCCCCTACCAGGTCGTGTTCCTGCTCTTCGTCTTCTGGGGCTGCATCGGCGGCGGCGATCTGGTGTGGAACATCTCCGACATCTTCAACGCGCTCATGGCCGTGCCCAACTGCATCGCCGTCATCGTGTTGTCCGGCGTTATTGCCCGCGACACGCAGCACTACGTCTACGACGGCAACCTCGACGAGACTGACGATACCCCCATCCCGCAATACGACGCGAAGTAGATGGCGTGAAGCGTCGCGCGTCGCGCGGCGCACGGCGTACGGCGCACTGCGAGGGCGCGAAGCGATCGGGAGTGCCACAGTGTGCCGCGCGGCGTAGCGCGAGTGGGTGATAGGTGTGCCGATGGCTCGGCTAGACGCGACGTGTCGTGCTGCGCTGCATCGCGTTGCGCTGCGGGATCGTCGTCTGCCGACGTCGGCTTGAGCGCGATCGCCTTGTAGGAAGGAAAGACCCCCGCCAACTTGACGCCGACCGTCTTTACCCTTGTCTGCAGGAAAACGACGGATTGTGGTAGATTGTAAGACGTGTAAACACAGACGCGAGGAGGTGCGCGATGGCGACGGCAACCGCAGCGTTGAGGCTGCCCGAGGATTTGGCGATGCGATACGACGAGCTGGCGAAGTCCACGGGGCGCACGAAGACGTTCTACATGACCGAGGCCCTCGCGGATTCTATCGACCGCCTCGAATACGAGTACGGCCTCCTGAAGAAAGTCGAGGACTTCCGCGCTGGCCGGCTCGAGACCGTGACGCTCGACGAGCTGGAGAAAAACCTTGGCTTGGCGGATTGAGATTGACAAGAGCGTCCAGCGCTCGATGAAAAAGCTGGACAGGCAGGTTGCCAAGAGGATTACGGCAAAGCTGCGCGAGATTTCGCGGCTCGAGGACCCGAGGAGCATAGGCAAGAGCTTGACCGGAAACAGGGCCGGTCTCTGGCGCTATCGTGTCGGCGACTACAGGATCGTGGCCGACATCGAAGACGATGTCTTGGTCGTTCTCGTTGTCGACGTCGCCCACAGAAGCAGGGTCTACAAGCGCCGATGAAGCAGGGGCCGCGCGAATGCGCGGCCCCCTCCTCGTGCGTTTTATAGGAAAATCAAGTTCTTAACCAAGATATTTAATTATATTTCCGTCTCCATTGTATATACAACCAATCCGTTCCCCGTTTTCCATTCGCACAGTCTTCGTGCCACCCTCAACCCAGTAAAAAACATTGCACCACTGACCACAGTTATAATATTTCACGCCGTCTACATCTATGAAATAAGGCAAACATTCGAGTTCAGCAGATGTTATTCTTCCTTCGGCGTAAGCTTTAAGCCATTTTTCTGTACTATCATAGTTATGTTGTGTCAAATCTGTGGGATCATAGAATTCATTGCCACAACCGGAACAATGCTCCCATTCCATTTTCTCCCCGCTCTGCGAGATCGGCGTGTTCTCGTTCCAGTCTGCGAGCGCCTTCAGGGCCTTCGAGGAGAACGCCGCGGA
>CAVAWX010000078.1:0-7734 GCA_963592385.1 Acidaminococcaceae bacterium | reverse complement strand
GCCGGCGGCGCACGAGGCTGCGGCGCCGGCGGCGCCTTCCCCTTCACCCGCCTGCCCTTGGCCCTCTCCTTCACCCGCCTGCTCGTCGAGTATGACGAGCTTGACGGTCGTGGACCCCACGTCCACGCCGATGCGCAACGGCGCCTCTGTGTCCTTCATCTGCCCTTCATCGACAGCCGGCATGTCGTCTCTCCCCTTTTTTCGGCAGCTCCGCGCTTGTCTCGGAGCCGTTCAAACAAGGGCCGGCCTGCGCATGCGCGCGCCAGCCCTCCTGCATGTCGTCGTTTGTCGCAGCATCAACCCTGCGCGTGGAGAATATAGCCCGTTTACGCATGTTGTGGGCATGTTGATTCGATGCGGTTATTTATCCCACGCGATGAAGCACCAGCTGACCACATGCTCGTGGTCGAAGTTCCAGGCGCCCGGCGCGCGTTCGACGAGATGCTCCGCGGCGTATTCTTCCAGCTTCACGCGTTCCTCGGGCGTGGCGCCGAGTATGGTCGCGCTCGTCTCGATGGCGTCTTCGCGGCTCGCGAAATCCTTCACGCGCTGACTGCGTATGTAGGAGACTTCCGGCTCGATGCCGCGTGCCCACAGCATGTTGCAGGCGAACTGGCAGTCGGGCATGACGGAAGGTGTGCGGCCTATGGCCTCGAGCAGCACCTCGTCGTGGCGCGGCGAGGCGCCGGTGGCCAGGGTGATGCACACGCGGCGTGCGGCATGGGCGTCGAGTTTCGCCAGGGCCGCGTCCAGGTCTTTCGTGGCAATCGAGCGCGAGGCGAAGGCCACGTCTGCCACGGGCACCTCGGCCGCGTCCCAGTCGTCGTCCCAGGCAAGCAGCTGCTCGTGGATGCGCCCGCGCGTGCCGTCCAGCTCGGCGCGTTGCAGCATCAGCTCGATCATGCGCGTGGAGAAATCGCGGGCATAGACCTCGTGGCCGGCGGCGGCAAGCGGCAGCGCGAGGGTGCCGGAGCCGCAGCCCATGTCGAGGACCGTCTCGCCGTCGCGCACGCCGGCACGCTCGAGGAAATCGTGGGCGTAGGGCGAGACCCCCGCCGTCTTCGCGAAGCTCGGGGCGCGCTTGTTCCAGTACTCGGCGCCGCCGTCGCGTTGGCGGCTGGCCTGCACCTTTTTCCAGACGCTTGCCCAATCGATGTCCGGATACATCTCAGCTCTCCTTTTTGTCCTCGGATGCGTCGGCGGCGGGCGCATCGGCTGCCTCGGCGGCAAGCGTTTCGGGCTGCGCGGCCACCTCGGCGGCGGGCGTTTCGGTCTGCGCCTCGGGCGCTGCAGGCGCGGCCTCTGTTTCAACCGCCGCAACAGGAGCCTCGACGGCTGCTTCAGCCGCCTGAGGCTGCGCCGCGCCCCCCTCACCGCCTTGCGCTTCACCCTGCACGGTTGCCGCCGGCGCACCCGCTTCACCTTGCACGCTTTCCACCGGCGCGGCTGCCTGGGGCTGCTCGGCCGCCGCAGTTGCCTCGGCAGCAGGCGCATCGGGCGCCACATCCTGCTCGGCGGTCTGCGGGTCTATCGGCGTGGCCTGCTCGGCGGCCTGCGTGTACTCGTTTTCAAACGGCATCTCGTCTTTGGGCGTGCCCCACTTCGCCGGCTCGAACTGGGCGAGCCAGTAGCCGTACGAGCGTATCGCCATAGCCATCAGCACGGTGATGACGACGGTGCCGAAGCAGTAGGTGATCAAGGCGGCCACGGTCGAGACCAGCCCTATGCTCAGCAGCAGGCTCAAGCTCTGGATCGTGCTGACCGCGCCCGCCGCGAGCAGCGCCATCACGGGCGCGTACACGAGGTTGAGCAGCAGGCTGATGAACAGCGCCAAAATCCACGCGACGGCCGAGATCGCGAAGGCCCGCGCGAGGTGCGCCGTGTCGTGGCCGGCCATCTTGAAGATGCGCACGAACTGCAGGCCCGGCTCGATGCGCTCGTAGACCAGGCCGCGCAGCACCGCCACCAGCGAGAGGGCGAAAAACACAAGCTCGGCCACGATGCACAGGATGTGCAGCAGCATGCCGATGCCAGGGACCATGGACAGCAGCGCGTCGATGATGAGTATGGGCAGAAGCCACGCCACGAAGATGACGAGCGCGATGAGGCCGTAGCGCAGGCGCCGGCCTATGCTGCCCACGCGGCGCGGCAGCCCGCGGTCCATGCCCCACGCGGCCTCCTTGCCCCAGTCGAGCAGGTAGCCCGTCACGATGATGGGGCCGATGAGGGGCACGCATGCCGCCAGCCCGAGCAAGATGAGGGTTTTGTACCAGCCCTTCTCGCGGGTGAGGTCGGCCCACGCGCGGCTCAGGTAGTTCGTCTGCGGCATCGGGCAGATCCTTTCGTCGTTTACCAGCTCGTCGTTCGTCACTTCGCTGCGCGTCGGTTCACGCGTGCCTGCGCTTGCGCCCGTTCGCGTCTATTGCGCGGGCGTGGCGTCGGCGGCGCCGGCCTGCGCACCTTCACCCGCTGCGTCCTCGCCTGCCGCATCCTCGGCCGCGCGACGTGCCGCCGCGATCTCGGAGGCCGCTTGCACCAGCTCGTCTTCCTCTTCACCATCCGCGCCCTGCGCGTGCGCCACGGCCTCGGCGTCGAAAAAGGTGGGCGTGTGGTCGATGAAGGCCGGCTGCTCCTTGAAGCTGCGCGTGCCGTCGTCTGCCTGCGTGTACAGCAGGCCGATGACGTAGGCCTGCTCCATATCGGAGTCGGCGGCCTCGACGATGATCGCGTCGAGCGCGCCCTGGTTGGTCTCCAGGAAGCCGTCGTAGCAAAACGCGTAATGCGACGCGAAGGTGGAGGCCGTCTTCACGTTGGCCTCGGCGTTCGCGCGGCACATCTCGACGCCCTCGTCGGGGTAGTTTTCCACGAACATCTGGTCGCCGCTGACCACAACGGTGAAGGGGGCGCACTCGCCGTCCGCCTCGAGCTTGCCTTTCGCCTCGTCGAGGCAGTAGAAGACGATTTTCTCGAGGATCTCGTCCATTTCGAGGGATTCCTGTTGTGCCACGTGCGCTCCTTGCCACCGTCGTCGCGGTCCGCCCGGGCCGCATGCGCCGTTCTCGGAGCGCATGTCCCGCCCCTTTAAGCCGCATGCCCCGCCCGGTCGGGCCGGCCTTGCCTGTCCTATCGGGCAAGGATGGTACCACCTCCGCGCGAAGGGTCCCCTACACTGAAAGAGAACGGATGACTTTTTCAGATTCGAGGCTCAGGCGTCCCTTGCGCAGCTTGGCATAACTCGTGCCGCGCCCCCTCGCGCCGTGCCCTCGCTGCTGTACCCTTCGCCGCGCCTGCTTTACGCTACTCTACGGAGTATGAAGTTTGCGCCCTACATAGACAGCTGGAGCGAGTCGGCGCACGTGCCCATGGGCAGCGCCTTTCACTGCGTGCCGCAGGTGCACGCCCTCTATTTCGGCCCGGCGGAATGCGGGCGGCATCTCTTCGCGAGCTTCGGCGACGACGCGCACGCCTCGTTTCTCGTTGTCTCCGACGCGCAGATGGCGGCGGGCAAAAGCGAGGACCTGGTGCTCGACGCGGTGGGCGAGCTGCTGGAACGCGACCCCGCGACCCGCGCCTTCATACTGTGCACGGGCTGCCAGACGGCCTTCATCGCCATCGACGGCGACGACCTGGCGCGGCGCGTGCAACAACGCCACGGCGTCGGCTGCGTCTATCTGTCCGTGAACCGCATGGCCGCCGAGAACACGCCGGGGCGCGGGCGGGTGAACGTGCCGGGCGGCGACCGCTTCCGCACGCGGCGCACCCTCATGCGCCTCGTCGCGCAGGGCATGGACGGTGAAGCGGGCGGCGCGGCCGGGGCGCGGACGAATGGTGAAGGGGGCGGCGGCGCGCGCAGTGGGCGCGGCAGACGTCGAGCCGGGGCACAGGCAGGCGGCCTGCTCTTCTTGTCCGACACCGCATTTGCGCCGGACAACGAGGCGTTGCGCTTGGCAACGGCGCCGGCTGCGGACGTGGCGGGCGACACGGCCAGGAGCGGCACTGCGGGCGGCGCGGCGAGCAACGCAACAAGCGGGGCGCCGGCCTCGTGGGTGAAGACGAGCGCCGAATGGGAAAGCTTCGACGACTTCCTCGCCACGCGCGACGCGGCCGTCGTCGTCAGCACGGCGCCCGTGTGGGACGAGAGCGCACGCGCCTTGCATGACGCGCTCGGCATCCCCGCGCTTTCCCTGCCCGTCTCCTACATGCCCGACGAGGTGGACGCCGCCTACCGCGCGCTTTCCGAGGCGCTCGGACGCGACCTGACGCCGCTCGTGGCCGACGCACGCGAACAGGCGCTTTGCGCGTTCGAGAAGGCCGTCGCCGACGCGGCCGGCCTGCCCCTCGAGCTGGACATGCGCGGCGCGGCACGGCCTTTCACCCTTGCGGCCGCCCTGGCAGACGCGGGGCTCGAGATAGCGCGGCTGACCCTCGACGGACATGCCCTGCGCTACCGCGAGGACAACGACCGCGCCTCCTATGAGCGCATGCACCGCGCATTTCCGGAACTCGTGGAGGACTGCGAGCGGCGCGCGCGCGAACACGACCACCCCCACGGCGCGAGCTTGCTTGTGGCGCAGGGGCGCTGGGAGAAGGCGACGCGCATGCAGGCGGCGCCGGCGCGACGCGAGGGGGCGTACTGGGGCTGGGGCGCCCTTGCGCACCTTGCCGCGCTGCTGTCTGCGGCGGCAAAGGAGGCGCGCGCATGAACGGGCTGTTCACCGAAGGACTGCCGCCTGCCACCGACACGAACGGCGTGTGCATGGCGCTGAAAGACCTCGGCGTGCTGGTCGTGGCCTGCGACGCGCCGGGCAGCATGGCCACGCTGCGCCACATCATGGACCCGGCCGAGGCGCGGGCGCGGTTTGCCACCATGCCCTGCGTGGACAACGAGTACGTGGCGGGCGACCCGGAGTTTTTCGTCGAGGCGGCGGTGGACCTCGTACGCGCGTATCCCTGCGAGGCGGCGGTGCTGGTGAACGGCCCTGTCGGCATGCTCATCGGCATCGACTTGCGCGAGGTGGCCCGGCGGGTCGAAGAGCGCTGCGGCGTGCCGACGCGCTACGTCGAGACGACGGGCAACGGCTCTTTTGACGACGGCTTTGCCAAGGGGCGCGCGATCGCAGCCGAGCTGGGCGGGCTGGGCGAACAAGCCGCATCAGGCGCGGCGCATGCATCAGCCGCGGCGGGCACATCAGCCGCGGCGGGCACAGCGGGCGCGGCAAGAGGCGCCGCGCAACCCGCATTCACCACATGCCCCGCCGCAAACTTGCGCCAGATCGCCTTCTACGGCAAGGGCGGCATCGGCAAGTCCACCGTCGCGCAAAACGTCGCGGCGGCCCTGGCGGCGCGGCGCGGACGTGCGCTCATGCTCGTGGGCTGCGACCCGAAGGCCGACTCGACACGCCTGCTCACCCACGACGCGCCGCGTGAAACCGTGCTCGACCTGCTGCAGAAGGACGAGGCGCGCCCGCCCAAAGACAAGCTCGTGCGCGAGGGTTTCGCCGGCGTGCGCTGCGTGGAGGCAGGCGGCCCGGAGCCCGGAGTGGGATGCGCGGGGCGCGGCATCATCGCGGCTTTCGACGCCCTCGACACCGCCGGCGCCTATGCCGACGAGCTGGACTACGTGCTCTACGACGTGCTGGGCGACGTGGTGTGCGGCGGTTTCGCCATGCCCATACGCTCGGGCCGCGCCCGCGAGGTCTACCTCGTGGCAAGCGGCGAGCTGATGTCGCTGTACGCCGCGAACAACATCTGCAAGGGGCTTGTGCGCTATGCGGCGGGCGGGGCGCGCCTGGCGGGCGTCATCTGCAACAGCCGCAACGTCACCGGCGAGCGCGAGCTGGTCGAGGCCTTCGCGCGTGCCGTGGGCAGCGAGCTTTTGGCCGTGGTGCCGCGCAGCGCCGAGGTGCAGCACGCCGAGATATGCCGGCAGACCGTCGTCGAGTTCGCGCCCGAAAGCGAGCAGGCGGAAGTCTATGCGCGCCTTGCCGAAGAAATCGAGGAAAACGAGTCGCGCTGCGTGCCTTCGCCGCTTTCAGCCGAAGAACTCGAAGCCCTCATGCGCAGCTACGGGCTCTAGACGCCGCGCGCAGGTTCTCTTCCTTCGGGCGCTTCTTCAGGCGTCCTTTTCACCATGCGTGGCATCTGCGCCGGTCCGCGCATCCGCGCTACCCCGCGTGCCGCCCGTCCTGTTCACCATGCGCCGCGTTCTCCTGTCCCGCGCGCGTCTGGTCCGCATCCGTCTGCCCCGCGCCGGCGCCGCGCCCCTCGTGCCCGTGGATATGCGGCATCTTGGCCTGCGTGGGCGTGCGGAACAGCGCCCCGTCCGGCGTGCCCAGCTTCTTGCCGGTGCGCGCCTCGTAGAACGCGACGAATATCCCCTGCAGCGCCGCCGCGATGGGGATGGACAGCAGCATGCCCACCGCGCCGCCGAGCGCGCCGCCCACAAGTATGGCGACCAGCGTGATGGTCGGGTGCACATTCACCGAGCTTTGCATGAGGCGCGGACTGATGATGTTGCCCACCACGAAGCCGATCACGCCGTTTGCCACGATGCTCAGCACGCAGGGAATCGGCCCTGCGATCAGCGCGACCACGGCCGTGATGACGCCGGCGATGAACGGGCCGATGTAGGGCACGAGGTAGAGGACGGCGCAGATCAGGCCGAGCAGCGCCGAGTAGGGGATGCCGAGCGCCCAAAACGCCAGCGCGCTCACCACGCCGGTGATGACCGCGCATATGAGCGTCGATTTCATCCAGCCGTATATGGCCGTGCCGAAGGCCGAGGAGACGATGCCGAGGCGGCGGCGCATGTCCTCGCCGAACAGCGGACGCAGCTCGCGCGAGAGCACCGGCAGGTCGATGAGGATCCACGCGGCGCAGATGAAGGCGATGAAGACGACGAGCAGGCCGTTGCCCACGCCCATGGCCGCGCCCACCAGACCGCCCGCAACGCCCTGGAGCAGCTGCGGCGCGCGCTCGCCCATCATGGAGGCGAGTTTGGCGGCCCATGCCGAGAGGCGCTCCGAGATCGTCGACTCCGCGTCTATGGCCGACAGGTCGGACACATTGAGGAAGTCGGAGAACTGCGGCAGGTAGACGACGACGAAATCCTGGGCGCTTTTCATGTAGTTCGGCAGGTTGCCCGCGAAGGTGCGCGCCTGCTCGGCGATTGCGGGCACGAGCGAGACGAGGACGCCGCACAGCACGAGCAGGATGATGATGTAGGAGATGAGGACGCCGGCGGCGCGCGGGATGCCGCGTTTTTGCAGGCGGGCGACGAAATGGTGGAGCAAAAAGACGATGAGGGCCGTGAGGATGACGGTCGCGACAGCCTGCCACAGCATGCCGCACACGTACAAGACGATGCCCGCCACCGCGCAGATGCCGACGACTGCCCAGGCTTTGTAGGCGCGGAGCTGCCATTTTGCGAGTGCGGTGTCGCGGGGGGTTTTCATGAACGGAATGCTTTCACGGACGGGCCGCCTTCTTCACGACGCGGAGATGAAACTGGCGGAGGAGGGGGGATTTGAACCCCCGAACCCGCGAAAACGGGTTAACGGTTTTCGAGACCGCCGCATTCAGCCGCTCTGCCACCCCTCCGCGCACTTGGCGCCGCGCTTTCGGCGCAAGGCACGAGTATAGCGTAAAAGACGGCGCGGCGCGGCAAAAAACTGGCTGCGGTGCGAGTTAAGTTATGCGGAAAACCCGCCCAGAAACAGGGTCGGGAAAACAGGA
>CAVAWX010000077.1:0-7757 GCA_963592385.1 Acidaminococcaceae bacterium | reverse complement strand
CTGCCTCGTCCGCAGCCTCGCCGTCCGCGCCCTCTGCGGGCGTGTCCGCGTCGGCGCCTTCACCGGACGCGCCGGCGCCTTCACCAGCTTCGCCGTCGGCACCTTCACCGTCGGCGTCCGCGGCCTTGCCCTCGATGGCCTCCATGGCGGCCTGGGCCTCCTGCTCGGTGAAGTCCGGCTTGTCCACCAGCTCGGCACAACGGTTGCCCAGCTTTATGGCCTCCTCGTACAAGTCGAGGCTCTTCTCCAGCGAGAGGTCCTTCTTGCGCACCTCCACCAGTATCTCGTCGAGGCGCGCCCGCACCTCCGAGAAGGTTCCGTACTCGGCAAGTCCCATCTAGTCCTCCGTCTTCGCGCTGTCCGCGGCATCTGCAGCGCTCGCCGCTTCACCCGCGTCGGCGGTGTCCGTTTTACCCGCAGCGTTCGCGCTGTCAGTCGCAGTGGCTTCACCCGCAACATCCGCACTGCCAGCCGCGTCCGCGTCCGCGTCGCCCGCGGCATCCACGCCGTCGCCCTCGCCGTACTTCGTCGCGATGCGTCCCAGCACCCCGTTCACGAACTTGGGCGACTCGTCGCCGCCGTACATCTTGGCCACCTCGACCGCCTCGTTGATGGCCACGCCCACGGGAATCTCGTCGCAGCGCGCGATCTCGTAGACGGCCACGCGGATGATGTTGCGGTCCACGACGGGCATGCGCTCCAACGCCCAGTTCTCCGAAGTCTGCGCGATGGCGGCGTCGATCTCGTCGAGGGAGTCCGCCACGCCGGCCACCAGCGCGCGCGCGTACTCGGCCAGCGGCGTCGAGACCAGCTCGTAGTCGTCGGCGTCTTTGGGGCAAATGGGCACGGTGAAGGTGGAGGGCTCGCTTGCAAGCTCGGCAAGGGGCCGCTCCGTCAACTCGTGCTGGTAGAGCACCTGCACGGCCTGGCGGCGTGCGGCGGTATGTTCGTGAAGCTGGGGCATCGTGTCTCTTTCGCGTGACGTGTGGTTCCTGCGTGCAGCGTGTTCGTGCGCGTCCGTGCGCCCCCTACACATCCTCGGCGAACAGCAGGCTGTCGATGTGCACGTCCACGGCGGAGGTCTCGACGCCGATCTGCGCGGCCAGCGCGTCGGCCACGGCGCGGCGCACCGCGGCGGCCACGTCCACCAGGCGCCGCCCGTAGAAGGCCTGCACCGTGATCTCGACGGAGAACTTCTGGTCGTCGTCCACGCTCACGTTCACGCCCTGGGTGGGCACGGGCTTGCCCGCGTTGAAGGTGGCCATGATCTGCGCGAGCGGCCCTGCCGCGCCCACGCCCGCGACGCCTTCCACCTCGGCCGCCGCCATCGCCACGATGGTCTCGACGACGCCCGGCGCGATGCTCATGCCGTCCGTCTGGAAGTTCTTCTCGCTTGCAGCTGCCATTACAGCGCTCCTCCGTTCATCTCGGTGTCTATGAAGTCGGTGCAGGCCTCGCCGGCGGCAAACACCGGGTTGTCCAGCACGGCCATGTGGAAGGGTATCGTAGTCGCGACGCCTTCGATGTTCAACTCCGAAAGCGCACGTCTGCCGCGCGCAAGCGCCTCGTCGCGGTCCGCGCCCCACACGATGAGCTTCGCCAGCAGCGAGTCGTAGGTAGGCGGCACCTGCGCGCCGGCCACGAGGTGCGTGTCCACGCGCACGCCCGGCCCTCCCGGCAAGTCCAGGCGCGTGATGGCGCCCGGGCAGGGGCGAAAGCCGTTTTGCGGGTCCTCGGCGTTGATGCGAAACTCGATCGCGTGCGCGACGGGGCTCAGCGGCGCCAGCCCCGCGCAGCTCATGAGCTCGCCGGCCGCGATGCGCAGCTGCTCCTTGATGATGTCCACGCCCGTGATCTGCTCGGACACGGGGTGCTCGACCTGCACGCGCGTGTTCATCTCCATGAAGTAGAACTTGCCGTCCGAATCCAGCAGAAACTCGATGGTGCCGGCGTTCACGTAGCCCACGCCGCGCACGGCCTTCAGGGCCGCCTCGCCCATGGCCTGGCGCGTGGCCTCGTCGAGCACGGGGCACGGCGCCTCCTCGATGAGCTTTTGGTGGCGGCGCTGCACGGAGCAGTCGCGCTCGCACAGGTGCATGGCGTTGCCGTGCGTGTCGGCCAGGACCTGCACCTCGACATGCCGCGGCTTCACCAGCAGCTTCTCCAAGTAGACCTCGTCGTTGCCGAAGGCCACGGCCGCCTCGCCGCGTGCCGCGTTGAAGCGCTCTTCCAGCTCGTCGGGGCTGTGCACCTCGCGCATGCCCTTGCCGCCGCCGCCGGCGCTCGCCTTCACGAGCACGGGATATCCCACTTCCTCGGCAAAGGCGCGCGCCTCCTCGACCGAGCCGACCGGCCCGTCGGAGCCGGGCACCGTGGGCACCCCCAGCTTGCGCATGGTCTCCTTGGCCGTGGCCTTGTTGCCCAGCGAGTCGATGCTGTCGGGGCTAGGGCCGATGAACACGATGTCGTTGTCCGCGCACGCGCGCGCGAAGTCGGCGTTTTCCGAGAGGAAGCCGTAGCCCGGGTGTATGGCCTGGGCGCCGGTCGTCTCGGCGGCCGCGATGATGTTGGACATGGAGAGGTAGCTCTTGGCCGAGGGCGCCGGCCCTATGCACACGCGCTCGTCGGCCTCGCGCACCGCCCGCGTGTCGGCGTCGGCGGTGGAGTAGACGGCCACCACCTTCACCCCCAGCTCGTGGGCCGCCCGCAGCACGCGCAGGGCTATCTCGCCGCGGTTTGCTATGAGTATCTTGTCGAACATGGCGCGTCCCTACTCGCAGATGGGCTCGACGTAGAACATGACCGTGCCGAACTCGACCGCGTCGCCGTCGGCCAGGCACACCTCGCGCACCTCGCACAGCTCCTCGGCCGCGATCTCGTTCATGAGCTTCATGGCCTCGACGATGCACATGGTGTCGCCGGCGGCCACCTTGTCGCCCACCTGCACGAACGGGTCGGCGTCCGGGCTGGGCGCCACGTAGAAGGTGCCGACCATGGGCGCGACGACGGGCTTCCAGGACGCCGGCTTGTCGGCCTGCGCGCCCGCACCCGCGCCCTCGGCAGGCGCGGCCTGGGCTGCGGCGACGGGCGCCGTCCCGGCCAGGGGCTGCGCGGCGGGCACGGCGGCGGCCCCCGCCGCAGGCGCGGCGGCAAGCGCGGCGCTGCGCACCGTCACCTGCGTGCCGGCGTCTTGCACCGTGATCTCGCCAATGCCGGTCTCCTCGACCATCTTCACCAACTCGCGAATCTGCGCGGTATCCACTTCGTCTTCCTCCTTCACCACGTTCACGGCCTCGTTCATCAGAAAACTCGTCTGCTCTATCTTGCGCTGCTTCTCCAAGAAGGCGCGCGCCTCGTTGGGAAACATCGCGTACATCAGCACGTCTTCCTCGCACGTCGCCAGCTCGCCCAGCTCTTCTTCCAGCTCGGCGAAGCTCGTCGTGACAAGCGACCCCGGCGCCACGTCCGGCGGCAGCGGCGCGTCGTCTCCCAGCACGAGCTTTTGGATCTTGGGGTCGATCTTGCCGGGGGCCTTGCCGTAGTAGCCCGCGATGTAGTCCTTCATCTCCTTGGAGATGACCGACCAGCGCTTGCCCGTGAGCACGTTGAAGACGCTTTGCGTGCCGACGATCTGCGACATGGGCGTGACGAGCGGCGGATATCCCACCTCGGCGCGCACCTTCGGGATCTCGGCCAGCACCTCGCCCAGGCGCTCGGTGGCCTTCTGCACGCCCAGCTGGCTGACGAGGTTGCTCATCATGCCGCCCGGGACCTGGTGGCTGTAGACGTGCATCTGGTCGAGGGTCGAGATGCCGCGCTTGAAGCTGCGTTTCTTGCGCACGCCCTCCCAGTACTCGGCGATCTCGAAGAGCAGCTCGAGGTCCAGCCCCGTGTCGTAGGCGCTTTCCTTCAGGGCCGCGACGACCATCTCGACGGCCGGCTGCGAGTTGCCGAAGGCCAGCGGCGCGGACGCCGTGTCCACGATGGAGGCGCCGGCCTCGGCGGCCTTGATGTAGTTGGCCGGGGCCATGCCGCCGACGTAGTGGCAGTGCACGTGGATGGGCAGGCCGACTTCCTTGTTCAGGGCCTTCACCAGGCGCTCGCAGCGAAACGGGGTGAGAAGGCCGGCCATGTCCTTGATGGAGATGGACTTCGCGCCCAGCTCTTTGAGCTCCTGGGCGTACTCGACGTAGCTGTCCAGGGTGTGGACCGGGCTGATGGTGTAGCTGATCGCGCCCTCGAACCACGCGCCGCAGGCGTTTAGGGCCTCGGCGGAATCGACCACGTTGCGCACGTCGTTTAACGCGTCGAACACGCGGAAGACGTCGATGCCGTTTTTGTGCGAGGCCGCGATGAAGCGGTTCACGATGTCGCGCGAGTAGTGGTGGTAGCCCACGAGGTTTTGGCCGCGCGTGAGCATCTGCAGCGGCGTTTTGGGGCAGTTCTTCTTGATGGTGCGCAGGCGGTCCCAGGGGTTCTCGTCGAGGAAGCGCAGGCAGGTGTCGAAGGTGGCGCCGCCCCAGACCTCGAGCGACCAGTACCCCACGCGGTCGGTGGCGTCCAGGATGGGGAGCATGTCGCCGATTTCCATGCGCGTGGCCCACAGGGACTGGTGGGCGTCGCGCAGGGTCGTGTCCATGATGCGCAAAGCTTCCATGAGGAAAACTCACTCTCCAATCTGCCGCAGGAATCGCGCGCGCGAAGGTGGCGGCGGCGTTGCGGGCGCTGCGGCACGCGCGGAAAACAGCGGGCGTGCAAGCGGATAGAACCCTCATTATACACGGGCGGCGCAGGTGCACCCCGTATGCGCCGTCTGCCAATTCGGCAACGGCGGGCGTGGCGGGATACAGGACGTGGTGAAGAGGACGGTGAAGGAAAGGGCCGCCCGCAGGCAGCCCTTCTCGTCGCAGCGCCGAATGTCGGCGGCGCCTACGACATGGTGATGCTGTTCACGACGCTCGCGCCGTCGGAGTACCAGCTCTGCGCGCCCTCCTTCACCGTCATGGTCAGGGTGTGCGTGTACTCGTTCGTGTCCGGGCAGGCCAGCGTGAGGGTGCCCAGCGTGGCCTTGGTGGCGTCTGCCGCCCAGGTGTCGGCGGGCGTGACGGCCGGGCTGTCGCTGCGGGTGGCGGTGGTGGTGTCGGCCGTATAGCGCCAGCTGCTCTGCTCGGCCGCGTCCGAGACCTCGTAGGCGATGCCCGACTGCACCAGCACGGTGGCGCTGCCCGTCGTGCTGCCCGCCGGCACCTTGATGGCCTGGCGGTAGACCTCGCCGCTGGCCGTGTCCTTCAGCTGCACGGTGAACCAGGTGTCGTGCGCCGTGGCGGCCGGCAGCACCTTCGTCAAGACGAGCTTTTCGGCCGACGACCAGATGACGCGGTTGTAGGGGTCGGCCGCGCTCGCCAGGCCGGTCAGGCGCGTGTTCTTGTCGTTCACGAAGGCGGAGAGGTTTTCGTAGTCCGTGGACTTCGTCGTGACGGTCCGCGCGAAGGTGTTGCCCGCTTTGTAGTTCGTCGCGGCGTAGACGCCGATCTTCGCGTCATCCTCCAACCCCTCCTCGGCGACTGAGATAACCGTGCCATCATTCAAACCAGTGGGATCCTCCAGGTTATACTGCACGCCGCCTGCCTCACCTGCTGCATTCCAGTTGTCGTAGACATAGGGCGAACCGCTCACGTAGACCCTCGTGCTCGCAGCGTTTGGCACCGCGATGGCACCATATGCACCGTACTTGGCCTCCTTCGAGATATTTCCCTTTACCTTCGTGGATCCCTCGATATTCAAAATCTTCGTGACGCTTCCTGCACTGCTCTCATTCACGAAAATCGCGCCGCCGCAGGTAGCCGTATTGTTGAGAATCTGGGTGGCGCCCTTAAGCGTCACGGTGCCGGCAGCGATGTACATAGCGGCGCCGTATGTTCCCGTGCAATCGGATATGACGCCCCCGTCAATTGTCGCAACAGCCGCACTATTCACGTACACCGCCCCGTTGTGCGTGTTTTCGCAATACCTGATATACGAACCGTCGCGCATCTTGAAATTGCCGCCGACAAGCTGAACTGCGATTCCGCCATTAGTATCCCCCTGCTTGGCGTTCCTAATCTCGCCCCCGCTGTTCATCACAAACGTAGAAGAGGTCGACTTGACGGCGCCGGTATTGGTGGGAATCACGTATCCCGCTGATTTATTGCCGTCGATAATGCAGTTCCCAAGCGTCAGATTGCTCGAGCCGGAAATCTCGAAAGCCCCTATCCCCGTTGCACCAATCTTCACGACGGCGCGGCCGCTCTCCTTTGAGGTGTCACCGCGGTAGGGGTAGCCGTCGGTGGCCGTCGAGGAGGCGGTGGTCAGCATAAGGGGCTTGTCCGCGCCGACCGCGATGTTCACGCCCGCCGTCTGCGTCAGCTCGCCTACCAACACCTCCATCTTGTAGTACTCCATGATGTCGCCGTCCACGCCCGCGCCCTCCGCGTACGTCGGCATGTTGTCCGCCGGCAGCACGCCCGCGCACTCGACGGCCTCGGCGATGGTCGCGAAGGTGTGCACGGAGTCCCCGCCCGTAAGTTTTTCGGTCACCTTCACGTTGGGCGTGGAGGTGCCCCACACGATGGCGTTGCCCGTGCCGGCCGTGCCGCGCAGCGGGCAGCCCTCGGCATCGGTCGCGCGGTCGTCGTAGAAGGCCGCCAGGTAGCCCGCGTCAGCCGCCGAGGCCGCCGCCGACGTGGCAAACTGCGCGCCCGACTCGTAGAGGCCGGTGTTGCCGTAGACGTAGATCAGCGCACCGTTGCCCACCTTGTCCGTGGTGACGGTCGCCTTGGACGCGTTGCTGATCCACAGGTTCATGGACGAGCCGTCGATGCCCGTATTGCCGAAGACCTGCGGGTTTTCCTTGATGGTGATCGTCGGGTTCGCGACGCTTGAAGACCATCCGCAGATCGCGCAGCCGAAGCTGTTGCTCACCCCTTCATAGGCCTGCATCGAGTTGTTGTAGATCTTCGCGTAGCCGTAGAGGTTCAAGTAGCAGTTGTCGCGGATGTCGATGGCGCTTCCCGCGCGGCCCGCGTGGTTGTTGTAGATCTCGGCATATCCGCCGATGTTCACGGTGGTCGCGCCCGAGTTCTGGGCGAAGATGGCGCCGCCGTCGAGGGAGGCGGTGTTGTCGTGGACCTTGGCGTTTCCGGCGATGGTCACGGTGTTCACGTTCACGTTCGCCATGACGAGCCCGCCGTGGTTCGCGTAGTTGTTGTACGCCTCGCCGCCCGTCATGGTAAAGCTCGAGCCGTTTTGTATTTTAAACGGACCTCCGCTTTTCCAGTTTGTAGCAGAAAGTTCGCCATTGCCAGTAATCGTTCCATCTTCAATCGTGAAGCTGCCCGCGTAGACCGAGGCGACCGCCCCGCCGCCCGCGTCTCTTGCGCTATCGCACTTGCAGTTCTGAATCGTGCCGCTGCTCATCTTCACCGCGCCGGCCACGTAGAGAAAGCCGCCCGAGCTGGCGTCCGTCGTGGACGTGTTCACGAAGTCCTCGATCGTCGTGGAGGCGGGCGCGTGCGCGCTGCCGTCTATGTAGGTGCCCGCCGTGTCGCCGTCGGAGATGTTCAGCGTGGCGTTCGCGCTCACCTCGATGCCGGAGGTGGTGCGGCTGCGCGCGCCCACCGTCGTGCCGTCGAGGTACTTGCCGGAGAAGTGCACACCCTTGATGGTGACGGTCGCGGCGGTGCCCGAGCCGATGGTGATGCGCCCGTCGGTGGCGGTGC
>CAVAWX010000076.1:0-7871 GCA_963592385.1 Acidaminococcaceae bacterium | reverse complement strand
GAGCGGCGTGTGGTGTACTATTCGCTCGATGCACATAGCGCCACGTGCGGGGGACGGGTGAAGGGCGGGGCTGCGTCGTCAAAAGGGCTGCGGCCGAGATTCGCGGGCCAAGACCCGCAGCCGTCACGTCCGCTTCACCCGCGCGCTTCGCCACGCCACACGAGAGGAGAGCCTCATATGCTGTTCGAGCACATCGACATTCTCGACGAGAACCTGGACTGGCAAAAGGATTGCTTCGTCGGGGTGAAGGGGGCGACCATCACCTACGTGGGCGCCAAGGCGCCCGCCAACGCGCAGACCTACGGCCAGCGCTACGACGGCCGCGGCAAGCTTTTGATGAGCGCGTTTTTCAACACGCACGCGCACACGTCCATGACCCTGCTGCGTGGCTACGCCGAAGACCAGCCGCTGCAAGACTGGCTGCAAAAGACCGTGTGGCCCTTCGAGGGCAAGATGGACGTCGCGAAAAAGCACCACTACTGGGGCACGGTCCTCGCGCAGGCCGAGATGATCCGCTACGGCGTCGTCGGCTACACGGACATGTACAACGCGACCATCGACCGCTGCGAGGCCACGCTGTCCGCCGGCATGAAGGCCAACCACTGCGACGGCGGCACCATGTGCTTCGTGGAAAAGGACTACGACACGCTGCCCGTGGCAAAGACCAACGCCGAGCTGTTCGAGCGCTTCCAGGGCGCGGGCGACGGCCGCGTGCAGATCGAGATGTGCATACACGGCGAGTACACGACGCCCGAGGGCATGGTGCGCCGCGTGGCCGAGGAGGCGGGCAAACACGACTGCGGCATTCACCTGCACCTTTCCGAGACACGCTCGGAGCACGAGGAGTGCAAGGAGCGCCACGGCGGCATGACGCCGGCGGCCTGGTTCGAGCACTGCGGCGTCTTCGAGCATCGCGTGACGGCCGCGCACTGCGTGTGGGTCGAGGACTCCGACATCGAGCTGCTCGCCCGCCGCGGGGTGCACGTCAGCCTGAACCCGGCCTCCAACATGAAGCTCGCGAGCGGGTTTGCGCCGGTGCAGAAGATGATCGACGCGGGCGTGCCGCTGTCGATGGGCACGGACGGCATGGCCTCGAACAACACGCACAACATCTTGCAAAGCGCCTACCTGCTGGCCTGCGCGCAGAAGGGCAACGCGCTCGACCCGACCGTGGTGCCGGCCAAGGAGGTGCTGCGCATGCTCACGGCGGGCGGCGCGGCGGCGCAGGGACGCGAGGACTGCGGCGTGCTGAAGGAGGGGATGCGCGCCGACCTGGTCGTCTTCGACGTGGACACGCCGTGGATGAAGCCGGTCTACGACATGGCGGTGAATCTCGTCTACAGCGCCAACGGCGCCGATGTGGTGATGACGATGTGCGACGGCAAGGTGCTCTACGAAAACGGCGAGTTCAAGACCGTCGACGTCGAGCGCGCGGCCGCCGAGTGCGAGCGCAGCGTGGGCGAGGTGCTCGAGGCGCTGGCCGCCGAGCCCGCAGAGGGTGAAGGCGACGCGGGCGGCGCGGGCGACGCGGGCGCAGGCGGCGAGTAGCGGCGTTTTCACCGTGATGAATGACGGCATGACGAGCGCGGACAGTGTTTTGTCGGGGCACGGGCGGCAGGGCATGGTGGAGGGGGATGCCGCGTGCCCGCCGCCGCCCGCAACGCCGCCCGCAACGTCGTCCGAGGCCCCGTCCGAGCAGGTAGGCGTCGTGCTCATGGTCTCGGGCGGGTCGGACTCGACGGCTCTGCTCGAGATGGCCTGCGCCTACCTGGACGGCCGGCCGCTGCCCTTCGAGGCGCAGCGGGCCTTCGAGGAGCTGCTGCCCGATCCCGCCGCGGTCTGCGTGCGCGTCTTGCACGTGAACCATCTCCTGCGCGGCGCGGCCGCCTACGCCGACGAGGCCTTCGTGCGCGCCGAGTGCGAGCAGATGGGCGTCGATCTGCACGTCGAGCGGGTGAACGTGAAGGACCTGGCGGCGTCGCGCAAGGGCGGCGTCGAGGCCGTCGCCCGCGAGGAGCGCTACCGGCTCGCGGCAGAGCAGCTCGACCTGCTGTGCGCGACGCAAGGCTGCGCGCGCGGCTACATCCTGCCGGCGCACACTCTAGACGACCGCGTGGAGACTTTCTTCATGCGCGCGCTCGTCGGCACGGGCCCCGGCGGCTTTGCGAGCATCCCGCGCGCCCGCGGCCGCATACGCCGGCTGCTGCTCGACGTGACGCGCGAGGAGCTGCGCGAATGGCTGCGCGAGCAGAGGCCGAACGTGCCCGACGCGCTGCTGTGGCGCGAGGACGCGACAAACGACGACGGCTCGAATTTCCGCAGCCGGGTGCGCACGCAGCTCGTGCCGGCGGCCGAGGCCCTGCGCGGCGGCTTTTCCCGCACGCTCGCGCACACCATGGACCTGATCGCCGACGAGGACGCGATGCTGCAAGAGCAGGCGCATGCGCTGCTCTACCGCCATCTGGACTGGGACGGGGCCGTGGCGAAGCTGCCCGCGCAGGCCCTGCTCGACGAGAAGGCGCCGATGCGCCGCCGCGTGCTGCGCGAGGCCCTGCTCGTGGTGCATCCGTCCGCGCGCCTGGAATCCGCGCAGATAGAGCGCGTCGCGCAGGCCGTGGAGGCGGGCGAGGAGACGGCCTGCGACGTGGCCGGCGGCGTGCGCGTGCAGGTGGCAGACGGCACAATCGCCGCGTTTCGCATCTGAGGGGTCGACGTGCCCCCGCGGCGTGCCCTCCGGGCGTCCCTCTTCACCGCCCCTTTCACCATCCCCGCCAGTGCGTCTCTCACCATCCGCGCCAGCGCGCCCTCCCGGCGCCGCATTCCGCGCCCGCGCGGCCCGCGCGTCGTGAAATCGTGAAAATCGCGCACGTGTCACGCAAACGACACCCCACGCCCGCGCGATTGGTGCTAGATTAAGATTTCCGTGTCGAGAGTGGGCATGGGCTTTGCAATGTCTGACGAAGAACGGAGCGAGAACATGCACCAGGACTTGAAGGAAGTCCTCTTCACCGACGACGTGCTCGCGGAGCGCGTGGCGCAGATGGGCGCCGAGATCACGGCCGACTACGCGGACAAGAGCAAGCCCCTCATCGTCATATCCGTGCTGCGCGGCGCCTGCATCTTCATGGCCGACCTCGTGCGCAGCATAGACCTGCCCGTCGAGATGGACTTCATGGCCGTCAGCTCCTACGGCTCGGGCGCGAAGTCGTCCGGCGTCGTGCGCATCATCAAGGACCTCTCGACGTCCATCGAGGGCAAGAACGTCCTCATCGCCGAGGACATCCTCGACTCCGGCCTCACGCTGAAATACCTGATGAAGACGCTGTCGAGCCGCAAGCCGGCCTCCATCGAGGTCGCCACGCTGCTCTACAAGCAGGGCACGCAAAAGACGCAGATCGACTGCAAGTACGTCGGCTTCGACTGCCCCGACGAGTTCATCGTCGGCTACGGCCTCGACTACGCCGAGCGCTACCGCAACCTGCCCTACATCGGCGTGCTCAAGCCCGAGATCTACCAAGACTAGCCCCGAACTTCGCAGCTGCAAGAGGAGAACCTGCGCGTGGACGAGAACAAATCCAACGAAACGCCCGAGCAAAGCGGACGCGACGAGTCGTCCGGCCACGACGCCCCCGACAACGCGGGCAAGCACGACAAGCCCGGCAGGCAGGGCAAACCGACGCCGCCCAGGCCGCGCACCATCGTCTCCCAGGCCGCGCACCATCGTCTTGTACGTGATCTTGGCCGCCGTGCTCGTGGGCTTGATCGCAAGCCAGGTCTTCACCGCGAACAACCAGGGCGAGCAGCCCGACGAGTTGAAGACCAGCGAGTTTGTCGCGGCCGTGAACGCCAACCACATGAAAGAGGTCGTCTTCCACGTGTCGTCGGCCACCCTGAGCGGCAAGTACTACAAAGACGACGCGGCCAAGGAAAAGGACGAGGCCACCGAATTCACCTCGACCTACATCGGCGACGACTCACTCGACGAGCTGATGGCGCAGCACCCCGACGTGCAGTACAGCGCCGACGTGGCCACGTCCAGCTGGTGGACCTCGCTGCTCACCACCTTGCTGCCGCTGCTGCTGATATTCGGCGTGCTCATCTTCTTCCTCTACCAGATGAACGGCGCGAACAACAAGCAGATGTCGTTTGGCAAGGCCAAGGCAAAGCAGCTGTCCGAGGAGATGCCCAAGGTCACGTTTGCCGACGTGGCCGGCATCGACGAGGCGGTCGAAGAGCTCGACGAGATAAAGGAGTTCCTCTCCAACCCGGCCAAGTTCCAGGCCATGGGGGCAAAGATTCCGCGCGGCGTGCTGCTCGTGGGACCTCCGGGCACGGGCAAGACCTTGCTCGCGCGTGCGGTGGCGGGTGAAGCGGGCGTGCCGTTTTTCGGCATCTCGGGCTCGGACTTCGTCGAGATGTTCGTGGGCGTGGGCGCGAGCCGCGTGCGCGACCTGTTCGCGCAGGCCAAGAAGTCCTCGCCGGCCCTCGTGTTCATCGACGAGATCGACGCGGCCGGCCGCCAGCGCGGCACGGGCCTGGGCGGCGGCAACGACGAGCGCGAGCAGACCTTGAACCAGCTGCTCGTCGAGATGGACGGCTTCGAGCAAAACGAGGCGGTCATCGTGATCGCGGCCACGAACCGCGCCGACATCCTCGACCCGGCGCTGTTGCGCCCCGGGCGCTTCGACCGCCAGGTGGTCGTGGACCGGCCCGACTTGAACGGGCGCAAGAAGATCCTCGAGGTGCACGCCGAGGGCAAGCCCATGGACGACACGGTGGACCTCGCGCGCATCGCGTCGCTGACCAGCGGTTTCACGGGCGCCGATCTGGCGAACCTGTTAAACGAGGCGGCGCTTCTGGCGGCGCGGCGCAACAAGACCGCGATCTCGTTCAACGAAGTGGAAGAGTCCATGGAGCGCGTCATCGCCGGCCCGCAGCGAAAGGGCCGCGTCATGACCGATGCCGAGAAGCGCACCATCGCCTACCACGAGTCGGGGCATGCGCTCGTGGGGCACCTGCTCGAGCACGCCGACCCCATCCACAAGATCTCGATCATCGCGCGCGGGCAGGCGCTGGGCTACACCCTGTCCATCCCCGAAGAGGACCGCTTCTTGCAGGCGAAAAGCGAGATGATCGACAACCTCGCGATGTTTTTGGGCGGGCGCACGGCAGAAGAGATCGCCAACGACGGCGACGTGACGACGGGCGCGTCCAACGACTTGGAGCGCGCGACGAAGACGGCGAAGGCCATGGTCACGCGCTATGGCATGAGCAACGTGCTGGGGCACCAGGTCTACGGCGAGCAGGACGGCAACCCCTTCCTGGGCCGCGACATCGCGACGGCGGCCGACTACAGCCAAGACACCGCGCGCATCATCGACGACGAGGTCGCGCGCCTCATGACGCAGGCGCACGACACGGCGTTCCGCATCCTGTCGGAGCACCGCGCGCAGCTCGACCTGATGGCGGAGGTGCTGTTGGAGCGCGAGACGGTCGAGGGCAAGGCGGTCGAGGCCCTGCTCGACGACAAATGGGACGAGTACCTGGTCTGGGAGGCCGAGCACGGCGACGAGGGCGAGGAAAACGGCGGGGAAGGGCAGCCGGACGCGGCTGCGGCGGACGGTGCCGAGGGGGCGCAGGCTGCCGAGGCGGCGCCTGCCCTCGCCTCGGGTGCCGAGCCGCCTGCTGCGCCTGCTCAGGCTGCCGCGCCCGCGCATGCGCATGCGCATGCGCCCGCAAAGCCGCTGCCCGGCGAGATAGCCGACGACGAGCTGGGCAGGCTCGACTTGCACACGCCGCCCGCCGACCCGGCCGACGATTTCCCGCGCCCGAACGGCGACGCGCGCTAGACGAAGGGCGGCAGGGGCATACTCCATGGCGTTTGACCAAGCGAAAATAGAAGAGGGCATGCGCCTTGTGCTGGAAGGCGTGGGCGAGGACCCGGACCGCGAGGGCCTGCGCGAGACGCCGGCACGCGTCGCCCGCATGTACGCCGAGATACTTTCCGGCATGGACGCCGACCCGGCCGAGCTGTTCCGGGTGAAATTCGACGAAGGCCACCAGGAGATGGTCATCGTCCATGACATTCCCGTCCACTCCATCTGCGAGCACCACTTCGTGCCTTTTTTCGGCGTCGCGCACGTGGCCTACATCCCGAACGCGCAAGGCCAGATCTGCGGCATCTCGAAGCTCGCGCGGCTCGTGGACCTGTTCGCCCGGCGCCCGCAGGTCCAGGAGCGCCTGACCTCGCAGGTGGCCGACACGCTCGTCGAGCAGATGGATTGCGAGGGCGTCTACGTGATGCTCGAGTGCGAGCACATGTGCATGAGCATGCGCGGGGTGAAGAAGCCCGGCGCGAAGACGACGACCTCGGCCGTGCGCGGGGTGATGCGCGACGCGGCGACGCGGGCGGAGGCCCTGAGCTTGATAAAGGAGCAGCGCTAGGCGCGGATGCGGGGGCGCACGCGGGCGGGCGCTGGTGTGGAGCCGGGCGCGGACGTGGGCGTGAACCCGGGCGTGAACCCGGGCGCAGGTTCGGGCGTGCATCTGGGCGCAGCTTCATTCTCAAGTCCACCTCGAGTTGAAGAAGGCGTATTCATCATGATTTGGCAATGCGGCAAGTTCGAGTTCGAGGTGTCCGCGGACAAACCCCTCGTCATGGGCATCTGCAACGTGACCCCCGACTCGTTTTCCGACGGAGGCGAGCACGCGGCCGCAGACGAGGCCGTCGCCTATGCGCACGAGCTGCTCGAAGCGGGCGCGGGCATCATCGACGTGGGCGGCGAGAGCACGCGCCCCGGTTCTGCAGAGGTGTCGCCTGCCGAAGAGGCGGCGCGCGTCCTGCCCGTGGTCGAGGCGCTTGCGGCAGACGGCGTGCCCGTCAGCGTGGACACGCGCCATGCGGAGGTCGCGCGCGCGGCGCTTGATGCGGGGGCGTGCGTCATCAACGACGTGTCGGGCTTTCGCGACGCGGCGATGCGCGAGGCGCTGGCGGCAAGTGACGCGGGCGCCGTCGTCATGCACATGCGCGGCGAGCCCAAGACCATGCAGGCCGACCCCGTATATGCAGACGTCGTGGCCGAGGTTGAAGGCGAGCTCCTGGCTGCCGCCGCAGCGCTCGAGGGGCTCGGGGTCGCCCGCAGCCGCATCAGCCTCGACCCCGGCGTCGGCTTCGGCAAGACGCATGCGCACAACCGCGCCCTGCTGGAAGCGACGCCGCGCCTGGCCGCGCATGGGTACCCCCTGATGGTGGCCGTCTCGCGCAAATCCTACATCGGGCACGTGACGGGCATCGAGGCGCCGAAGGAGCGCGACGCGGCCTCTGCCCTGTGCGCTGCCGCCGCATGCGCCGACGGTGCCTCGCTTACCCGTGTCCACGACGTCGCGGCGACGGTGGCCGCCCTGCACGACTCGCGGCGCGCCCTGGTGGCGCTCGGCTCCAACATCGGCGACGGACGCGCGGCCCTCGACGAGGCCGTGGAGCGCCTGGGACGCGTGCCGGGCATTTGGGTCGTGCGCGTGTCGCCCTACGTCGAAAGCGAGCCCGCCTACGTCCTCGACCAGCCCGTCTTCACCAACGCGGTGTGCCTCGTGCAGACCACGCTGGCGCCGCGCGAGCTGCTGGCGGCCCTGCAGGGGATCGAGGACGCGATGGGGCGCGTGCGCGTGCAGCGCATGGGGCCGCGCACAATCGACCTCGACATACTCGACTACGCCGGCGTCGTCTGCGACGAGCCCGACCTGACCCTGCCGCACCCGCGCATCCTGGAGCGCGATTTCGTGGTGAAGCCGCTGCTGGCCATGTGCAGAGCGTACACCCTGGCAGACGGGACGGCGGTGCATGCCGACGACGTGCGCGTCGGCTGCGTCAC